>NZ_JAAIJR010000022.1 GCF_010915725.1 Thiorhodococcus mannitoliphagus
AGCGCAGTTCCACTTTGCCCAAATGGGATATCCTCATCCGACCAAACTGCGGGTAAGTTCTTTCGCGTAAATCGCCTAAGAAGGATCGGGCGGGCGGCTGGTGCTTGGCGGCTGGATATCGGCTGGATCGGTCTGGCCGGTCAGGTCCGCGATGCCCCCTGTTTCCTGATGGATGGCCTCGTCGGCCTCTTGGGTCATGACGATGATGCTGATGCGGCGGTTCACCGGGTTGTTCGGCTGATTTCGGTCGAATGGGGCCGTGGATGCGAGGCCAACGACACGGCCGATCTTGTCTGCCTGCATGCCACCCTCGATCAGGGCACGGCGGGCTGCATTGGCGCGCTCGGTCGAGAGTTCCCAGTTGCTGTAGTTGAAGCCGGCCAAGGGCTTGGCGTCGGTGTGTCCGGTGATGCTGAGGCGGTTCGGCACCTGATTGATCAATGCGCCCAGCTCGTGCAGGATGTCTGCCGTGTAGGGCTTCAGCTGTGAGCTGCCGAGGCCGAACATCGAGCGGTTCTCCTTGTCGACGATCTGGATGCGCAGGCCCTCCGGCGTGATGTCGATCAACAGCTGCTCTTTATAGGGCGCGAAGGTTTCGCTGCGGTCGAGCGCGCGATTGAGGAGATCGGCGAGCCTTTGCAGGCGCGCGGCGTCCTGCTCATGACTGCTGTCGTCGATCTGCTCCTCGGCGAGCGGTGTTGGCGCCAACTCATTGCCCATGCCAATGGCGCCCTCGAATTCGATGATCGAGGGCTTGGAGCCGGTTCCCTCTCCCGTCATCTCGGACGGGGCCTGGCTCTGGCCGCTAAAGGCCGATGGGTTCTGAAAGTATTCCGAGATGGCTGCGCGCTGCTCCTCCGTGGTGGCGCCGAGGATCCACAACAGCAGGAAGAAGGCCATCATTGCGGTGGCGAAATCGGCGAAGGCGATCTTCCAAGCGCCGCCGTGATGGCCGCCGTGTTTCACCACACGCTTGATGACAATGGGCTGTTTGGATTCGTCGAGTGACACGATTCGTCCCCCTCAGCGCGTCCCGCGCAGGTGCGCGTCAAACTCGACGAAGCTGGGTCGAATCTCCGGCGGCATGGCCTTGCGGCCGAACTCGACGGCGATCTGCGGGCTGTAGCCCTGGACGTTCGCCAGAATGCAGGCTTTCAGACAGGACAGAAAGCGCGTCTCTTCCGCCGCCAGGCGGGCGAGCACGGTGGCGATGGGGCTAGCGAAACCGTAGGCAATGAGAATGCCGCTGAAGGTGCCGACCAAGGCGGCAGCTACCAGACCGCCGATCTCGTCGATGGGGCCGCCCAAGGCGGCCATGGTGTGCACGATGCCAAGGACGGCGGCCACGATACCAAAGGCGGGCAGTGCGTCCGAGACCCGCTGTATGGCGTGCGAGGCCTCTTCGGCGTCCTCGTGGTGGGCGGAGAGTTCGACTTCCATGAGGTTGTCCAGCTCAAAGGGGTTCATGTTGCCGCTGATCACCAGGCGCATGTAATCGCTGATGAACGCGGTGGCATGGTGATCCGCCAAGGTGAGTGGATACTTTGCGAAGAGGGCACTGTTCTCGGGCTCCTCGATATCGGACTCGACGCCAATGAGACCCTCCTTGCGCGTCTTGTTGAAGAGTTCGTACATGAAGGCGAGCGCGTCGAGATAGTGGGCCTTCTTGTACCTGGTGCCGATGAAAATGGCCGGGATGCTCTTGAAGATCCGCAGCACCAAGCTCATCGGATTGGCCATGATGAAGGCGCCGCCAGCGGCGCCGAGTATGATCATCAGCTCGTAGGGTTGCCACAAAGAGATCAGGTGTCCGCCTTGGAAGGCGAAGCCACCAAGCACTCCGACCAGCACGATGACCGAGCCAATGATCAGATTCACGTGATCGGCTCCCGTTCACGGGGTTGATTCGGTTGCGATCAGAGATGCTCCGACGAGCGGCCTGTAGCGCGCCTCGCGTGCATCCCGATCACGTCTGATAATAACGGGAAAGGACGCAGGGCGTGGGATCTCGCATCAAAGTCGCGACCCGTGTCATGAAATCGATTCACCCAGGAGGCACCGGAAGATGGCAGCGCGCTGGTTTGCCAACCTAACGACCAATGCCAGGCCTGATGAGCTTCCGCTCCTATCGCAAACCTCCGCTGCGCTCGCCGAGGTGCTTCGGGACGAGCTGGCGCCGCTGCGACGCATCACGGGGGTCGTTCTGCGTGACCCGGCGCTGGCGCTGCGCGTGCTCCAGCGCGCGAATGCCGTTCCGCGCCGACATCCCAGCTTCCAGCTCAGGTCGCTGGAGGAGGCGGCCCAGATGCTTGGCACACGGACGCTGGCGCGACTGGCAGGGGAGGCCGCCTCGGAGCGCAGTCTCGGCGATAGGCCGCGGATCCAGGCCTATCGGCAGACCGCGGGTCGCGCCGTCCTGTCTGCGTTGCTGGCGCTGGATTGGGCAGAGCTGGACCGCGATCGCTTCCCAGCCGAGATCAGTCTCGCAGCGCTCTTGCACAATCTGGGTGAGCGCTACCTGATCGCGCACGGCGATGCCAGGATGCAGCGTTATCTCGACATGGTCGGGCGCTGCAATGCCTACCCGCACGAGGTTGAGTACGTCACGCTCGGCGAGAGTTTGGAGACCATTGGCTACCGCCTGGCCGGACTTTGGGAGCTTCCTCTGCTGATTCGGGAGGCGATGCGTGCGCGCAATGCCCAGCACCCGCGGACGCTGTGCGTGATGTTGGCTACTCAGATTGCGAGATATGCCTGCGCTGGATGGCCGCATCCCATGCAGGGACAGGATCTCCGTCTCGTCGCTGGGCTCTTGGACCTGGATGTCGCCGCGCTGCGAGCGCGCATCAATCGCGTGCTGGACAACTTTAATGTGGGGGTCGATACCTACGCGCTCGAGCCGCTGCCTCCATTGCCACTGGAGTCCGGCGAAGCCGCGCTGCCATGCGAGGCGCTCTTCTGTCTTGCGCCGCGAGCGGACGACTACGCGCGGGCGGAGCAGGATCTCGAAGGGATCTCGAAGGGCAGGCAGGTTTGTGAGGACCGAACGGCGATCTTCCGGACCATGCTCAGGGGGCTTCATCGCGGGCTCGGTCTGAGCCGAGTCGTCGTTGCCCTCTATGATCCGGAGCGCCACGCCGTGCGGGCCGAGCATCTGATCGGCACGGATTTCGAGCCGGGCTTCAACCGCTTCGTGCTGCCCATGTCGGAAGCTGGGCTCTTCGCTGGACTGGTAGAGAATGCCGGCGGTGTCTGGTTGGGTGACGAACCTTCGGCCGGGCTTGAGATGCCTGAGATGGTTCGGGCGTTGACGGGGGCGGACAGCTTCTTCGCCTGCTCACTGCGGCTGGGTGGTCAGCCCTTGGGACTGGTCTACGCCGACCGCAGGGACGCAAGCTGCGCGCTCGACGCCCGCAGCTTTCAGGGCTTCCTGCGGTTGGTGCGGATGGCTGAGGCGAGCCTCGAGCGTCTGGCTGAGGCGGCGCCAGGTAGCGAGCCAGAACCCGGCTGTTGAGGTGGGCTTCGGCGAGATGCCTCCGCGCCATGCTGCGAGCAAATTCGGCGAATTTACCGCTGGCCGCTAGCGTGTGCTCGAGCGGCGTGACATGGTCTCGAGCGCCTTGCCGACGGCGTCTGCCGCCTCAATCCGCAGGGTTTTGTGCGACTCGTCGTCAAGGTGCGCGGCGAAATCGACCGCGTGGCGAACATACTTGGGCGGCAAGCTGTTCAGCGCGATGCAGGCCAAGTCGTCCGCATAGTCTTGGTCGGCCGCAAGGGCGCCGTCTTCCAAGATCTCTCGGATACACTCCATGACTAGGCGTTCGTAAATGTTTGCGATGCTTGAGAGCATGCGCTCACCTCACAGGTCGTGTCAGCTTCGATTTCGCGCATAATAGCCTGAGATCCCGCGTAGGGCGGAGGTTTTCTCGAGCGTCCCTGACCAAGGGTCGTCTGAGCCTTCACATGGGCGGGCCTCGCGATCGAGCGTCCGCTTGTTCGGCGCGATGGTGAGGCCCTGGGACCGGTTTCGCGGTTTTGAGCTTGGTGATATGCGGGTTAGGATCGAAAGCATGAGGGGTTTGCGTTGGAGTTCCGGTAACGCATGAAAATCGAGGAATGGCGAGATGTGCTTGGCGATAGCCTCGCGGTGAGCTTGGATCTTGCTGCTGCGCCTTGTGATCGACCTGCGACGACGGGGGATGCGGCCGCACACTTGCTGGAAGCGATTGCGGTCCTGGAAGAAGGGCCGCCGGTGCTCGCTAAGGACGAGCCGGCACCGGAGATTCAGCGACTGGAACTCAAGATCGACCTCCTGACGGATCTGGTGTCATCTTTGCTTATAGACAGAATCCCAAGGCCCGTGGAAGTTCTCATCAGCGGTGAGGGCTTGGTCTTGCCGGCGGATGTGCTGGGCGTCGCTTGCGAGCGCATCCAGATCTATCCCAGTCAGTGGCTGGCGCAGCCGCTCGTTTTGGCGCTTGGGCCTGTCGCTCTGAGGGGCGACGCGGCAGGAGCTTCTTGGCGCTCGCCCGACCCTGCGCTGCGCGATGCTCTGGGTCGCTGGGTATTCCGGATGCACCGGCGCGAGGTTGCGCGGCGGCGCATGAGCGGCAGCGGTTGAGCGGTTACCACCCTGATGCGGTGTGTCGCTCGGGACAATGGCTGAGAGTTGACGATTCTATGGGCGTGTGGCGTCGGATTCCTGGGGCTAGAGCCATTGAGGGCTCGGCGCGGCGCATCGCCGAGCGGCTCCGCTTGGGAGTGGCGGACATCTCGCAAGAGGAGCATCCGATCAGGTGATGAGAATAGGTCTCTACGGTCAGGCGTCTGCCAGGCTCGCAACGCGATCTATCCTGGAGTTCCTGGGCTGCGACGTCGTGGAACTGGAGTCACTTGGCAGGATCGCCGCGGAGACTTGCTCCGGAATCTGGATTTGCGAATCCGCGACCCTGATCCCTGATCTTCTCGCGCGCTTGTCCTCGCACGCCAAGCTTCCAGTTGTGTGTCAACCTCTTGACGGTGGGTCCTTGGACCTGAAACGCCGCGCCTTCATCGCCGAGGCGCCGCTGAAGCCCGGCACGGTGCTCCAGATCCTCCAGCGTCTCCAGCTTGGAGTCGAATCAGAGACCGAGTCTGAGATCGACCTGGTCGGCCAGCACCCGGCGATGCGCGGCGTGAAACGTCTGATCGCTCAGGTGGCCAAGACGGAAGCGACGGTGCTCATCCTTGGCGAGACAGGTGCGGGTAAGGAGGTTGTTGCGCGCGCCGTTCACCGCGCATCGAATCGGGCGCGCAAGCCCTTCGTGGCGGTCAACTGCGGGGCTATTCCGGGTGATCTCCTCGAAAGCGAACTCTTCGGGCACGAGAAGGGGGCGTTCACCGGGGCCTTCACGGCGCGAGCCGGCCGTTTCGAGCTGGCCGAGGACGGCGTCCTCTTCCTCGACGAGATCGGCGACATGCCCCTGCCCATGCAGGTCAAGCTCCTGCGCGTGCTCCAGGAGCGCACCTTCGAGCGGGTCGGCTCGAACAAGCCTATCCACACCAATGCCCGCATCATTTCGGCCACCCACCGCAATTTGGAGGAGGCGGTGGACGCGGGCAATTTTCGCCAGGACCTCTTCTTTCGTCTCAACGTCTTCCCGATCGAGCTGCCCTCTCTGCGGGAAAGAGAGAGCGATATTCCGCTCTTGGCCGCGATCCTCGAAGAGCGGCTGCGCGAGCAGGGCGGGCAGCCGGCGCACCTCACGCCTGCCGCCATGGCGCATCTGCAGACCCACCCCTGGCCGGGCAACATCCGTGAGCTAGCCAACCTGCTCGAGCAGCTGTCCATCATGTATCCCGACCAGCTCGTCGATTTGGCGCAGCTCCCGACGCGCTTTCGGCCCGCTGATGTCGAGTCGCTGCCCGTGCTCGAAGGCGATGCGGGGCCCCCGCCATCCGGCATGAGCCTGCCTGGCGTTGGCGACGACATGCTGCCGCCCGAGGGGACGGAGATGCGCGAGTACCTCAACGAGGTAGAGCGCAAGATGATCATCTCCGCACTCGAGCAGAACGACTATGTCGTCGCGCGAGCCGCTAGGCGGCTCGGCATGCGCCGCACGACGCTGGTCGAGCGGATGCGCAAGTTCGGGCTCGAGCGCGACGCAAGAGATGCCGCGTCGAGTCTTTGACGTTTCTGATGCCGGCCGCCAGCCTGCAGCGGCAGCCAATCAGACATCTAGCTGCTCTTTTCCTCAATCAGCCGCTGCTCCGATGGATGACGGGCGGAGAACCTGAACGCATCTCCAAGACAAAGCCTTGAGCCAGCTGCTGGTGGCCGACAGCGCTTTCTTGGCTGAGGTCTGATCGGGCTAGGGCCCTGCTGTCCTGCGAGCTTCATCACGCTTCTCATCCGCCGACCTCTCGGACGGCATCCAAATTGCCTAGCTAAGTGCATCATTGAGTTGCGCCCGCTGACGATGCCTCAGCCATAAGGTCTCTAGATGGCGCACTCGGGGCCCCCGAGGGGAGCGAGGAGAGGAATCAGATGAGCGAAATGCAGATCCAGAGCGTCTTGCAGCAGATGCGTGCGCTCTCGCAATCGGGTCGCATCGAAGGCTCAGCATCCGCTGGAGAGGTCAAAGAGGCGCGCCAGGCAGATGGGGTCGATTTCGCGTCCAACCTACAGGAGGCCATCCGCGGTGTGAACGAAGTGCAGCAAGAATCCAGCGTGATGCAGACCCAGTTCGAACTCGGCGAAGAGAACGTTAGCCTGCCTCAGGTCATGATCGCCATGAACAAGGCGAGCATCGCCTTCGAGGCCACCAATCAGGTCCGCAATCGTTTGCTGTCGGCCTACCAAGAAGTCATGAGTATGCAGGTGTGATCGCGCCGCGATTACGCTGCTAGCGAAGAGAGACACCCATGGCGACATCCCTCACTGCCACATTGTCGACCGGCGTGAAGACCTTCACGGAGATGTCCGCCGGTCGTCAGCTAGCCTTGATCGGTATGATCGCGGGCGGACTGGTGACGGCTGCCGCCATCCTCTTTTGGGCCTTCAAGCCGACCTATGCTCCCCTGTTCGGTCAGATGGATAGCGCCGAGGCGTCAGAGGTCATGCAGGCCTTGTCACAGATGGCCGTTCCCTACAAGGTCGACAATTTGACAGGTCGGATCGAAATTCCTCAGCAGAAGATCGCCGAGACTCGGCTCTTGCTGGCTGGACAGGGATTGCCGAAGTCGGCTGACATCGGGTTCGAGCTGCTGCAGCAGGACGCGGGCTTCGGCACCAGCAGACTCATTGAAGGGGCGCGCTATCAGCGGGCGCTCGAGGGCGAACTCGGCCGTTCGATCGCGGCGTTGGATCCTGTCGAGAGTGCGCGCGTGCATCTCGCGAAGGCGGAACGCTCGGTCTTCGTGCGTGAGCGCACACCGCCGAGCGCCTCTGTCATCGTGCAGCTCAAGGGCAGTCGCTCTCTCAGCGATGCGCAGGTCGGTGCCATCGTGCATCTGGTCTCCTCAAGCATCCCCGACTTGAGCCCGGATCGGGTCACGGTCGTCGATCAGACCGGCCGGCTGCTTACCCAGGACGACGACGATAAGGCTGGCAACAACCTCAGTCTCGACAGCCTGGACTACATTGCAAGGGTCGAGTCCAGCTATGTCAATCGTGTTCAGTCGCTGCTTGCCCCGATCGTCGGGCGTGACCGGGTTCGCGTGCAGGTTGCAGCGGACCTGGATTTCTCGCGCGTCGAGCGCACCCAGGAGACCTTCGATCCGGATCGCACCGCAGTTCGCTCCGAACAGACCAATGAAGAAGAGCGCATCGGTGCCGATCCGGGGGCGGGCGGCATTCCCGGTGCACTCACCAACCAGCCGCCGCAGGGCGGGGCTGTTGGCGAGCGTACCGAAGCGGCGGGCGCTTCATTGGTGCCAAGCAGTCGCAGCCAGCAGACCACGCGCAATTACGAAGTCGACCGCACAATCGCCCACGTTCAAGAGACGCCTGGCGGTATTCGGCGGTTGACGACCGCCGTGGTGGTGGACTACCAAGATCAGATCAACGACGCCGGCGAGCCGGTGCGCGTGCCTCGTGCCGAGGCGGAGATGGAGACGATCCGCGCCTTGGTGCGTGAGGCGGTTGGCTTCAGCGAGGCACGCGGCGATTCCATCCGGGTCAGCTCGGCATCCTTCGTGCAGGATGCGCTTGACGAGGAGGTTGCACCGGTCTGGACGCAGCCTTGGTTCCTCGAGCTGGCCAAGATACTGGCCGGCTTCACGATGGCCTTGCTGGTGATCTTGCTGGTCGTGCGTCCAGGCATCAGGCAGCTGGCGCCCCAGCCTCCAGAGCCCGAGGAGCAGGCTGCGCTCGAATCCGATGGCGATGAGGAGCAGCTCGCACTCACGGATGAGTCCGGCGGCGCAGCGCATGGCGAGGACGGTGATGATGTCGTCGCCCTCAGTCATCAACCCTCGGCGTTGGGCGCCCTCATGGGGCCCAAGGGTCCGGATCAGCAGCAGATGGATCTGGATGCCGTTCGCGCAATGGTCAAGGAGGATCCCAAGCGGGTCGCTCAGGTCATGAAGTCATGGTTGGCGGAAGATGGCAACTGAAGCAACAGAGAAAAAGTATTCCGGCTCCGAACGCGCGGCGATCTTTATGATGAGCCTGGGTGAGGAGGCTGCGGCCGAGATTCTCCGGCATATGGGTCCAAAGGAGGTCCAGAAGATCGGCACGGCCATGGCCTCCTTGGAGAAGGTCTCGCGCTCTGATATCGATCAGGTTCTACGCGAGTTCTCGGATGTGGTCCAAGATCAGACCTCGCTCGGGATCGGCGCGGACGACTATGTGCGCAACGTGCTGCGCTCGGCACTCGGTGACGACAAGGCCGAGGGACTGATCGACCGCATCCTGATCGGGCGCAACTCCAAGGGTCTGGAGGCCCTGAAGTGGCTGGATCCGCGCGCCGTGGCCGAAATGATTCGCCATGAGCATCCGCAGATCGTCGCGATCGTGCTGTCTCATCTGGATCCTGACCAATCCGCAGAGACCCTGTCGTTTCTGCCGGAGCGTATGCAGTCCGATCTCATCCTGCGCATTGCCACCCTGGACGGCGTGCAGCCGGCCGCGCTGCAGGAGCTGGACGAGATTCTTGAGCGTCAGCTTTCCGGCAAGAACACCGCCAAGTCTTCGATGATCGGCGGTGTGAAGACTGCAGCCAGTATTCTCAACTTCATTGACGCCTCTAGAGAGAGCACCATCATGGACGGTGTGCTGCAGGTCGATGAGGACCTGGGCAGCAGGATTCAGGAGCTGATGTTCGTGTTCGGGAATTTGGTCGATGTCGACGATCGCGGTATCCAGACACTGATGCGCGAGATTTCCACCGAATCTTTGGTCTTGGCGCTCAAGGGCGCCGAGGAAGAACTCAAGGACAAGATCTTTCGCAACATGTCCAAGCGTGCCGCCGAGATGCTGCGCGAAGACCTGGAGACCAAGGGGCCGGTGCGTGTCAGTGATGTCGAGACGGCGCAGAAAGAGATCCTGGCCACGGCTCGGCGTCTCGCCGACAGCGGTGAGATCGTACTCGGCGGCAAGGGTGGGGAGCAGATGCTGTGAGCGGCTTGGCGTCTTCCCAGTCCTCACGGGCGCACGATGTCGAGCGTTGGCTGCCACCGGACGTCGGCCGCGCGACGGGACCCGTAATCAAGCCCCCGACGTCCGAAGAGATCGCCGCGATCGAGGAGGCCGCACGGCTGGCTGGCGCGGAGGCTGGATTTCGTGAAGGTTACAAGACTGGCTACAAAGAGGGTGCCGATAAGGCCGCCGAGGAGGCCCGGGTCGAGCAGGACTCGCGCGCGACACGCGAGCAAGCACAGCGGCAGGAGCAGGATCGGATACTGAGTGAGACTGTCGCTGCGCTCGAAGGCGTCGCGCGCGAGCTGGCGGATCCACTCGCGAGCACAGCGGATGACTTGGAGCCGGAGCTGTTGGCCTTGGTCGAGGCCGTCGCGCGCCAGGTAATCATGGAGGAGCTGCGCATCCGGCCTGAGTTGGTCCAGCAGGTTCTCCATCAGGCGCTGAAGCAGCTGCCCTCGCGGCAGTATGCGCTGAGAGTCCATGTGCATCCCGATCAGCAAGCCATTCTGGAGCGCTATGCCCAGGAGCGCGGCGAGCAGGTCTCCTGGGTGCCGGATCGGGAGATCGAGCCGGGCGGTTGTGTTCTGGAGAGTGGGCCCAGTCGCATCGACGCGAGCCTCGAGGCACGCTTGCGGCAGGGGATCGCGGCCATTTGGGGTGATGTCTCCAAGCCGCGTCAAGAGATTGACGCCGTTGATGTTAGCGCCGAGTTCGAGGCTTCGATGCCTGATGTCGCGATGACCGATCCCGATCCCGATCCCGAGCCCGAGCCTGAGCCTGATCCCGATCCCGATCCCGATCCCGATCTCGGTCCCGGTCCCGGTCCCGGTCCCGGTCCTGAGCCTGAGCCTGAGCCCGAGCCTGACGAGTCTGGCGAGATGGCACTTACGTCGGAGGACGATGCGGAGCAAATGCAATGAGCGAGGTCATCCATGAACTCAAGCAGGAGGGAAGGCGGCAGCTGAGCCTCGGCCTCAAGGATCGGCTGAGTCAATCACGCCAGCGTATCGACGAAGCGCTGGCGCCCCAGCCGGAGGGACGCCTCTCGCGTATGGTCGGTATGACGCTCGAGGCGGAGGGGATTCGCCTGCCCGTTGGCGGGCGTGCGGCCATTCATACCTCCACCGGCAAGCGCCTGGCCGCGGAGGTCGTCGGCTTCAATGGCGAGAAGACCTTTCTCATGCCGGAAGGCCAGCTGGAGGGCCTCATCCCAGGCGCGCGGATCGAGCCACTGGAGCAGGTCCGGCGGATCCAAGTGGGGCCTGAGCTGCTCGGGCGGGTGGTCGATGCGCTCGGTAAACCACTGGACGGCGGCGGGCCGATCCGGGCGTCGGAGGCCGTCTCGATCGAGGGGCGTCCCATCAATCCCTTGACGCGGACACCTGTGACCGAATCACTGGACGTCGGCATTCGGGCTCTGAATGGGCTGCTCTCCGTCGGCCGCGGTCAGCGCATCGGGCTCTTTGCCGGAAGCGGCGTGGGTAAGAGTGTGCTCTTGGGCATGATGACGCGGCATACGGAGGCCGATGTCATCGTGGTCGGGCTCATCGGCGAGCGCGGCCGTGAGGTCAACGAGTTCATCCACGACATCTTGGACGTGGAATCGCGCAGGCGCACCGTGGTCGTGGCGGTTCCAGCGGATCAGTCGCCCTTGCTGCGCCAGCACGGCGCTTGGGTGGCCACCCGAATCGCCGAGTATTTCCGTGACCAGGGGCTGAACGTGCTCTTGCTCATGGATTCCCTGACGCGTTTTGCGCAGGGCGCCCGTGAGATCGCCATGGCGATCGGCGAGCCGCCCGCAACAAAGGGCTACTCCGCCTCGGTGTTCGCGCGTCTGCCGCAGCTGGTGGAGCGTGCTGGCAACGGCGACAAGGGCGGTGGCTCTATAACGGCCTTCTACACGGTGCTGGCGGAGGGGGACGATCAAAACGATCCCATCGTCGACTCGGCGCGTGCCATCCTCGACGGACACGTGGTGCTGTCGCGCGAAATCGCCGAGAGCGGGCGTTATCCGGCCATCGATGTCGGCGCTTCGGTGTCGCGCGTCATGAGCGCCGTGGTGACGTCGGAGCATCAACGCGCCGCGTTTCGTTTTCGTGGCCTCCTGTCGACCTATGCGCGCAATCGTGACCTCATCGCTGTCGGCGCTTACCGCAAAGGCTCGGACCCGGCGCTGGACGAGGCCGTTGCGATGCAGCCACGGCTGGAGGACTACCTGCGGCAGGACCGGCTGGAGGCGGCCGGCTTCGAGCAAGCTCGGCAAGGCTTGTTCGATGTCCTGGGCATCCAGGCTGCTAGCGGACGGAGTGATGCGGCATGAGCGTGCGGCGTTTCCAGCGGCTCCTGAAGATCCGTGAGGCACAAGAGAGCGAGGCGGCGGTGGCGCTTGCCGAGCGGCGCTCCGACCTCAGCAAGGTCGAGCAACAGCGCGACCAGCTCACCGAGTACCAGTCGGTCTACCTCAACGCGCTGGTGCCAAACGACGCGCGCCTGCTCAAGCAGCTGGGGCTCATGCATCAGCAGCTGCGCGAGGCGCTGCAGCAGCAGGAGCTGCGGGTCGCGGCAGCCCAGACGCGGGTCGATCAGGCGCGCGACGTCTGGCTGGACCGGCATCAGGAGACGCTGTCGCTGGAGAAGCTGATCGAGCGGCGAAAGCGCGTCGACGCCATCGAAGAGAATCGCAAGCAGCAGAGCGCCCTGGATATGTGGGCAACGCTCAGGGCATTCAAAAAGGACCAAGGACTGGGCTTCTCGGGATCGGACGACTGAGGATCAAGACGATGCAATCGGGCAATGTTCAAACTGGGGCAGTGGGTCTCTTCGCCCAGCTGCTCAATGTCGGCCTGGTGGAGGAGGGAGCACTAGACTCCGGCTCGCAGTCCGACTTCATTGATGCCATGGGCAATCAGATCCGCGGGCTCTTGGCGGAGAATGGCGTGGATTCGGACGCGCTGGAGTCGGTCGATAACCAGGCGTTGGTTGCGCACTTCCTCTCCGCCATGCAGGGACAGACTGCTTTGGATTCGGTTGACGCCGAGAGTGCTCAGGGCCGGGCCTTGGCCTCGTTGGATCGCTTGCTGTCTGGGCTCGAGGCGGGGCAGTTGGACGGCGCGCAAGCGGATGCGGAGCATGATGCGGATTCGTCCGTTGCGGGAATCGATCGTCTCGAAGCGATCGAGGCACTACCGGCGTTCGTGCTCGAGCAGTTGGCGCAATCGGCCGCGCTCGGGGGCGCGGCGCCTGGCCAGGTGCAAGTTGCCGAGGGCGCTCTGTCCTCGCTATCTGGGCAGGCGAGCATGCTCGGCCAGGTCGCCCTGAGCACAGTCCTGGGCTCAGAGGCCGATTCCTCGCAGATCGCCAGCAGAGCGGCTCAAGTGGATCCTAGCGTCCTTGAGGCGGGCTTGGCCGAGTTGATGTCGCGGTTCGGACGACCGAATGCCGAGTCCGGGACTCTTGGACTGAAGGGGGCGGCAGCCGCTGACCTTGCCGGCATGTCTGACACGGAGTTGTCCGAGTTCGTCGAAGCGCTGCAAGCGCAGCTTGGCAGCGTTGCGGTGGATCGAACAGCGAGTTCGATCATGAAGGGTCTTGATGCCTCGCTTGCGCAAGGCGCAGGATCGGCGCAAGGTGATGGGGAGATCCCAGATTCCATTGCCGCGCTCATGGGGCGCAGCTATGCACGGGACGCTCAGTTCGATGCAGTTGGAACGGAGAAGGCGGCCGACGATCAAGTCGATGCAGAGGGTTTTTTGTCGGGTCTGAAGGTCAATGAGACACAGGCGGGTCCGCAGCGTGCTCAGATCTTCGATCTCTCCAAGTTGCTGCAGCCGGGGGGCGAGGGGCGTCTCGCCGAGCAGGTCAAATGGTCCATCCAAGCGGGACTCGACTCTGTCGAAATGAAGCTCCATCCCCCGAGCCTAGGCACCTTGGACGTGCGTGTGACCATGGATGGGGACAAGGCGAGCGTGCAGTTCCTCACCCCGCATCCGATTGTCAAGGAAGTGCTCGAGGCGGCGATGCCGCGCCTGCGGGATGCCTTGGCGCAGGACGGCGTCGCGCTGGTCGATGTCAGCGTCTCCGAGCATCGCGCGGGAGGGCGCGACGAATCCGCAGAGCGCCATCCAGGTACGCAGGAGGATCATCAGGGGCTTGACGCCGTCATCGAAGACGCTGATGAGGCGTTGGGCACGGCAGTCGGAGCCCTCTCGAGACGCATGAGTCAGCACGACTATTTTGTGTGACCCAAGATGGAGCTGGCTGGACAAGGGCGGTTTTGGGGCTCGGGCCTCTTAGATCCGTGATCGCCGAGGCACGACTCCCGGGCGCGTCAAGGCTGTTGTCCCAACCGAGTGTCATTCCCGCCGCTGTGTCTCCAGGTACCGGATGTCAGGGTGGCTGCCAAGCGCTTGTCAGATTGCATTGGTCCCTGATTTGCTGGATTCTGAGTTGACGTCCCTATTCCACGAGTGAGTCATGGCCGATAAGAAGAAAGACGAGTCTGTCGAAGTCAAGAGCAGCGGTAAGCTGAAATGGATTATCCTGATCCTGATCGTCCTGCTGCTGCTCGCGGCAGGCGGTGGTGCCGCTTATTATTTTTTGATCTATCAGTCCGACGACCAAGCCGAAGAGGCGGGCGACGGATCCGAGGGGGCGGCCGCGCAACGCGCCGAGGCGATCGAGCAGGCGCCCCTGATCTACCACCAGCTAGAGGGCTTCACCGTCAATATCACGGCGCCTGGCCCCGCCCGTTTCCTGCGCGTCAAGATGACCGTCGTCACGCGGGATGAAGCTGTTGTGGCCGCGCTCGACAAGCATACGCCGATGATCCGCAATGACCTCTTGTCCTTGCTCGCGAGTCAGGAATTCGCCACTGTCAACACCCCGGAAGGCAAGGACGCGCTGCGCGAAGCGCTGAAGCAATCACTGATCAGTATTCTCACCAAGGCTGGCGAGCCCGCTGGTGTCGACGAAGTGCTCTTCACCGATTTCGTCATGCAATAGGCGCTTCGATGTCTCAACAGACAGATATCCTCAGCCAGGATGAGATCGACGCGCTGCTGCATGGCGTCGATAACGGTGGTGTCGATACTGATTCGGACCCTAGTCCGAGTGACGGCGATATCACGTCTTACGATTTCGCCACCCAGGACCGCATCGTTCGCGGGCGCATGCCAACGCTCGACATGATCAACGAGCGTTTCGCCCGCTATCTGAGAGTCCACCTCTTCAATCTCCTTCGGCGCGCCTCGGAGATCTCGGTGATCGGCGCTCGGGTGACCAAGTTCTCTGAATATCTCCATTCGCTCTACGTGCCGACCAGTCTGAACCTAGTGCGGGTCTTTCCGCTGCATGGCACCGCGCTCTTCGTCTTCGACCCAAAGCTGGTCTTCGGTTTGGTCGACAACTTCTTCGGCGGCGATGGTCGCTACTATTCCCGCATTGAGGGCCGCGACTTCACGCCCATGGAACTGCGCGTCATCCAGAACCTTCTGGATACCGCCTTCGAGGACATGCAGAAGGCCTGGGAGCCGGTCATGCATTTGGAGTTCGAGTTCATCAACGCCGAGGTCAATCCGCAATTCGCCAATATCGTGAGTCCGACCGAGATCGTCGTGATCAACGACTTCCACATCGAACTGGAAGGTGGCGGCGGCAACCTGCACGTCACCTTTCCCTACTCGATGATCGAGCCAATCCGTGAGCAGCTGGACACCGGACTGCAGTCGGACCGTTCAAGCGCGGATAGGCGCTGGCAGATCGCAATGGAGCAGGAGATCCCGCTGGCCGAGGTCGAGATCTTCTCGAATCTCACGGAGGCAACCCTGTCCGTGCAGCAGTTGCTGGACATAAAGGCGGGCGACATCATTCCCATCAACTTGCCGGATACCGTTATTCTCAATGTCGAGGACATCCCGCTGTTCCGGGGTAAGTTCGGTGCGGCCAAAGGGGTCAACGCCATCAAGATCCTAGAGCGGCTCGGCAACTAGATGCCGTCCGATAGCAGAAACGAGGAACCAAATCGTGGCCGATGATCCGAACGAAGACATCGCTGACGCCTGGGCGGCCGCACTTGAAGAGCAGAAGGAGACCGAAACCGAGCCGGCCGCTGCAGCTGCGCCGGCCGGCGCCAATGGCAGCGCGAAGGCGGCGGGCGCTGGACAGGATCAAGCGGTGCCCCTGAGCCCGGAGGAGTTCTCGGGCGCCGGCTCGCCGGCTGCGTCAGAGGTCAATCTGGATCTGGTGCTGGACGTTCCCGTCACCATCGCCATGGAGATCGGGCGCACCCGGATTCCCATCCGCAATCTGCTGCAGCTCAATCAGGGCTCGGTCGTGGAGTTGGACCGCCTAGCCGGCGAGCCGCTGGATGTCCTGGTGAACGGAACCCTGATCGCGCACGGCGAGGTCGTGGTGGTCAACGAGAAGTTCGGAATCCGTTTTACGGACGTCATCAGCCCCAGCGAGCGGGTTCGCAAGCTCAGGTGATCTTGGTGCGCCGCCCAGGTCGTCATGCGCTGAGCGCGGCCCTTGCGGGACTTTGGGCAGTGACGGGGCCGGTCTGGGCAGCCTCCGCCGGGCAATCGGGGCATGTGTCTGCCGGCTATTTGGCGCAATTGCTGGGCGGGCTGGTGCTGGTCGTCTTCCTCATCGTCTTTTTTGCCTGGATGTTGCGCAGGATGCCCGGTCTGCAGGGGCAGGGACCTTCCTTGATTCAAGTGCTGGCCGTGCGCAACCTGGGGACCCGTGAGCGTCTGCTGCTGATTCAAGTCGGCGAGGAGCAGGTCCTCATCGGTGTCACGCCGAGCGGTATGCACCGCCTGCACACGCTCGCCACGCCGCTGGAGGTGGCGCCGGACGAGCTACCCACTGCGGACTTCGCGGGCTTGCTGAACCGCATGAAGGCGCGCGGTGGACGCTCATGAGCCGGCCCATCCGGTGCTTCGGCGTTTTGGTCATGCTGATGATCCCAGCCATTGCCTGGGGGCAGATCGGCGGCTTGGATGCCGTGACGGTCACCACGCAGCCGGATGGCGGTCAGGTCTACTCGGTCAAACTTCAAATCCTGCTGTTGATGACGCTGCTGACGCTGCTGCCGTCGGCACTCATCATGATGACCTCCTTCACGCGGATCATCATCGTGCTAGGTATCTTGCGGCAAGGACTGGGCACGTCGCAGACACCGTCCAATCAGATCCTCTTGGGGCTCGCCCTGTTTTTGACGCTTTTCGTCATGGCGCCGGTCTTCGAGGAAATCTACGACACCGCAGTGCAGCCCTACATGCAGGAGAAGCTCGGGACCGAGGAGGCGCTGAGCAAGGCCGTCAAGCCGTTGCGGACCTTCATGCTGGCGCAGACGCGCGAGTCCGACCTGGCGATGTTTGCCGAGATCCGCGGACTCGACGGCTTCGACTCACCTGAGGATATTCCTCTCAGTCTGCTGCTGCCGTCCTTCGTGATCAGCGAACTCAAGACGGCGTTCCAGATCGGCTTCCTCATCCTCCTTCCCTTTCTCATCATCGACCTGGTGGTCGCCAGCGTCTTAATGTCGATGGGCATGATGATGCTGTCGCCGCTCATCATTTCGCTGCCGTTCAAGCTGATGCTCTTCGTCCTGGTCGACGGCTGGTCGCTGCTGATGGGAACCTTGGCACAGAGCTTCTATACCTGAGGAGAACGACGATGACACCCGAAATGGTGGTGGAGATTGGTAAGCAGGCCGGCGAGGTCATGATCTTGCTGGCGGCGCCACCCCTGCTCACCGGGCTCATCGTGGGTCTTGTGATCAGCCTGCTGCAGGCCGCGACCCAGATCCAGGAGATGACCCTGACCTTCATCCCCAAGCTGGTCGCCGTGGGGGGGGTGCTGATCATCGCCGGACACTGGATGCTCAGCCTGATCATCGACTATGTCACCCGGCTCTACGAGAGCATTCCTGGCTTGATTGGGTAGCTTAGGCCCAAGGTTTGCAGGGCTGGTTGCATGAGTTTCGCGGCCGAGGACATCTTCGCTTGGGTGAGTTCCTTCATCTGGCCCTTCGTGCGCATCAGCGCGCTGCTGCTGGTCGCGCCTATCTTCGGCGCCCGCAACGTCAATGTGCGTGCCCGGCTTTCCTTAGGTTTTCTGCTCGCGCTCGTCGTTGCGCCGCAGCTGACCGAGACGGCTCGGATCGATCCCCTGAGCGTGGGCGGCCTGGTGGTCGCCATCCACCAGGTCATCATCGGGATTGCGATGGGCTTCGTGATGCAGATGGTCTTCTCGGCGCTGACGCAGGCGGGGGAGAGTATCGCGCTCTCCATGGGCCTGGGCTTCGCCTCCACCATGGATCCGGTCGGCGGTGTTCAGGTGCCGATGGTGTCGCAGTACTACATGATTCTCGCAACCCTCCTCTTTCTGGCGCTCAACGGCCACCTCGTTCTCATCGAGTTGCTGCTGCGCAGCTTCGAGACCTTGCCGATCACGCCCGAGGGGCTGACCACGGAGAATCTCTGGGCGATCCTGGGATTCGGCAGTACCATGTATGCGGCAGCCGTGCTCATCGCCTTGCCGGCCATCGCGTCTTTGCTGCTGGTCAATCTCTCCATGGGCGTCATCACGCGCGCCGCGCCTCAGCTCAACATCTTCGCCGTGGGTTTCCCCCTGACTCTGCTCGCCGGATTCATCATCGTCCTCCTGACCATGCCCAGCCTGCCGGCAAGAATCGGTGAGCTGCTCATGTCGGCCTTTTCGCTCATTCAGCAGCTGACGAGGGCATGACATGGCCGAGAATGAGAATGGCCAGGAACGCTCCGAGCAACCGACCGCCAAGCGCATTCGCGAGGCGCGCGAGAAAGGGCAGGTCGCGCGCTCGCGCGAATTCAACACCTTTGCGATGCTCATGGCGGGCGGCAGCTTCTTGCTCTTGGCCGGGGGCAGCCTCGCGGGCAAGCTTAGCGCCCTCGTGATCGATGCCTGGACGCTAGAGCGCGGCCTGATCTTCGACACCAACCTGCTCGTGCCTCACCTGCAAGACTTGTTTGGGCGCGCCTTCTTCATCCTCGTACCCTTGTTCATCGTGCTCACGGCCGTCGCCATGCTGGCACCCATCATGATTGGCGGGGCGAACTTCGCGACCAAGGCATTCATGCCCAAGTTCTCCAAGCTGAACCCCATCAGCGGCATCAAGCGGGTCTTCTCCGTGCAGGGCCTGATGGAGCTTGCGAAGGGGCTCGGCAAATTCTTCTTGGTCGGGACCGTCGCCGGACTGGCGATCAGCACCATTTGGGGCAGCCTCATCAGCCTGGGCGAGCAGCCGGTGGAGAGTGCCATCTTGCAGACTGCGCACATGGCCTCCTGGATCTTCTTGATCGCGAGTTCGGCCTTGCTCGTGGTGGCGATGATGGATGTGCCCTTCCAGCTGTGGAATCACCAGAAGCAGCTGAAGATGACCCTTCAGGAGATCAAGGACGAGTTCAAGGAGACCGAGGGCAAGCCGGAGGTCAAGGGGCGTATCCGGCAGATGCAGCACGAGATGGCGCGCCGCCGCATGATGTCGGAGGTCCCCAAGGCGGATGTGGTCATCACCAATCCGACCCACTACGCCGTGGCGATCCGCTATGAGGCGGCCACCATGCGCGCCCCCAAGCTACTGGCCAAGGGGTCGGATGAGGTCGCCGCGGCGATTCGCGAGCTTGCCCAGGAGCACGAGATCACCCTGGTCGAGGCTCCGCGGGTGGCGCGCGCCATCTATTTTACGACCGAGCTGGAGCAGGAGATCCCCGGCGGACTCTTCGTCGCGGTGGCGCGGATCCTGGCCTACGTCTATCAGCTCAAGCGCCATGATCCGGACGCCGAGATCTCAAGCGAGCTGCCGGTGCCCGAAGAGTATCTGGATCCGCGCAGCGCGCGGCGGGCGCGGAGGTAGGGCGGATGACGACCTTCGCCGAGCGTCTTGGCGTCGTTGGCCGCATGGGGCTGGTGACGCCCTTCCTGCTGGTGGCCCTGTTGGGCATGCTGGTGCTGCCGCTGCCGCCCTTTGCGCTGGACCTGCTCTTCACCTTCAATATTGCCCTGTCGATCATCGTCGTCATGGTGGCGGTCTATACGCCGCGCCCGGTCGACTTTGCCGCCTTCCCGACGGTACTGCTGTTGGCGACCCTGCTGCGGCTTGCCCTGAATGTGGCCTCGACACGCGTCATCCTCCTCAAGGGCGGCGACGGCACGGGTGCGGCAGGCAAGGTGATCGAGGCCTTTGGCGAGTTCGTGCTGGGTGGTAATTTCGCCATCGGAGTCGTGGTCTTCTCCATCCTGGTGATCATCAACTTCGTGGTCGTCACCAAGGGTGCCGGACGGGTCTCGGAGGTGAGCGCACGCTTCACTCTGGATGCTATGCCCGGCAAGCAAATGGCGATCGACGCGGACCTCAACGCGGGTTTGATCTCACAGGAAGACGCCCGCACGCGCCGCGAGGACGTGGCGCAGGAGGCCGATTTCTACGGCTCCATGGACGGCGCGAGCAAGTTCGTGCGCGGCGATGCCATCGCCGGCATTCTCATCCTGTTCATCAACATCCTTGGCGGTATCGTCATCGGCACCACCCAGCATGGGATGACGATGGCGGACGCGACCAACAACTTCGTGCTGCTGAGCATCGGCGACGGCCTGGTCGCCCAGCTGCCTTCGCTGCTGCTTTCATCGGCCACCGCGATCATCGTCACCCGGGCCTCGACGTCCCAGGACATGGGGCAGCAGGTCTTTGGGCAGATGTTTGCCAACCCCCGCGTGCTCTTTGTCGCTGGCGGCGTCATCGGCATCCTGGGCTTGATCCCTGGCATGCCGAACCTGGTCTTCCTCGGTCTGGCCTCCGTGCTCGGCGGTGCGGGCTATTCGATTGGAAAGCGCAAGGCCGAAGCTGGTGCGGACGTGGTCGAGCGCCTGCCAGAAGGCATGGAACTGCCCGCGCCCGAGGAGCGCGAGCTGTCCTGGGAGGATGTCCCGCCGGTCGATCTGGTGTCCTTGGAGGTGGGCTACCGGCTCATCCCGCTGGTCGACCGCAGTCAGGACGGGCAGCTGATGGGGCGTATCAAGGGGATTCGCCGCAAGCTCTCGCAGGAGTTCGGCTTCCTCATCCAGCCCGTGCACATCCGCGACAACCTAGAACTCGGCCCGAACCACTACCGCATTTCGCTGCTCGGCGTCACCACGGCCGAGGCCGAGGTGTTTCCGGACCGGGAGCTGGCGATCAATCCGGGTCAGGTCTTCGGCACCGTGGAAGGCACACCGACCAAGGACCCGACCTTCAACCTGGACGCGCTCTGGATCGATCCGGCGAACCGCGATGCCGCCCAGGCCGCTGGCTATACTGTAGTGGACGCCGCGACCGTCATCGCGACCCATCTCTCGCAGGTGTTCCGCGAGAATGCGCATCGCCTGATCGGGCATGAGGAGGTGCAGCACCTGCTCGACCAGCTCTCGCGACGCTCGCCGAAGCTGGTCGAGAACCTGCTCGGCTCCAAGGCCATCTCGCTGGGCGTGGTGCTCAAGGTGCTGCAGAACCTGCTGGCGGAGCAGGTCTCGATCCGCGACCTACGCACAATCGCCGAAATTTTGGCGGAGCGCTCGGCGAAGAGTCAGGATCCCGCCGCTTTGACCTCGGCAGTTCGGGTCGCCCTGTCACGCTCGATCGTCCAGGACCTGATCGGCCCGGAGGACGAACTGCCCCTGATCGCCTTGGATCCCTCGCTGGAACAGCTGTTGCATAAATCGCTGCAAGGCAGTCAAGGCGAGACCGTCGGTATCGAGCCCGGATTGGCAGAGCGCGTACAGCGCTCGGTAACCGAGGCCGCGCGGCGGCAGGAGTCCGAAGGTGCGCCGGCTGTCCTGGTGGTGGCCCCCGAGATCCGGTCCTGGATCGCAAGTTGGTTGAGGGGGGCGGTGCGCAGTCTCACCGTCCTGGCCTTTACCGAGATCCCGGACAATCGACGCATCCGAGTCGTGGCCACCGTAGGCAAGGGTGATACCGCTCAGGCGCGGGCATGATCGAGCAAGGCAGGAGTTGATCCATGAATGTACGGCGCTATCAGGCACGGGACATGCGCGAGGCGATGCGGCTGGTGCGCGAGCATCAGGGCCCTGATGCCGTGATCCTCTCGAGTCGCCGCGTTGACGGTATGCTGGAAGTCGTCGCTGGAACCGAGCCCGAGCCGGCCTCGCGGGCGCTGGAGTCCGCGCCGCCGTCTAAGCCAGCCTTGTCCATCCCCGTCGACCCAGAGCTGGCCGCCATGCGTCGCGAGCTATGTGACCTGCGCACCCTCCTGGTCCAGCAGCAGGCGCTGAGCGAGCGCGATCAGTGGGCCGCGCGCCATCCATTGGCCGCCGAATTCGTCGAGCGGCTGATGAAGTGCGGCTTCAACGAAAAGCTGGCTCGCTCGCTCGCGGGAAGCATTCAAGAAAGCACGCCGACGGACGAGGCCTGGACGCGCCTGCGGACGCGTCTCTCCGCGTCCATCGCTACGGCTCAGACGACGGTGCTGGAGCGCGGCGGCATGCTGGCCCTGGTTGGCTCGACCGGCGTGGGCAAGACAACGACCATCAATCGCCTCGCGCTGCGGCATATCCGCCGTATGGGAGCCGAGTCGGTCAGCCTGGTCACCCTGGACAGACAGCGGCTGGGTGCCTACAAACAGCTGCAGGCCTTCGGTCAGATGGCCGGGATTCCGGTGATGCTGCTGGAGAGCGAGCGCGATCTGCTGACGCTTGCGAGCCGTGCCGGCGATGGCAAGCTGATCCTCATCGACACCGAGGGCCGCGCGGCGCGTGATGTGGCCGAGCGCAAGCTATTCGCGCAAGTCCGTCATCAAATCGACCTCGAGACCTGGCTCGTCGTGCCCGCGACACACCAAGCGAGCGTGCTCCGGCAAGTGCTGGAAGCCTTCCAGAGCTGTGAGCCCTCGGCCTTGGTGCTGACCAAGGTGGATGAGGCCGAGCAGCTCGGCGAGACGCTCTCCGTCCTCCTCGAGCAAAGCCTTGGACTGGCCTTCTACAGCGACGGCCAACGCATCGACGAGGACTTCCACAAGGCGGATACTCTCTATCTCACGCGTCTCGCGCTCAACGAACCAGCCAGTCAGGTGCGTCCAACCGCGCACAGGCCCATCGCTGAGCCGACCCCGAAGCGGGTTTTTGAGCACGCTCAGGTCACAAGATTGCAAGTCACCTCACAAACTCGCACTGAGCAAGAGAGTATGGTTCTGGAGTCAGTGGTGCCTTTCAGGAAACGCGTCCATGCAGCCTTCTAGGAGTCGGCCGCTTCAGAGCATCGCAATCGCTAGCGGTAAAGGCGGCGTTGGCAAGACCAACGTCGCCGTTAATCTTTCTGTGGCCCTGGCGCGGACCGGACGCCGCGTGCTGCTGTTCGATGCCGATCTGGGCTTGGCCAACGCCGACCTCATGCTGGGGTTGCGGCCGACGAAGACCTTGCACGATCTGGTCGCCGGCCGCGCGGACAGCTTGGAGGAAATTCTGCTGGAGGGGCCCGAGGGTATGCTGTTGGTGCCATCGGCGTCAGGGATCGGCTCCATGGCCAACTTGACGCCGAGCGAGCACATGGGGCTGATACGGGCCTTCAGCTCCTACAGCAAACCGCTGGATTTCTTGATCGTGGATGCGGCCGCGGGCGTGCAGGATTCGGTCACTAGCTTCTGCAAGGCCGTTCAGCATGTCTTCGTCGTGGTCTGTGACGAGCCGGCCTCGCTGACGGATGCCTATGCGCTGATCAAGGTCTTGCATCAGGAGCACGGTCTCAGGCGCTTTCGTATCGTCTGCAACATGCTGCGCGAGCCCGAGTCCGGCCGGCGCCTGATGCAGAAGCTGACGTCGGTGTGCGCCCATTATCTGCCGGACGTGGTGCTCGAGGCCGCCGCCTTCGTGCCGCAGGACGACAAGCTGAGGATCGCGGTGCAGAAGCGTCAGGCCGTGGTTGCGCTCTATCCCGGCAGTCCATCTGCTCGGGTCTTTACCGAGCTGGCTAAACAAGTCGAACGCTGGACAGCGCCAGATGCGGATACGGGTGGAATTGGCTTTTTTGTCGAACGCATGCTGCAGTCAGCCTGATGACGGTCAATCGCTCAATGACGGGATACGCCGGGGCCGCCGATCGCTCGGCGCAGCTGGTCACTGAGCATACTGACCTGGTGCGGCGCATCGCCCATCATATGATGGCTCGTCTGCCGGCGTCGGTGCAGGTTGAGGACCTCGTGCAGGCAGGTATGATCGGCCTCATCGAGGCGTCGCGGCAGTTTCAGTCAGGGCAGGGCGCGACCTTTTCGACCTATGCCGGGATTCGGATTCGCGGTGCCATGATCGATGAGCTGCGGCGCGCCGATTGGACGCCGCGCTCGGTCCACCGCAACACGCGTCGCATCAGTGCGGCGATACAGGACGTTGAGGCGCGCGAGGGGCGCGCGGCGAGCGATCGCGAGATTGCGAACGAGCTCAAAGTCTCACTGGACGACTACTATGGCATGCTTAAAGACTCGGCGAGCAGCCAGATCCTGGGGCTGAACGAGCTGTTCGGCGAGGAGGCGGATCCTGACCGCCTCTTGCCGGGCGACGGCGCGACGCCAACCGAAGCGCTTGAGCAGGATGAGCTGCGGGCATCCCTGGTGGAGGCCCTGGCGAACCTGCCCGAGCGCGAGCGTCTCGTGCTGGCGCTCTATTACGATGAAGAGCTGAACCTGCGCGAGATCGGTGCCATCCTGGAGGTCACCGAATCCCGCGTGAGCCAGATTCGCAGTCAGGCATTGCACCGGGTGCG
Organism: Thiorhodococcus mannitoliphagus; assembly: GCF_010915725.1. Taxonomy (GTDB): domain Bacteria; phylum Pseudomonadota; class Gammaproteobacteria; order Chromatiales; family Chromatiaceae; genus Thiorhodococcus; species Thiorhodococcus mannitoliphagus. Next base: position 24,411 of record NZ_JAAIJR010000022.1, read on the forward strand.
GTCGCGGCTGAGCGAATGGACTCAGACCGAGGCTGGCTCATGAACCTCAACTCGACAGATGCCATTAGGAGTTTTTTGTGGATAAAGGCATGAAAATTCTCATCGTGGACGACTTCTCCACCATGAGACGCATCATCAAGAACCTGCTTCGTGAGCTGGGCTTCAATAACACCAACGAAGCGGATGACGGCAGCACCGCGCTGCCCATGCTCAAGAATGGGGGTTTCGATTTTCTGGTTACCGACTGGAATATGCCAAACATGGAGGGCATCGAGCTGCTCAAGGCGGTACGGGCGGATCCAATGCTCAAGTCGCTGCCGGTGCTCATGGTGACGGCCGAGGCCAAGCGCGACCAGATCGTCGAGGCTGCACAGGCCGGGGTGAACGGCTACATCGTCAAGCCCTTCACGGCAGAGACCCTGAAGGAGAAGATCGACAAGATCTTCGAGCGTCTCGAGGCTCAATGAGCCCGGATTCAATCGCCTAGCGCGCTTGCGCTCGCGGGCCTTGGCGGATCAGCCAATCTCGAGTCCTGACTCGGTGATCGGGGTGCTTTCCATCATCGGCGCATGGGTGCATTTAGAGCAGACCTGGCTGCTTGGGGTCAGGATCATCACAGGTTTCGTCTAGGAACGATCGATGGAAATTGACGAAGAACGCACGACGTCGCAGCTGGATCTGGCGCGTCGTCTGGTTGCGCATCTCGAGGCCGGCGACGAGGCAGCCGCGAACGAGATCATTCGTGAGCTGCGCAATCCATTCGAGCGCGAGCTCTTTGACGATCTCGGCAAACTCACACGCGATTTGCACGAGGCCCTCAACAGCTTCCGGGGCGATTCTCGGCTGGTCGAGCTGACCCGCGACGACATTCCGGACGCCAAAGAGCGCCTGAACTATGTCGTCTCCATGACCGAGCAGGCGACCCATCGCACCCTCAATGCCCTGGACGAGGGCATCCCTTTGCTCGAATCCCTGCACGATCGCTCGGCCGAGCTGACCGAGCGCTGGACACGCTTCCGCAAGCGCGAACTCTCGGTCGAGGAATTCCGTGAATTCGCGACCGAGCTGGATGCCTTCTTCGTTGCCAGCGGCGAGGAGACCGAGCGGGTCAAGACGCTCATGTCCGAGATCATGATGGCGCAGGACTTCCAGGATCTGACTGGACAGATCATCCGGCGCGTGATCCGCCTCGTGCAGGAGGTCGAGGAGAACCTCGTGGGTCTGATCCGGCTCTCGAGTTCCCGAATGGAGCCCAGCAAGGCCGCGAAGCCGGTCGAGGAGCCCGCTGTCGATGAAGAGATCAAGGGGCACGGCCCGATTGTGCCGAATACGCAGGATGCAAGTGCCGACGTCGTCAGTGGCCAGGACGACGTGGACGCGCTGCTCTCCAGTCTGGGCTTCTAGGGAAGCACCGGCCAATTCGATTAGGGTGAGGAGCGCGGCCTGGAATCATCCGCGCCGCGGCGCTGTTTCACGCTCGTCGGGCGGAATCAGCGTTTCCCTCGCTCGTTGCACCTGAGGTGGTCAAGCATGGCAATCGATCCCAATGACGAGATCCTCCAGGACTTTCTGGTCGAGGCCGGGGAGCTTCTTGAGGGGCTCAACGAGCAGCTGATCGACCTCGAGCAGAATCCCGAAGACCGGGATCTGCTGAACGCAGTCTTTCGCAGCTTTCATACCATCAAGGGCGGCGCGGGCTTTCTCAATCTGAACGCGCTGGTGGTGGTCTGCCACCATGCCGAGGACGTCTTCAATCTGCTGCGCAATGGCGAGCGCAAGATCAATCCCTACCTCATGGATACGGTCTTGCGGGTCCTAGACGTTCTCAATGTGATGTTCGGTGAGCTGCAATCCGGAAACGAGCCGACGCCAGCGCCGGATGAACTCGTCCAGGCTTTGGCGCAACTGGCATCCGACGAGCCCCCAGCTGCGGCTGCCCCCGAGCCTCCAGCCGCAGTTGCCGAGCCGCAGCCGCCGGCCCCGAGCGCACCTGTTGCCGCCGAGCAAACCGCGACCGCCGCCCCTGCAGATGGCGGTGACGAGATTAGCCAGGAGGAGTTCGACGCCCTGCTGGATGCCCTCGGCGGCCCTGCCGCTCAGCCCGTTTCGGCGCAAGCGCAGCCCGAGCCGGCAGCGAAGCCGTCCGTCGCTGAGGCGAATGCGGGCGGCGGTGATAACCTCATCAGCGATGACGAGTTCGAGGCCCTGCTGGACCAGCTGCATGGCGGCGGCGCTTCCAGCGACGCGGTGCCCAAGACTGCGGTTGAGCCCGCTGCCAAAAAACCCGCCGAAGTAGCGCCAGCACCCGTCCTGAGCAAGCCTCAGCCCGCGCGCGATGCTGGTGCGGGCGGGGCTGCCAAGGCTGCGCGCATGCCGGCGGGCGAATCCTCGGTCCGTGTGGACACGCAGCGGCTCGACGAGATCATGAACCTGGTCGGTGAGCTGGTGTTGGTGCGCAACCGCATGACCATGCTGCGCGCGCGCACTGAGGACGATGAGATCGGCAAGGCGATCGGTTCGCTGGCGCTGGTCACCTCGGATCTCCAGACGGCGGTGATGAAGACCCGGATGCAGCCGATCAAGAAGGTGTTCAGTCGCTTCCCGCGCGTGGTGCGCGATCTGGCGCGGAATCTGGGCAAGGAGATCGAGCTGGAGACCTATGGCGAAGAGACGGACCTGGACAAGAATTTGGTCGAGGCGCTGGCGGATCCGCTGGTTCACCTGATCCGCAACGCGGTGGATCACGGGGTGGAGCTGCCGGATGTGCGGGAAGCCGAAGGGAAGCCGCGCAAGGGCACCGTGGTATTGGGTGCCGCGCAGGAAGGCGACCACATTTCGTTGGTGATCCAAGACGACGGGCGCGGCATGGATCCGGAGAAGCTGCGCGCGAAGGCGATCGAGAAGGGCCTGATGGAGCCCGCGATGGCCGAGCGGTTGTCGCGTCGCGAGTGCTTCAATCTCATCTTCATGGCCGGGCTTTCGACCAAGGAGGAGATCTCGGACGTCTCCGGCCGCGGGGTCGGGATGGACGTCGTCAAGACGCGCATCACCCAGCTCAACGGCTCGATCGAGATCGACTCCGAGCTGGGGGTCGGGACCAAGCTCAATGTCAAGCTGCCGCTGACCCTCGCCATTCTGCCAGCGCTCATGGTGATCCTGAATCGTCGACGCTTCGCCATTCCGCTTGCGTCCGTATCCGAGATTCTGGACCTGGACCTGACCGGGACCCACTTCGTCGACGACCAGGAAGTCATCATGGTGCGCGGCCACGCACTGCCGCTCTATTATGCAGTGCGCTGGCTTTATCCAGACCGGCTCATCGAGCCGAAGCGGGATGCGCACGTCGTCGTTGTGAACGTGGCGCAACGCAAGGTCGGTATCGTGGTCGACGGGCTCGTCGGCCAGGAAGAAGTTGTCATCAAACCGCTGGGATTTGGACTCCAGGGGCTGTCCGGCCTGGCGGGGGCCACCATTACCGGCGACGGCGGCATCGCGCTCATTATCGACGTCCCGGCCTTGGTCAAGCTCATGGGGAGTCCCGGCTTCGGTGGTCGGGCCTCACGCGCACCCGAGCCCCTAGCCGCAGCGGAGGCCTAAGGCGATGGCCTTGCGCGTGGTGGTGGTCGATGATTCAGGTTTTTTCAGACGGCGTATCGTCGAGATCCTGAGCGCGGACATCGGTATTGATGTCGTGGGCACGGCCGCGAACGGCCAAGAGGCGATCGAGGTCGTCAAGCGGCTGAATCCAGACGTCGTCACCATGGACATCGAAATGCCGGTCATGGATGGCATTACCGCGGTACGGCGTATCATGGCCGAGTCGCCGCGGCCGATCTTGATGTTCTCAACCCTGACGACGGAAGGCGCCAAGGCGACGCTGGACGCCTTGGACGCCGGTGCGATGGACTTCCTGCCCAAGCGCTTCAGCGACATGGCCAAGGATGAGGATTCCGCCAAGATCCTGCTGCGTCGACGTGTTCGCGCGCTTGGCCGGACACGCACGCAGCGCCCTGTCCCGGCGCCCCACGTCGAGCGTAGCCCAGGCATCGAGGCCAAGGCGCCGCCTCGGCCCGCGCCTCAAGCAGTCGCGCTGGCGCCGAAGAGCGCTCTGCCGGCTCGGTCCCTGCGTGCCGTGCTCATTGGAACCTCGACTGGCGGCCCGGTCGCCTTGCAGGAAGTGCTCAAGGTTCTGCCCAAGGAGTTTCCGCTGCCGATCGTGCTGATCCAGCATATGCCGGCAAGCTTTACTCCGGCCTTCGCGGAACGCTTGAATGGTCTCTGCCGGATCGAGGTCAAGGAGGCCCGCGACGGTGACGAGCTGAAGCCGGGGTGGGCCTACCTGGCACCTGGCGGGCAGCAACTGGTCCTAAGCGGTGGTGCCCAGACCAGGATCCGGATCGAAGGGAGTCCGCCGGGCACCATCTACAAGCCGAGCGTGGATATCACCTTTAGCTCGGCCGTGGGGGCGTTGCGCTCACAGGTGCTCGCGGTCGTGCTGACGGGCATGGGGGCCGACGGGCGCGATGGCGCACGGGCGCTCAAGGCGCAGGGGGCGCACGTATGGGCGCAGGATGCCGCTAGCTGTGTCGTTTTTGGGATGCCTGCCGCGGTAATCGAGGCGGGGATCGCGGACCATGTGTTTGCGTTGAAGGAGGTCGGGCCGGCTTTGGTCAAAGAGCTTTGCTGAAATGGATGTCTTGAGCCTGCTTGGAATCGTGCTCGGCCTGGTCGCTATTCTTGGCGGGGCCGTGGCCAAGGGCAGCTCGCTCGAGGCCCTTTGGAACCTGGCAGCCTTTCTCATTGTCGTGGTCGGCACGACGGGTGCCGTTCTCGTCCAGGCGCGGACGCCGGTGTTTTTCCGTGCTTTGAAGATCTTTCCATGGGTCTTCATGCCGCCGAGCCTCGACGCAGAGGAGATGATCGAGCGGCTCGTCGAGTGGTCACACCTCTCGCGCAAGGAGGGACTCCTGGGGCTGGAGACGCTGTCCGAGGAAGAGGCAGATCCCTTCGTGCGCAAGGGCCTGCAGCTGCTGGTCGACGGCGCGGAGCCGCAGGCGCTGCGTCAGATCCTGGAAGCCGATTTGGACAATCGTGAGCTGTTCGACCTGCAGGGTGCCAAGGTATTCGAGAGCATGGGCATCTACTCGCCGACACTAGGCATCATCGGGGCCGTCATGGGCCTTATGGCGGTGATGCAGAACTTGGCGGACCCGGCCAAGCTCGGGCATGGTATCGCTGCAGCCTTTGTTGCGACCATCTATGGGGTTGGCATGGCGAACCTCTTCTTCCTGCCAGTCTCGAACAAGCTTAGGGGCGTGATCCAGGCCCGCGTGAACTACGAGACCATGCTGGTCGAAGGGCTGATCTCCATTGCTGAAGGTGAGAACCCACGCAATATCGAGAACAAGCTGAGCGGTTTCATCCAGGGCTGAGGTCTGGTCATGGCACGCAGAAAGAAGCATGACGAGCACGCGAATCACGAGGCTTGGGCCATTCCCTATGGAGACCTCGTTACCTTGCTCATGGCCTTTTTCGTCGTCATGTATGCGGTCTCCGTGGTGGACGCGGGCAAGTATCGGGTGTTGTCCAACTCACTGATTGAGGCCTTTGGGTCTGCGGTGCCGGTGGAGCCGATCCAGATCGGCGAGCCGAGTCTGGCACTCAACCTCATGAGTGACGATGTGCATCGGTCGTTGGCTGCGATTGAGATTCAAAGCGGCGGCGCCTCCACGGGTGACGAGCAAGACAGGCCGGTCGAGCCTCTGTCGCCGACCGACGTGGCCATGGAATCCGTTCTCGACGCGGCGACCGACGAGAACCGTGATCACATTCTGCGAGAGATTCAAGAGATGTCGGAGGAGGTCGAGGCGGCGATGGAGCCGCTCATCGAGAACGGCGACATCCAGGTCAATCGCAAGCCCTATTGGCTCGAGATCAATATCAACACCAAGCTGCTTTTCTTCAGCGGCTCGGCGACCCTCGAGGCAGCGGCCCGTCCCGCGCTGGCCGACGTTGCGCGCATCCTGTCAAAGCGCAAGGTGCGTATTCACGTCGAGGGTCACACGGACAATCTGCCGATCAGCAACACCATTTACCCATCGAACTGGGAGCTTTCCTCGGGGCGGGCGGCGACCGTGGTCAATCTGTTCGCGCAATACGGCATCGATCCTGGGCACATGGTCGCGATCGGCTATGGCGAGTTCCAACCGCTGGCATCCAATGCGACTGAAGCGGGACGGGCGCAGAACCGTCGGGTGGAAGTGATCGTGTTGCCTCAGGTTACGGCGGCGCGGGCCGGCGCGGATGACGCGCCAGAGCCCTTAAAGGCAGACTATGAGGCTGGGCTAGGACAGTTGTAATCAGCGCGTCGCGGGCTGAGGCTCGCGCGTCAATGATCTCGAGGATGCGTTGCCCCTTGAGCACGCGTCTGACCAAGGATTCAAAGTGTTCAATCGATCTGCGAGGACCCAATGACCGCACCAGAGTCACGCGATACCAATCAAGGCCCATCGTCCGCCTATGTGACCTTCAGCCTGGCTGAGGAGACCTATGCCATCGACGTCCTGCAGGTGCAGGAGGTCCTGAAGATGACGGAGATCGCTCCGGTGCCGGGCGTCCCCGACTACATTCTAGGTATCATCAATCTTCGTGGTGATGTCGTCACGGTCATCGACGGGCGGCGACGGATGTCGCTGCCTTATCGCGAGCCGGACGACGCCTCCAGGATCGTGGTCATCGACGCTGGGCAGCAGAATGTGGGCATCTTGGTGGATGCGGTCGCGGAGGTGGTTCAGATCTCACCGGACTCGGTGGATCCGGCCCCGGCTGTCGGCAACGACCAGACGAGCCGCTTCATTCTGGGCGTAACCAGTACAGATGAAGGGCTGACGATCCTGATCGATCTGAATAAGCTATTGTCCGACGAGGAGTGGGCGGCACTCCGCGACATCTGAGCCAGCTTTCGAGGTCGCATCGGCTCGACTCGCGGGGCTGTCACCCCAACGGGAACTGACTGGGCACTTAGAGCCTAGGAGGAGTCGATGAGTGAGCCAATCAAGAATCTGCGCCCAGTTCATGCGCAGACGCCCTCGCGGGCGCTTGCCGACGAGCACGAGAGCGCGCTGGACCAGCAGCGGACCTGGGTGGTGCGCAAAGAACGGAAGCAAGACGAGCGTCGCCAAGGCGAGCGGCGTCGGGGCGAGCGACGGAATCAGGAGAGACGTGCGGATGAGCGCCGCTCGGACGATCGCCGAGACGGTAATCGGCTCTCGGATGATCGCCGCACGCTGGACCGCAGAGCGGTGGACAGGCGGAAAGTCGACCGTAGGGGCGGAGATCGGCGCTCGGCGTCGTCTCGGCTCCCGCCCAAGCCCAAATCCAGTGCGCCCTTCAAGTCCAGCTCCGGCGGCAAGCGACGCCGTGGCATTATCGATGACTATGCCTGAGGTCGTTGTTTTTGGAGTCCCGGTGCGTCCTGCGGGTGCCCGCGAATGAGCGCCGAGTCTATCGTCGACAAACTCCCGTTCGAGCCGCTTTGGATCGCCTTCTGCGTCCTTTTCCTTGTGCTCCTAATAGGCATGCTGCTGGTCGTTCGCGTGCTGCGGTCAAACAGGCGTCTGCGCTCTCAGCTCAAGGAAGTCCGCAGCGAGCAGCAGCGTCAGAGTACCTCGCTGCTGGCGCTGCATGGTGCCATGAAGGTCATCGCAGAGGACGTGATCAAGCATGGGCAGCTTCAAAGCAACGTCTCCCGCACGCTTGAGCGTCTTTCCGATCAGCAAAGCGAGCTGCGTTTGCGCGACGTCGAAGAGGGCCTCTATAGCCAGGCCATCGCGTTGGTCCACCAGGGTAAGCGGCGCGATGAGGTCAGAAAACTCTGCGCCTTGACCGAGTCAGAGGTGGATCTTCTCTTCAGTCTTCATGGTCAAGGCGGGGAATCTCAGCCCTGGGGCTGAGATCGACTGAATCCGCGCCGGCCGCATCTGCGCGATCCGTTTCGTCAAGCGCGTCCGCTCCATCTTGGCCGGCGGGGATGAATGTCTGCGCTCGCGGATCGATGCCCTCGAGTGCGAAGACGAATGCGAGTACCTCGGCCACGGCGACATAGAGCTTGCGCGGGATCTCGTCGCCGACCGGAATCTGGGCCAGGGCCTCGACGAGAACTGGATCCTGCTGGAGCGGGACCCCGTGTTCCTCGGCGATCTCCAGGATCTGCTGAGCCGTGAGGCCAACCCCGGATGCCGTAACCCGAGGTGCCTGTTCTCCATCCCAGTGCAGAGCGACCGCCTTGGTTTTGGGCGGCGGCTTCCCGTCCTCGTTCATTCTGGAATTGGCAATTGGCGCCGCAAAGACGCAGAGGATGCCAAGCAAGACAGCGGTTCGTCGCGCGCGCCCGAAGCAGACATTGAGATCTGCTGTGCGCTCCGTGTTCTTTGCGATTCGACGGATCTTCTGAGGCTCATGCTTTCTCACTGATCAAGGGCGCATCGAAGGGCGGCTCGGAGCGATCCTGCTGGCGCTGACCCGCATGCAAGGCTGCGACCTCGATGTCTCGTGACTCGAGCTGTTCGCGCAGCTTGGCAAGGTTCTGCTTGAGCGTGTCGGCAGCGAGCGGGCTCTCTGCCTGCAGGCTCGCGCTGAGTCGCTCTGAGCGCAAGCTGAGTTTGATGGTCAAGGGACCAAGATGAGGGAGATCCAGATTGAGCCGCATGCTCCAGGCGTCTTCATCCGGATTTCCGGAGCGCGATTCGCGCCGAATGTCCGTTTCCAACGCGATCAGCCCCGCCGGTGTCTTGAAGGGGATCTCGGCGAGCCAGTGCGGTTGGGCCTGAGAGGCGTCCAAGGTCTTGAGTTGGCTGGTCACGAGATGCTTGAGCATACCATCGACGTCACGGGCTAGGCCCTTCAAGTCGATCTCATCGGGGGATGATAGCTTGATGTTTGGTGGTTCATTTCTGGGTAGGCCGGCGGAGTCCAAGGCTTTGACTGTCTGAGCCCCGGCATTTTGTGGCCTCTTACCAGCGGCGCGATTGAGGAGATCGGTGCGCGTGCCGGCGGTCACAATACTGGACTGGCTGGCCTGCGAGGGCTCTGCGCGTGGCTGTGGGAGCGGTGCGGTGGTCTCCAGCTTCCCATGCGATTGCGGGCGCCCGGCTCCTGCTGGCGAGAGGGTCGGGCTCTCTAGCTTGGGATTTGTCGTGGCCGTTGGTGGCGGGCTCGGCAGTGCTAATCGCGTTGGGCCGGCCGGTCGCGGGCTTTGGGGTGACACCTCATGGCCCGCTCTGTTTGGCGCCGTCTGTGTTGCATTCCGCAGGCGCTGGGCCAGCGTGAGCAGTTGAACCTTGAGGTCGCTCTGCAAATCCGCTATCGAAGTGGGGCCGTTGGCGCCTTGCGCCAGCATGGCCTCCAGCCAGATCCCTGAGCGGGAGAGCGTTGAAGAGAGGCGCTCGGCTTGCGTCAGATCCTGGGCGGTTGCAAGTTGGGCGACGAGGCGCTCGGCGGTTTGCTGGACGGCGGCACGCACGGATGGGTCGCTGGCTTGCAGCGCGCGGGCGAGGTCGAGCGGATCGGCAAGGTGATTCGTGACTGATTCCAAGGTCGCTGTTAGTGGCCGCGCTCCGGGCCAGTGCTGCTTGAGCTGAACACCGATCCAATCGCGCGACCCTGGGGTGGGTGCGTCGCGATTGGCCGTGACGACTGGGCGCAGGACGAGCTTTGGGGAGACGGCGACCACTTCCGCGAGCAGCGACGCGGATGCCGTGGGTTTGCCCGAGGTGCCGCCATCGCCGGCGTTGGTCAGCAGCTTCGCAACTTGGCTCTGCTGTGCGTCGACCAGCTGGGCGCGCACTGTCGTTGCTGCTGCTTGCGCGGCACCGGCGGGTTTGAGGCGGACCTCGACCACATCCGGGCCAAGCGCCTTGACGGCAAGGACCTCGACTTGAGTGCCGGTGCGCAGATTCCGCAGCAGTTGAGCTTGAGAGCCCTGCGTCGGCTCTGCGCGGGCGGTGTTGCTCGCGAATGTGCCAGATTGAGCAGGATTGACGCCCGGCAAAGAATCACTCATGTCGAAGGACGGCTCATGGCAATCTCGCTAACCCCTGTGATCGAAACCGGCACGAATAGCCTTTTACCTCGGAACTCAGCTGAGTGCCGTCAAGCGTCTAACGGCCTGGCCGTTGGCTCATTTGCTCATCTTGCGCGACTCTCGCTGGAAATAGAGCGCTGCTCGCATGAGCGAACGCTCTGTCTGCGGATCGAGATCAATGATGGCAAAGCCGGCTGATAGGTAGCCTGGACTTGTCGATGCTCTGAGATTGACCAGCAGCGCTTCGCCCGCGAGCGCGGTCCTTGTCTCAGGCAGGCTCATGCCGTGGTAGTAGAAGCTCGACCCCAGTTGATGTTGATTGACTTCCGACGCCTCGACCTCGATGCAGAAGCCCTTGATCGAGAGATCCTGCAACTTACCGACGATCTCTTGGCCGCCGTCCCGGTCACTGATGCTGACCGTGCGGTGATCGTGTCGGGGGAGCGGGACGCGGAAGAGGTCGCGCCTTTGTAAGTAGAGCATCTGCTCTGGATAGGCGCAGGCGTAGTGAGTGGTTTCGCCGGTGGTTGCGACCTCTTTGACAGTCGTCGTGAAGCGGATGGCGATACCCCGCAAGGTCGCGTAGACGTAGAGATCTTGCTCCGTGGATAGCTGGATTTGCTCGTCCAATGGGGCTAGCTTATCCAGGACGAGGGTCTGCGCCGCTTCATCCAGTCGCAGGATGCGCGAGTCGTAGAGGGGGCCGTCCGCATCCAGGCGGACGCTGACAAGGATGAGCTGGCTGTTGATTTCGGCGAGTGCCGATGCGATCCGGCGCGCGTCGGATACGAGGTCGTAGTTCTCAAAATCGCTATGGCTTCCGGTTCTGCCCTGGTCTTGCGGGTTTGTCTGATTCAATCCTCACCCCCTTTTCTTCGATACGGGATCTCTTGACGCCTAAAGATGGCCAGCGCTTGTCCTGATTTACAGGGAACCTCATACCATCTATCCGATTCTTTGACAGGTCTGGGCGATTTCTGTCAAAGCGCATAGCCGCTGACCTCAACACCATCGGTTTCCCGAAACCAACCGGAACAGCCGCTCCAAGCCTGCGTAGCCAGGCCATCCTGGCCTGGTTTGCCAGGGCTGGAAGCCCTGGCTACATAGGAAGATGTCTGGAAACTCGTAGGTACTCTAGCGAGGCTTCGCCTCAGACCGACGAGTTATGCCATCGGGATCGGAATCGGGATCGCTATCGTCGGTTCGATACCGATACCGATACCGACGGCCTTGGATGGTCGGACGCTTCATCGAAATTTGACTCACCTGCAAGCATTTTGCGCCCTCAAGGATTCTAGTGGCCCTTGGCACTGGCGGGAGGGCGATTGCAATATTCAGACAGCCTCTAAAACCGATAGGTGGTGAGCCCGCTGACTCGTCTCGAGGCCCGCTTGCCACGTCGCATCTGCGGTCACAGAGCCCGCCGATGCTCCTTGAAGGCGAACCTCGATCTGGCTCCATCTGGTACGAGATTTTCCGCCTTCGGAGGTCGTCGCAGGAAGGGCCTTGCCAGCGCCTGATGGATTGCGCGCGCCAGAGAGATCAAAGCGCCCGGCGACCCGCGCAGGCTCGCACATTGCTGCAGTTTAGTCGGGCGTCGGCCATTGTCATTGGCGGTCGAGGCCAGCTTGTGCTGCCAAGTATCACTGAGCCGCGGGGCGAGATCGAGCGCAGTTGCGCCCGACGATCTCCGCCCTGTGTCCACGAGCGCCCTTCGAAACCCGTCGCCCAGCCTCCGAATGTTGCCACGGGGGGCGTCAAAGAAGATGAAGGCGAGGGCGATGACCGGAACGCACCGCTCCCAGCGTCCAGGGATCCGCAAAGATCACAGTCCTTCGCCGATTTGTCATCGGACCGATCCACTCAGACGTCGCTCGATGCAGCGCCTCGGAGCGGGATGCTGCCGGCCAGAGGGCATTTCGGTTGAATTTTCCACCGCTGGCGTATAGCTTCCCGCGCCTAGAGCGACTTTGCTCCGAGTCCATGGATCCACGCCTAAGATGCCCGCGTCCACCGCAGCCGAGCAGCATTCATCGAAACGGCCGTCTCTCTCCGTCGTCATCCCCATGTACGAGGAGATCGAGAGCCTTGGGCCGATGGTCGAGCGCGTCCATGAGGGGCTTGCGGACTACCAGGGCGACTGGGAGTTGATCTGCGTCGATGACGGTAGCCGTGACGGCACGGGGGCGCGCCTGCAGGATCTCGCCAAGGAGGCCGGTCCGCACCTGCGCGTGATTCGTCTGCGGCGAAACTTCGGCCAGACGGCGGCCATGCAGGCTGGCTTCGACGCGGCGCGCGGGGAGCTGATCGCGACCATGGACGGGGATCTGCAGAACGATCCGGCGGACATCCCGCGCATGGTCGACGAACTCCTGGCGCGCGACCTCGACCTCTTGCAGGGCTGGCGGCGCAATCGACAGGATGACCTGATGATGCGCAAGATCCCCTCGCGGATCGCCAACGCCATCATCGGCAAGGTGACCGGGGTGCGCTTGCATGACTATGGCTGCAGCCTCAAGGTCTATCGCGCCGAGGTGATCAAAGACGTGAGGCTGCTCGGCGAGATGCACAGATTCATTCCGGTGTGGGTGGCGGGGGTGACCGCCCCGGAGCGCATCGGCGAGACCGAGGTCACCCATCAGGCGAGGCAGTTCGGGCACTCCAAGTATGGGATCTCGCGGACCTTTCGCGTGTTGCTCGACCTGCTGGCGGCCTTCTTCTTCCTGCGCTTTGGCGCGCGTCCGGGCCATTTCTTCGGTTCGATCGGGATCCTCTTCGGGGTGCTGGGGACTTTGATGATGGCCCATCTCCTGGTCGTCAAATTCGGCCTGGGCGAGGATATTGGCAATCGGCCGCTGCTCTTTGTGGCTATCCTCTTTCTGGTGGCCTCCGTGCAGTTTCTGACCACTGGCGTGCTGGCGGAGCTGCTGACGCGGACCTTCTACGCCAGGGGTGAGCGCACCCATCACCGTATTCGCTGGGCGTCCGATGCGCAGACGGCCGGCTGGAAGACTTGCCGATGACAACAGAGACATCGATCCCGCTTGGTGGCCGGCAGAAGACCCTGCGCAGCATCATGACCTCGCCGCTGCTGCTGGTGTTGGTGATCGCGCTGAGCTTCTTCTGGCAACTCGGGGCCGTGCCGCTCTACGATCTGGACGAAGGCGCCTTCACCGAGGCGACCCGTGAGATGCTCGCCAGCGGCAACTTCATCACGCCGCACCGCGACGGCGAGCCGCGCTACGACAAGCCGGTGCTCATCTATTGGGCGCAGGCGGCATCGGTCGAATGGCTCGGTTTCAACGAATTTGCGCTCAGGTTGCCATCGGCCATGGCTGCGACGCTCTGGGTCATGGCGCTTTGGTTTTTCGTGCGCGCCCGGATCGATGCGGAGACCGCGACCGTTGCGGGCTTGGTGATGGCGCTCTGTCTTCAGGTGTCCATCATCGCTAAGGCGGCGGTGGCGGATGCCTTGCTCAATCTCTTCATCGCGCTGACCTTTTTCGAGATCTACCGCTATTACCTGCAGCCGGACGTGGCGCGCGGCCGAAAATACATCTGGCGCGCCTATCTCTGGATGGGCCTGGGCTTTCTCACCAAGGGGCCGGTCGCAGTCTTCTTTCCGGTCGTCGTGAGCTTTCTCTTCTTCCTTTCCGAGCTGCGCCTCACAGTCTCTAGCTGGAGAACCTTCGGCCGCTGGTTTCGTGCCGTCTTCGCTGGCGACGGCTGGCTGATCTTTTTGGCGGTCGCCGTGCCTTGGTACGTGGCGATCTATCTCGACGATGGCGCGGGTTTCTTCCGCAGCTTCTTCCTCGACCATAACGTCGGCCGCTTTGACGGTGCCATGCACGGCCATGGCGGTTTTCCCGGCTATTATTTCGCGATCCTGCCGCTCATCCTGCTGCCCTTCACTGGATGGTTCTTGAGCCTCTTCAAGCGCTATAAATCCGCCTGGCAGGACCCGCTGGATCGCTTTCTGTGGATCTGGTTCCTGGTCGTCTTCGTCGTCTTCTCGTTCTCGGGCACCAAACTGCCTCACTACCTGCTCTATGGCGCGACGCCGCTCTTCATCCTCATGGCGAAGCATCGTGACGCGCTCCTGAGCCGATGGCTGGCCTTTCTGCCGCCGCTACTCTTCTTCGCCGTGCTCGCACTGCTGCCGATGGTCCTGGACGTCGCGGTTGCCGTGGCGGACAAGCCCCATGAAGTCGCGCTTTTCGAGTACGGGCGCTCATTCATCGATCGGCCTTACGTGCTTGCGGTGATGGCTGGGCTGGTGCTGACCATCCTCTTGATGCGCTGGTCGGGCACGGCCTTCTGGCAGGCCTTGATCTTCGTCGGCATCCTGCAGACCATCTTCGTCTTCGGCGTTCTGGTGCCGCGTGTCTTCGATACCCTGCAGACGCCGGTGAAAGAAGCCGCGCTCAAGGCGAAAGCCATGGATCTGCCGACCGTCGTCTACCGGACCTCCATGCCGAGCTTCAGTGTCTATCGCGATGCCATCACGCCGAATCGCATCCCGAAGGACGGCGAGCTGGTCTTCCTGCGCGTCGACAAGCTCCAAAAGCTGGTCATGGATGATCCGCAGCTCGAGCTGGAGCTGCTCTACCAGCGTGGGGCCGTTGCACTCTTGCGTGTGCGGCGCCCGCAATAGTCGGACTCGACCGGATTGAGGAAGGCCATGCATGGGCTGATTGGAGCACTGAGGGCCGTCGAATGGCGCGCTGCCTGGCAGACGCTGCTGGAGGAGGGGCTCGAACGGACGCCGCCGCAGCCGCGCGGCGGTGACCGTTGGCTGCTGCGCTTGGCGCTCCTCTGTCTGATCGTCGGGCTGAGCCTCTACCTGGCCTGCGGCTATCACGCGGGATTCCTACGCCTCAATGACCTGGCCGCGACCTACCCGAGCTGGGCCTGGCAGTGTCTCACCGTGCTGGGCGATGAGCGGACGGTCTTTGCGCTGACACTCTTGTTTTCGGCGCGTTATCCGCGGGTCTTCTGGACGCTGATCGTCGCGGCGCTGATCGCCATCGCCTACAGTCGCGGCCTCAAGGAGTTCTTCGACGCCATGCGCCCGCCGGCGGTGCTGCCGGCCGAGCGCTTTCACCTGCTGGGTCCGGCGCATGAGCGCCACAGCTTTCCCTCCGGCCACAGCGTGACCGCCGCCGTCTTCTTCGGCGTGCTCATCTACCACTCACGCTGGATCGAGCTGCGCGTCCTCTGGCTGCTGCTCGCGATCTTGGTCGGGTTGAGTCGCGTTGCCGTCGGGGTGCACTGGCCGGTGGACGTGGCCTTCGGTCTCATGGGCGGGGCGCTTGCGGCCTGGCTGGGCGGTCGGTTGAGTGCACGCTGGTCGGGACCTGCCTCTAACGTCACCCTTCATCTCATCTTCGTGCTGATCGCCGCCGCATTGGCATTTTCGCTCTTGATCGAGGATGCCGGCTACCATGAGGCCGCCTGGATGATGGCCGTCATCGGACTGACTGGCCTCTTGAGCGCGGGTCTGCAGTACCTCTGGCGGCCTCTGCGTCGATCGCGGCGGAGCGTCTTGCCGGGTCGGCGAGCCGAGCCATGATGCGGATCGGCGTCGACCTGGGCGGCACCAAGATCGAGCTGGTCGCGCTCGCCCCGGATGGGCGTGAGCTGTGGCGCCGGCGTGTCGCGACGCCTCGGGGCGACTATCAAGGCACGGTCGCGACCATCGTCGAGCTGGTCGCGGAGGCCGAGCGTCACCTTGGCACCCAGGCGCGCGTCGGGGTTGGCATTCCCGGTTCGATCTCGCCGCGCACAGGCGTGATTCGCAACGCCAACTCCACCTGCCTCAATGACCGGCCGCTCAAGGAGGATTTGGAGGCGCGGCTCGGCCGTGAGATTCGGCTCGCCAACGACGCCAACTGTCTCGCGGTCTCCGAGGCGGCCGATGGCGCCGGGGCCGGGGCCCAAGCGGTCTTTGCTGTCATCCTGGGGACGGGCGTCGGTGGTGGCCTGGTCATCAAGGGTCAGCTCTTGACCGGGGCCAACGCCATCGCCGGTGAGTGGGGCCATTCCCCCTTGCCGCTCCCGGATGCGGAGGACACGCCGCTTCCGCCCTGCTACTGCGGGCGGGCCGGTTGCGTCGAGACCTATCTCTCGGGTCCGGGACTCGCCTTGGACTATGCGCGCCGCCATGGCGGCGCGCTGGAGGCCGTCGACATTGCCGCCGGTGCTGCCGACGATGACCCCGGATGTCTCGATAGCCTCCAGCGCTATGAGCGACGCCTGGCCCGCGCCTTGGCCGTGGTCATCAATCTGGTCGATCCGGATATCATCGTGCTCGGCGGCGGGCTGTCCAAGATCGAGCGGCTCTACCGCAAGGTCCCGCGCCTTTGGGATGCGCACGTCTTTTCGGATCATGTCGCCACTCGGCTCGCGCCGGCATTGCACGGCGATGCCTCTGGGGTGCGCGGAGCGGCCTGGCTCTGGCCGCGGGAGTGAGCTTGCGGCTCCTTCCCGGATGAGACGCGCAAGGCGATGCCTTGAGTGCCCGAGTCCGTCTCTAGCGAGGCTTCGCCTCAGACCGACGAGTCATGCCATCGGGATCGCTATCGGAATCGGGATCGCTATCGTCGGTTCGATGCCGATGCCGATGCCGATGCCGATGCCGACGGCCTTGTTCGGATCATGTCGCCACTCGGCTCGCGCCGGCATTGCACGGCGATGCCTCTGGGGTGCGCGGAGCGGCCTGGCTCTGGCCGCGGGAGTGAGCTTGCGGCTCCTTCCCGGATGAGACGCGCAAGGCGATGCCTTGAGTGCTCGCGTCTGTCTCTAGCGAGGCTTCGCCTCAGACCGACGAGTCATGCCATCGGGATCGCTATCGGAATCGGGATCGCTATCGTCGGTTCGATGCCGATGCCGATGCCGATGCCGATGCCGATGCCGATGCCGATGCCGATGCCGATCCCGATCCCGATCCCGGTACCGGTACCGACGGCCTTGGATAGTCGGACGCTTCATCGAAATTTGACTCATCTGCAAGCATTTTGCGTCCTCAAGGATTCTAGGGTCGGTGCCTGAGGCAAACCGGGGCGAAAGTGCGTACCCTAGGCCGCAGTGATGGCTCTCGCGCCTTGGTGGCGTGAAGCACCGCATCCTCGCGATCATTCCGCTGACCTTCGTGCTCGCACGGTGTCGGCTTTCATCAATCGGAGCGCAGCGCAGGTGTTAAAACAGCCGATGAAAGATCCGCGTCCTTTTCATCTCATCCTGATCAAGCCGTCGCACTATGACGACGATGGCTATGTGATCCAGTGGTGGCGCTCTTCGCTGCCCTCGAACAGCCTGGCGACGGTCTACGGTAACGCCTTGGATTGCGTGGAGCGGTCTGTGCTTGGCGATGACGTCGAGATCCGCCTCCAGGTGCTCGACGAGACCAACACGCGCATCGACGTCGAGCGGATCCTGCAAGGGATCGAGACGGCGGGTGGAGATGCCTTGGTTGGAATGGTCGGCGTCCAGACCAACCAGTATCCGCGCGCGCTCGACCTCGCGAAGCGGTTTCGCGCGGCAGGCCTCATGGTCGTGATCGGCGGCTTTCACGTGAGTGGCTGCCTGTCGATGCTCAAGCAGCGTCCGCCTGAGCTTGAGGAAGCCCTGGGGCTTGGGATCAGCCTCTTTGCGGGTGAGCTGGAGGGGCGGCTCGAAACCTTGCTCCAGGATGCGGCCAGCGGGAACCTGCAGGCGCTCTACAACTACCTCGGTGATCTGCCCGATATGCGCGGGACGCCGACCCCCTATCTGCCTGCGGACCGCATCCATCGCACCATGGGCAAGCGGGCCAGCTTCGACGCGGGCCGCGGCTGTCCCTATCTCTGCAGCTTCTGCACCATCATCAATGTGCAGGGTCGCAAGTCACGTCATCGCACGGCGGACGACGTCGAGCGTCTGATCCGCGCAAACGCGGAAGATGGCGTGAGCAATTTCTTCATCACTGACGACAACTTCGCGCGCAATCAGAATTGGGAGGCGATCTTCGATCGCATCATTGCGCTCAAGGCGTCCGGTCTGCCCGTGCGCTTGGTCATGCAGGCCGACACTCAGTCACATCGCATCCCAGGCTTCATTGAGAAGGCGGGGCAGGCGGGCGTCGACCGCGTCTTCCTTGGCATGGAGAACATCAACCCGGAGTCGCTCAAGGGCGCGCAGAAGGGGCAGAACAAGATCACCGACTACCGCGCCATGCTGCAGGCCTGGCATGGGGTTGGCGTGCTGACCTACGCCGGCTACATCATCGGCTTCCCGAGCGACACGCCCGAGAGCATTCGGCGGGATATCGCAATCATCCAGCGTGAGCTGCCGATCGACATCATGGAGTTCTTCATCCTGACGCCACTGCCCGGCTCCAAGGACCATCAGCGGCTGGTCGAGGAGGGCGTGCCGCTCGATCCTGACATGAACAACTACGACACCCAGCACGTCACAACGGCGCATCCGACGATGACCAAGGTGGAGTGGGAGGCCATCTACCGCGAGGTTTGGGACCTCTACTACTCAGACGCACACGTCGAGACCGTGCTGCGGCGCGCCCGTGCCTGGGGCTATGATCCGAAGCAGATGCTCGCCAAGCTCTTCGCCTTCCATGCCCCTATCGTCTATGAGCGCATGCATCCCTTGGAAGGCGGCCTCATCCGGATCAAGCGGCGGCGCGACCGCCGCCCTGGATTTCCCATGGAGAGCCCCTTGCGCTTCTATCCGCAGCTGGCCTGGGAATTCGTGACCAAGTATGGCGGTGCCTATCGCATGCATCGGCATTATCGCGGCATCCTCGCGAAGGTTCTCGCCGATCCGAATCCCGATGCCTACAAGGACGTCGCCATGACGCCGGACGCCGAAGCACCGCAGGAGTCGCTTGAGCTGCTGAGCGCGACGCCCTCGGCGCAGGCCTTCGTCAAGAAACGCCAGGAGATGGCCGCACGCCGGCGCGCCGCTGGTTAGTGCGTCGGGTGCTTGCGGTCGGAAGGGTGGCCGACGGCGGCATCCTCGAGCGCGGCGGCGACCTCGACGCCCGCCCGCCGGCCGGAGTGAAGTGCCCATTGGATCGAGGGTGCGGATTGGTACTCGCCGCAGCTCCAGACCCACTGAGTGCGGCGCAGCGCTTGGGCACCTGGGTAGGGGACGGGCGGGTGTTGGGCGGTGAGGGCGGTCGGCAGACGGTAGACCGCGATGCGTCGCCAGTCGCGGACTTGCTCGCCCATCCAGGGATAGAGTTCTGAGCGGATGCGCGTCTCCAGGGCGTCCGGGTTGTCGTCGGTGCCGTGGACGTTGACCGTGATGAGGCTCCGGCCGGGCGGTGCGTAATACTCGGACAGATTGCTCGGGAAAAGCATGCTGTTGATCCGGCCGCGGCCTTCGCCGTTGAGAACGAGGTAGGGGCCCTGGATGGGTGCGTGATGGGCGCCGAAGTAGAAGCAGGTGGTGCCGCGGCCGGGCGGCCCAGAGAATGGCTGATGGAGGAGGCGTGCCGTCTCTTTCGCCTCTGTGGCGATGACGACGGCTCGTGCCTTGAGCCGCTCGCCGGATTGCAGATGCACATGAGTCTGCGCGACCCGCTCCACCTTGGCGCCGAGTCGGATGGCGTGACTCGGCAGGCGTGCCGCGAGCTGAGCGGGGATCTCTCCCATGCCGCGTGCCGGCAGGGCGGTATCGCCCAGGGCAAAGGCGCGGAAGACGAACTCAAAGGTGCGCGAGGAGACGTCCAAGTCGGGCTCGAAAAAGACACCGCTGAAGAAAGGCTTGAAAAAGCTCTCGATCATGCGGGTCGAGAAGCCGAGCGCACGCAGCCGCTCGATGGCCGTCGACTCGGGGCGGCCGTAGAGCGCCTCCAAGTCGCCGCGCAGACAACGCCGCCTCAGTCCCAATAAAGTGAGCTTGTCCGACAGGGTGCCGATAGGCGAGAGCAGCATTTCGGGCAAACGGGTCGGCTTGCGCCAGACGTCGCTCACGCGATGAAGACGACCTTGGGTGCGAACGAGCGCGCCTGGATAGAAGGCCCGCAAGTCGAGCCGGTCGTAGTCGAGCAGCTCCCGGGCCTGCGGATACCAGGTCTGGAGCACCTGGAAGCCGCGATCCAGCTGAAAGCCTTCACGCTGGTCGGTGCGGACCCGCCCGCCGACGCCGTCCGCGGCCTCGACGATCAGCGGCTCCAGTCCGCGCTCGCGCAAGCTCAGGGCGCAGGCCAGGCCGGAGAGCCCGGCCCCAATGATGATCACGTCGGCGTTCATGGGTCTACCTCGCGCATGCTGCCGCTCCCGGGGCGTCGGCCCCTCCGCCGCCGGGGAGTTGGCTGAGGTCAGTGATAGCCCTCGGTGGTGTAGTGGCCGGGCTCTTGTCGGCGATGACGGGTGAGTCCGCGTGCCTCCAAGATCCCCTTGGCCTCCTTGATCATGGCCGAATTGCCGCAGAGCATCACGTGACTGGTCTCGGGCGTGATGGTCGCGTCAGCGCGGTCCTCGAGCTGGCCGTCGTTGAGCAAGTCCGTGATGCGGCCGTGCAGCGTCCCGGAGTGGGTCTCGCGACTGATGGCTGGTAAGTAGGTGAAGCGATCACCATGCTGGCTGGCCAACTCGTTCAGCGTCTCCGCGTATGCGAGGTCGGTGCTCACGCGGACACCGTGAACCAGGATGACGCGCTTGAAGCGCTCCCAGGGCGCCGGCGTGCGCAGGATCGAGAGATAGACCCCGAGGCCAGTTCCTGTGGCGAGCATCCAGAGCGTCTCGGCCGGCTGGACGGTCTCCAGCGTGAAGATGCCGCTCGCGGTGCCGGTGAGCCAGACCTCATCGCCCGGATTCAGCGCCGACAGCGGCGGCGTGAGCGGACCCTCGGGGATCTCGTTGAAGTAGATCTCCAGGGGGCGCTGCTGAGGCGGGTTGACCAGCGAATAGGGACGCCCGACACGTTCGCCTTCGATATCCAACCCGACCTTGATGTATTGACCTGCGGTGAAATCCGCAATCGGCGCATCGAATTGCAGGCTGTAGAGGCCCTCCGCCCACTGGTGCTTGCCTATGACCTTCGCTTTCACCCAATCTTTCATATCCTGTCCTGCTCTCTGTAGTGATCGACTGCTATCAAGACGCTGAGCCTTCAGCGATTCGTCTGGTCAGGGTGACTCCTTCACTCAGCGCGCAGATCCTGCCCCGCGCGCTCACCGCCTTCGTGCGCCTCTTCCTCAGGTGCGCACGACTTGCTGGCTGTCCGCCCGATCTGGGAGCCGAGCCCCATGGAAGCAGCCCCGTTCCGATGTCTCATGAATGATCGGTCCTTCAGCGGGCATTGCAATCCCGTTCTGTCCGCTCTACCTAGTCGCCGTCATGGTCTTTTCTTTCAGCGAGGATTTCAACATGAGACATCCCTGGTTGTTGCTCGGACTGGCGGCAATGTCGGCGAACGCGGTCGCGGAGCCAAAGAGCTGCTCCTCATTGCTCGATCTGGATGTGCGCCGACTGGCGAGTGAGGAGGCGGTCAACCTCTGCGAAGCCTATCAAGGCAAGGTCATCTTGGTGGTCAACACCGCGAGCAAGTGTGGTTTTACGCCGCAGTATGAGGGACTGGAGAAGCTCTATCGCGACTATGAGGACAAGGGGCTGGTCGTCCTGGGTTTTCCGTCCAACGACTTTGCCAACCAGGAGCCGGGCTCGGAGGAGCAGATCCAGTCCTTCTGCCGCCTCACCTACTCGGTGGAGTTTCCAATGTTCGAGAAGGTCAGCGTCAAGAAGGGCAAGGCGGCGCCCTTGTTCGAGCGTCTCGCCGCGGCTGGAGCACCCTATCCGAAGTGGAACTTCTATAAGTACCTCATCGATCGCGACGGCAATCTGGTCGACTACTACACCAGTGTCACCAAGCCGCAGAGTGGCAAGGTCATCAAGGCGATCGAAAAGCTATTGTGACGGCGATGGGCTGGCTCGATGACCCCAATCCGAACCGGCGATTGGATTCCTGGCGCACTTGGTCTTAACTTGCGACGATCTTGAGGCGTTGATCGGCCCGGTACCTTGCCGCCATGACTAGGCTGCAGACCGAGCCCATCTCGATCCGCATCCATTACCCCAATTCACGGGAGGATAATCATGGCGTCGCCCACTCTTCGGGAGGGAAGTCTCGAAGCACCCACCCGGCATCCGATCGACTGGCAAAATCCCGACTTCTACAACAGCGAATCGCTCTACGCGGAGCTGGAGCGGGTCTTCGATATTTGCCACGGCTGCCGACGCTGCGTCAGCCTCTGTCAATCCTTTCCGACGCTCTTCGACTTGGTCGACGAGTCCGAGAGCATGGAGGTGGACGGGGTTGCTAGAGACGACTACTGGAAGGTAGTCGACCACTGTTACCTCTGCGACCTCTGCTACATGACCAAGTGTCCCTATGTGCCTCCGCACGAGTGGAACCTGGATTTTCCGCATCTCATGCTCCGGGCCAAGGCGGTGAAGTTCGAGCAGGGTGATGTCAAAGTGCGCGACCGTATCCTGACCAGCACCGATCAGGTTGGCAGCCTCGCCGGCATTCCAGTGGTCAATGGGATCGTCAATGCCGTCAACGCCAATGCGCTGGGCCGCAAGGTGTTGGAGGCCGTGCTGGAGGTCCACAAGGACGCGCGCGTTCCGCCCTATACCAGCCCGGCGCTGCGTAAGGCGGAAAAGGGGCGGATCGGTCGCGAGGCGACTGGGGAGCCGGCGGGTCCCACCACGGGGAAAGTCGCCCTCTTTGCCACCTGCTACGGCAACTACAACGAGCCGGGCGTCAATCAAGACCTCATCCAAGTCTTCGAGCACAACGGCATTCCCGTGACCCTGGCGGAGAAGGAGCAGTGCTGTGGAATGCCCAAGCTGGAACTCGGCGATCTGGAGTCCGTGCGAAGGGCGAAGGAGGCCAACATTCCCGTGCTCAAGGCATTAGTCGAGCAGGGCTGGGACATCGTGGCGACCATTCCCTCCTGCGTCTTGATGTTCAAGCAGGAGCTTCCCCTGATGTTTCCGGACGATGCCGACGTCCAGCTGGTTAAAGACCACATTTACGATCCCTTTGAATACCTGATGCTGCGCCACAAGGATGGCAAGATGAACATGGACTTCAAGCAGCCGCTTGGAACCGTGGTCTACCAGGCTTCTTGTCATCAACGTGTGCAGAATATCGGGCCGAAGACGCGCGACGTCCTGGCCCTGGTTCCGGACACCAAGGTGGAGGTGATCGAGCGCTGCTCGGGTCACGACGGCACTTATGCGGTCAAGAAGGAGTTTCACGCCTCCTCGATGAAGATCGTCAAGCCTGTTGCCAGCCGGGTGGAGAAGGCGGGCGCCGACCACTTCGGCAGCGACTGTCCCATGGCGGGGGCTCACATCGCGCATGCGCTGGGACGAGACGGGAAGCAGCAGCATCCCATCACATTGTTGCGACTGGCCTACGCTATTTGATCACCGGTGCGCTCCAGTGGCCGCCGGCACTGAGATTCGGAGATAAGCATGCAGCTGACACGCAACGACCTCTACAGCCTCGAGCAATATGCCCAGACACGCAGTGACTTTCGCGCACAGGTCATGGCCCACAAGAAGACCCGTCAAGTCCCGATTGGGGCGCATACCACCCTCTACTTCGAGGACCGGCTGACGATCCAGTACCAGATTCAGGAGATGCTGAGGGTCGAGCGCATCTTCGAAGCTGAGGGCATCGAGGACGAGCTGAGTGCGTACAATCCGCTGATTCCGGACGGCTCGAACTGGAAAGCGACCTTCATGATCGAGTACGAGAGTGCGGAGGAACGTCGCGAGGCACTGATGCGCTTGCGCGGCATCGAAGACATGGTCTGGGTCCAGGTGGCTGGTTTCGATAAGGTCTTCGCCATCGCGGACGAAGACTTGGAGCGGGAGGACGACACCAAGACCTCGTCGGTCCACTTCATGCGCTTCGAGCTGACCCCGCCCATGGTAGCCGCCATGAAAGAAGGTGCCGCGGTGATGCTCGGCTCAGACCATCCAGACTATGGCTATCAGGTCGAGGCGCCCCCAGCGGTGCGTGATTCATTGACCGCCGATCTGGTCTGATGCTTACCTGAGAGGAGTCGGGTCGATATGCGGGAGATGAGAAGACCCGACCCGAGCGCCGTCCTTCTCGATATGGACGGCGTGCTCTTTCATGGGGCCCAGGCACTTCCGGGCGCAGAGCGTCTGCTAGCCTCCCTCGCGCGCACTCCGCACGCCTACGTCACCAATAACCCAATTCGCACGCCAGACGAAGTCGCCAACGCCTTCGTTGCCATGGGGCTGCCACGGCCGGATCGCCGTCTGATTCTGACTTCTGCGCTTGCCACCGCACGTTGGCTGTCGCGCGTTCACCCCGGATTTCGCTATTTCTCGGTGGGCGCGGGCGGCTTGGACGCCGCCTTGCGCGCCGTGGGTCAGCCCGACGCCGAGGATGCCGATTTCGTGATCGTCGGCGAGGGGCCTGGGCTGGACTTCGACCAACTGACCACAGGCATCAACCTGATCCTCCAGCAGGGCGCGCGTCTCATCGGGACGAATCCCGATCACTCTGTCGACGCGGTTCGCGATGGGAAGCGGATCGTCCTACCCGGAGGCGGCGCACTCATCGCGCCCTTTGCGACGGCCACGGGCGTCACGCCCACCATCATCGGCAAGCCCGAACCCTTGCTCTATGAGATGGCCTTGGAGGTGCTCGGTTGCTCGCCCGGCGAGTGCCTCATGATTGGCGACCGACCAGATACGGATATTGCCGGCGCCGAGCGTCTCGGCATGTGGACAGCCCTGGTGCGGACCGGGCGCTTCGCGCCGCGCCGTCCCTGGCCCAAGGAGATCCCCGCGCCAGACTTCGACGCCGTCGACCTCGACGCGCTCATGTCGGCCTTGCGAGACAGCTATCCGCGGCTCATCGCTTGAGGCTCGGGTCGCCGGGCAGGCTTGGCCGTCACCGCTCACTGACGCACGCCCTCGATCGACAGGATCATCTCGACCTTCCGTGAGGCAGGGCCCAGGTTGTAGTCGATTCCGAAGTCCTTTAGCGCGAACTCGGTCGAACCCTGAAAGCCGCGTCTGTAGCCTCCCCAAGGATCCGGTCCGTTGCCAATCTTCCTGACCTCGATGGTGACGGGCTTGGTGATCCCTTTGAGCGTCAGTTCGCCCTCCAACACGGCCTTGTTGAATCCGGTCTCTCGATAGGACGTGCTCTTGAAGGAGGCCGTCGGATACCGATCGACCTCGAGAAAGTCATCGCCGCGCAGATGCTTATCGCGTTCGGCATGATTGGAGTCGAGGCTCGCGGTCTGAATCTGCAGCGCGATCGACGACTCCTTGGTGTCGTCCGGGTCGTAGACGAAGCTCCCCTCGAAGTCGTCGAAGCGTCCGTAGAGCCAGCTGTAGCCTAGGTGTTTGATACGGAACTGGATGAAGGCATGGCCGCCTTCGGTATCGATCACATAACGCTCGGGCGCGGCGAGGAGGGTGATGGGGCTGCTCAGGATCAGCACGAGACCGATGACGGTCGAGGTCACTCGTTTCATCAGAAGTTTCTCCCGTGATTGGGCTGTTGTGGAGAACCTGTGCGACCAAGCATGCGCAGCAGTGTGCGGTCTCGGTCGAGGAGGTGGTGCTTCAAGGCGGCCAAGGCGTGCAGCGCGGCCAGGGCGATCAGGGCAATGGCGAGTGCCAGGTGGACATCACCGGCCCAATCGGCTTGGCCGGGTAGGTGGCTCAGGGTCGCTGGCACTTCGAAGAGGTCGAAGACAGCGACGCCTTTCCCCTCGGCGGTCGAGATCAGATAGCCGCTGACCATCACGGCGAAGAGGAGCAGGTAGAGGAGGGCGTGTGTCCAGCGGGAGAGGATCAGCTCGAATCGGCTCAGCGCGGGTTCCGGGGGCGGTGGCTTGTCGATGAGACGCCAGAGGAGGCGCAGCGCGAGTGCGATGAGCAGCAGCACACCCAGGCTCTTGTGAATCCAGGGTGCCGTCCGATACCAGGCGTCGTAGTAGGTCAACTCGACCATCCAGAGCCCGAGTCCAAAGAGACCCACGACGGTGATGGCGGTCAACCAGTGAAAGAGAACGGAGATCAAGCCATAGCGGTGCGCCGTGCTGCGCCACATGAGGTGCGCTCCCAGTCAGTGTCAGCTCTTGCCCTAGAGGCTCGCTAGTGCAACTGTGCGAAAGTCCCGAGACCGTCTCAGGTCGTTGTCGTTGTCGTAATCGAATATTCGCCATGTCGAGACCGCGATCACGATTACGATTACGACAACGACAACGACAACGACAACGACAACGAGGAGGCAACGGTCTCGGAACTTGCGCAGCGAAGCACTAGAGCCCGAATCTTCCAAATCAACTGGTGTCCGGATGCCCTAACGTCAAGCGAGAGGATTAGTGGCAGGGTGCGGGGGAAAAGCGTCCGGCCATCGGCCGGACGCGAACGGGGTGCCTGTCTGGACCTGCGCGATCGGGAACTGTGCCGCCGGTTAGAAAGCGTCCATCAACAACTTCCCCCCTTTCGCAAAGGGGGGCTAGGGGGGATTTCGGGCGGCATCGCTCGTATCGGGAAACAATTAATGGGCGCTTTCTTAGGTGGCGGACTGTTCGAGCGCGGCAATGCGTTTGTCGAGCGGCGGATGGCTGCGGAAGAGTGCAGCCAAGCCTTCGCCGATCTTGCCCGAGATCCCAAAGGCGGCAAACTCGCCCGCAGGCAGATCCTGGGGCTCGTGCACTCGCTGAAGCGCGCGCAGGGCATCGGCCATGTGTCCGCGGCTGGTTAGCATGGCGCCGCCGGCGTCAGCGCGGAACTCCCGATGGCGTGAGAACCACATGACGATCATGGTCGCCAGGACGGAGAGCATGATCTCGGCGATGATCGAGGTGACGAAGTAGCCGATACCATAGCCTTGTTCGTTCTTGAGCAGAACACGGTCGACAAAATGGCCGATGATCCGGGCCAGGAAGACGACGAAGGTGTTGACCACGCCCTGAATGAGCGCCAGGGTGACCATGTCGCCGTTCGCGACGTGACTGATCTCATGGCCGACAACGGCCGCCACCTCATCCTTGTTCATCTGCTGCAGCAGTCCGGTGCTGACAGCAACCAGTGCATCGTTGCGGTTCCAGCCGGTTGCGAAGGCATTGGGGTCGGGCGAGTCGAAAATGCCGACTTCAGGCATCTGGATTCCCGCGCGCTCGGATTGGCGCGCGACCAGATCGACGAGCCACTGCTCGAAGGGAGTGGAGGGATGCGCGATGATCTGCACACCCATCGAGCGCTTCGCCATGCTCTTGGACAAGAAGAGCGAGATCAGCGAGCCGCTGAAGCCGATGATGGCGGCCATGATCAAGAGGGCACCCATGTCGATGCCGCCGCTCTCTTGGAGAACGCCGTCGATCCCCAGCAAGCGGAAGACGACGCTGATGACGACCAGGATGGCCGCATTGGTCGCGAGGAACAAGAAGATACGCATCATGGATCAAGAGCTCCTAGTCAATGAGAGAGAATGGCTGTAATATACGCGGCCTTCGCTCAGTGGTACTGGCCCCGAAGGTCGCCAAAGAAAACTGGCACAGCATATAGGGCCATGGTCCGTACAACAAAGGCGAAAAAGGGCTAGACAACGCGGAAATCGCGCCTTAATATTCCGCGTCTCAGCGCACTGGGGCCATAGCTCAGCTGGGAGAGCGCAACACTGGCAGTGTTGAGGTCGGCGGTTCGATCCCGCCTGGCTCCACCAAATTTCGATAGAATCCGGCAAGTTGGTCATGAGCCGGGTTTGTTTTGGGAAAGATTTCTGTCCCCATCGTCTAGTGGCCTAGGACACCGCCCTTTCACGGCGGTAACCGGGGTTCGAACCCCCGTGGGGACGCCATTTAAGAATCACGGGCCAGCTGCTGAAGCAGCTGGCCCGTTTTCTTTTGGGGGTATGCCGATGACGCGACGCATTCAGGATAAGCTGGCCTCAATCGTTGACGAGATCGATCGCGCTGGGCACGCGAACCAGACACGTTTGACTGTGCTCAAGAAGTGGCTGGAGAAGCCGGAGCGACTTCAGCGCTTTGCCCTCTCGCTTGCGGTCAGGGCGGTTTCGGCGGCTGGCGCCGCGGACGACGCGGACCCCTGTCTCTTGGACCTTGCTCGGAATCTGCTCGATACCTGGACGCTTGACGCACCCGCGCCAGACCGTGTGGCTGCCAAGATTCTCCTCGGTCGTCTCAAGGCATTCCAAGACGACCACAAGAGGCTGCAATGGGGGCAGGTCCGAAGGATCCACAGCACGCCTCTACTCCTCATCGAAATGGGGCTGGAGATCTTTCTCTACGCTCCCACCAACCGGTCCGAGGGCTACCGGCTCGCGGTTGCCTATTGCGAAGGCTACGGGACGGATCTCAACGGCGAGTCGCGCGCCCGCGTACTCGAGCTGCTGGAGATCGTCGACGCGATCGAGATCCAGGAGCAGTCCGAGCCTTCGCTGGCAGCCTGAGACGGCTCGGCAGGTGGTCGTTGAATCGCTGACAGCTCCCCCCCTCCTCCGCGCCCGCGTCCGTCGCGGCGGGGCGCCGCTCCCACCGACCACGCGCTTGGACCAAAGAGAGCGAACTGAGCATGACTATCGAGGACATCAAGAAGCAGCTCCAAACCTATGAGCGCAAGTTTCCCACGGCTGCCGTGCGGGCCGCCGTGGAGCAACGCGAGGCGATGACGCCTATTCTCTTGGAGTGTCTCCGGGAGACGGCCGAGGACCCCGAGAAGGTCGCGAACACTCCCGGCGCCATGCTCCACATGTATGCGATCTTCTTGCTGGCGCAGTTTCGCGAGCGAGCTGCTTATCCGATGCTTGTGAAGCTGTTGTCTGCGCCGGGTGACCTCTGTTTCGACGTGATCGGTGATACGGTGACGGAGGACCTGGATCGCATCCTGGCGGCGGTCTGTGGTGACGACCTGGATCCGATCAAGGAGACGATCGAGAACCCCGAGGTGAACGAATATGTGCGAAGTGCCTGCATACGGGCCTTGGTCAGACTCGTTGCTCAGGGAGATCTGGAACGCGAGCATGTCGTCGCCTATTTCCGGAGTCTCTTCAACGGCAAGCTGGAGCGTGAAGCCTATTTCCTGCGGGGCGCGCTCATCAGCGACTGTTGCGATCTCTATCCCGAGGAACTCTTGCCTGAAATTGAGCGCGCCTTCGCTGACGACTTGGTGGATACCTTGTTCATCACCATGGAGAGTGTCGAGCGGGCAATGTCCGAAGGAAAGGAACGGGCGATCCGCAGATGTTCCGCAGGGGGCCGATCGAGGATACGGTGGCCGAGATGAGTTGGTGGGCCTGTTTCAGGGAGGACGACCGCAAGGCGGCGAAGCCTGCTCCGGCGATCGCGAAAGGGGCTCAGGTCAAGGCGGCCAAGGTTGGTCGCAACGATCCTTGCCCCTGCGGCAGCGGGAAAAAGTTCAAGAAGTGCTGCGGGCGCTGAGGCGCCGTCATTCGCTTGCCCGCGAAGCTCGCGCGGCGGCGATACAGGCCTGCCCGAGTGAGAGTCCGCCATCGTTGGACGGAACCTGTCGCTGCAGCAGGGTCTCGAGCCCTGCGGCGCTGAGCTGGCGCTGCACGGACTCCAGCAGTATCCGATTCTGAAAGACCCCTCCGGAAAGGGCGACCCTCTGCACCGCACGCGCTTCAGCCAATGCGATCGCCAGGTCTCCTAGCGCCTGGGAGAGTCCGCTATGGAAACGTGCCGCGATCCGCGCCTTCGACACGCCCTGCTCGAGATCGGCGAAGAGCTGCTCCCAAAGGCTGGCAGGATCGAGCACCATGCCGGAAGCCTGCCGCGTGGCCTTGAGCCGGTAGCCCTCCAGGCCTGGGTCCATGGCTTGCGCAGCCAGGGCTTCCAGTTCGATGGCTGCCTGCCCTTCGTAGGTAATGGGGTCGCCGCCGACCCCGAGTGCTGCCGCCACCGCATCGAACAGCCGGCCGGCGGAACTCGTGAGCGGGGCGTTGACACCGCGAGCCATCATCTTCCTAAGCACGTCCAAGGGACGATCGCCAAGCCTCTGGAGGCTTTCGAGAGTCGGATGCCGATCGCGCATCGTCGCCCAGCCGTCAGCCGCTTCGAGTTGAGCGAAGAGATTGCGCCAGGGCTCAAGAATGGCCTTGGTGCCGCCTGGCATGGGGACTGGTTTGAGGTGACCGACGCGCTCGCAGTCCAGGTAGTCTCCGAGCAGCAGTTCCCCGCCCCAAAGGGTGCCGTCCGGTCCGAAGCCCAGTCCGTCCAAGATGATGCCTAGAACCGGCCCGGCGTCCATCGCCCAGCCGTTGTCTGCCAAGGTCGAGGCCAGGTGAGCATGATGGTGCTGGATGCTCAGCAGTGGCAGGTCATCGTGTGCCGCGCGCTCCCGTCCGATGAGTGTGGAGCGGTAGTCGGGGTGCAGATCGACCGCAATCCATTCAGGCCGGTGCTGAAAGAGTTCGAGATAGAGGTCGAGCGTGACCTCCAACTCCCGGGCGGTGCGTGCGTCTTCGAGGTCGCCGAGGTGCTGGGACAGCATCGCCTGGCCATCGCTGAGCAGGCAGAAGGTGTTCTTCAGCTCACCGCCAAGGGCGAGAATCGGCGGATTCTGCTCGAAGCCGGGTGGCAGACGGATGGGTGCCGGGGCGTAGCCGCGCGCGCGTCGTAGCAGTCGCGGGGCGCCGGCCATGCGGCGGATGACGGAGTCGTCGACGCGATTGACGATCTCGCGATCGTGTAGCAGGGTCGCATCAGCGAGCGTGCCGAGACGATCGGCCGCGTCTGCGTTGTCGATGCACTGGGGCTCCTCGCTCAGATTGCCGCTCGTCATGACCAATGGTCGGTCCCATGCCTGCAACAGCAGATGGTGCAGCGGGCTGTAGGGCAGCATGAAGCCGAGCGCGCGCTGCCCTGGGGCGATGTCCGGCGCCAGCGGTGTTGCTTGCGTTTTCGGGCTGACATCCAGGAGCAGGATGGGGGCGGCGGGACGCTGCAGCAGCCCTGCCTCCTCCGCGTCCAGGGTGCAGTAGGCGCGGATGACGTCGAGATCGCGTGCCATGAGAGCAAAGGGCTTGCCGAAGCGCCGTTTGCGGCGGCGCAGTTCGGCGACGCTCGCGGCGTTGGTGGCATCGCAGGCCAGGTGGAATCCACCGATCCCCTTGATCGCCAGAATGCGTCCCGCCGCCAGCAGTTGGCTGGCCGCGGCGATGGGGTCGCTCGCTTCCAGCGCTGCGGGGTCGCGTCGTGCCCCCTGGCTGTCGACCAGCCAGACGCTGGGACCGCAAACCGCGCAGGCGTTGGGTTGGGCGTGAAAGCGGCGGTCAGCCGGGTCCGCGTACTCGGCCCCACAGCTCGGGCACATCGGAAAGACGGCCATGCTGGTGCGCGCCCGGTCGTAAGGGATGCCCTTGACGATGCTCAGCCTGGGGCCGCAGTGGGTGCAGTTGGTAAAGGGATAGCGGTAGCGGCGGTTGCTCGGGTCGCGAATCTCGGCCGCGCACGCCGCACAGGTTGCCGCATCCGGGACGATCCCGGTATGCACCTGCGAGGCGCTGCTGGCGCGGATGACGAAGGTGTCGGTGGTCAAGGGCGCCTCGAGAACACTGCGCTCGATGGCGTCGATGCGCGCCAAAGGCGGACATTCCGCCCGCAGTGCGCGGCAGAAGTCATCCAGGGCGCTGGCGTCATTGCCTGCCGCGGGCTGGGCGTGGATGAGCACACCCTCGCCGTCGTTGAGCACCTCGCCCACCAGGGCGTGGGTCCGTGCCAATCGCCAGACCGTTGGGCGAAAGCCTACGCCTTGGACAAGTCCGCGAACGCGAATCAGCTCGGCATTCATGATGGCGACTTGGGCTCCCGCTGCTTGAAAATCGTTGTGAATTCTGTCTATCTGAAGCATGTTTGCCAGCTATCGACAGAGCACAGATGAAATATTGTAGTGACTGCGGCGCACCCGTCGGCCTCCGGATCCCGCAGGGAGACAATCGCGAGCGCCACGTCTGCGACCTGTGCGGGACCATTCACTACCAGAATCCCAAGGTCGTCGTCGGCTGTATCCCCGAGTGGGAGGACAAGATTCTGCTGTGTCGGCGGGCGATTCAACCCCGCCACGGCCTTTGGACCTTGCCGGCCGGCTTTATGGAACGCGGCGAGACGACGCGCGAGGGCGCCGCGCGTGAAACCCTCGAAGAGGCCAACGCTCGGGTCGAGATCGGCGCACTCTACAGCCTCTTCAATCTACCGCACATCGATCAGGTCTACATGCTGTTCCGTGCGCGCCTGCTGGACCTGGATTTCAGCCCCGGCGAGGAGAGTCTCGAGGTCCGGCTGTTCGCGGAAAGCGAGATCCCCTGGGATGTCCTGGCCTTCCAGACGATCCGCGAGACGCTGGATCTCTACTTCAAGGACCGGCGCCGAGGCCGCCAGGGGGCCATGTACTCGGGCGACATCATTCGCGCGCTGGACGGCGAGCAGCCGCGCGTGCATGTCACCATCCACGAGGACCAGGCATGAGTCGACCCACGGTGCTCCTGGTCGATGACGAGCCCTTGTCGCTGGAAACGCTCGCAAGGATCCTCGACGAGGAGTTCGACGTTCGCACCGCAACCAACCCCTTGGATGCCGAGCACATCCTGGAGGAGGACTGGATTCAGGTCGTCATCTCCGACCAACGCATGCCCGAAATGACCGGGGTCGAACTCCTGGCGCGGGTCCGCGAGCGCTGGCCGGACATGGCGCGCATCATCATCTCTGGCTACACGGAAGCCGAAGATATCATCGACGGCATCAATCGCGCCGGTATTCATCAGTACATCACCAAACCCTGGCACCCGGACAATCTGCTGTTGATCGTTCGCAACGCCTGTCGACTGGTCGAGCTGCAGCGCGAGAACGCCTTGCTGGCGCTTGAGATGAAGGTCACCGGGCAAGCGCTGGAGCAGCGCGTCGCCAAGCAGCGCGAGCGACTCAAGCGCAACTTCAATCTCGATGCCATCGTGCGCAGTCCAGAGAGCCCAATCAACCAGGTCTGCGATCAGATCGGGCAGATCGCACCCTATGACATCCCCGTGCTGCTCACCGGCGAGTCCGGCACCGGCAAGGAGCTGCTGGCTCGGGCGCTCCACTACAACAGCCCGCGCGCCGACAAGCCCTTCGTCGCCGAGAATACCGGCGCCATGCCGGATCAGCTCCTCGAGAGTGAGCTCTTCGGACACGAGAAGGGTGCCTTCACCGGCGCGGTCAGCGCTCGGGTCGGACTCTTCGAGCAGGCCGACGGCGGCACCATCTTCCTCGACGAGATCGGCGAGGTCTCGACCGCGTTCCAAGTCAAACTGCTGCGGGTGCTGCAAGAGCAGGAGGTAAGGCCGATCGGGTCGAACCGGCGCCGCAAGGTCAACGTTCGCGTGGTGGCGGCGACCAATCGCGATCTGGAAGCGGCGATCCGCGAAGGGCGTTTCCGAGAGGATCTCTACTACCGGCTGGCGGGCGTGCGCGTCCATATCCCACCGCTGCGTGAGCGTCCAATGGACATCCGCCCCATTGCCGAACAAATCCTGGCCGAGGCGGTTCGTGATTTCGCCAAGCCCGTCGATGGCTTCACGCCCGAGACACTCGAGTGCATTGCGCGCTACGACTGGCCGGGGAACGTGCGTGAGCTGCAGAACGAGATCCAGCGCATCCTCGTGCTTGCGCCCGGACAGCGGCTCAGCGCAGATCTTCTCGACCCCAGAGTGCTCCGTGCGCAGCATGCCGGTGGGCCGCGCGATGCGCTCAACCGATCCGACGCGCTGGGTCTGAATGGCACGCTGAAGGATCGCGTCGAGGCGTTGGAAGCGA
The DNA here is from genome assembly GCF_010915725.1 of Thiorhodococcus mannitoliphagus. Lineage (GTDB taxonomy): Bacteria > Pseudomonadota > Gammaproteobacteria > Chromatiales > Chromatiaceae > Thiorhodococcus > Thiorhodococcus mannitoliphagus. The sequence goes on from NZ_JAAIJR010000022.1 coordinate 58,334, forward strand.
GCGTCCTGCGCGAGACGCTCATTCGGCACCGTTGGAACAAGACCCAGGCCGCCGACGAGCTTGGCCTCTCGCGCGTTGGGCTGCGCAGCAAGCTTGAGCGCTACGGCCTGATCCCCAACTGACTCCTCTGTGGTCCGCCGCGCTTGGCGGCCAAAATCTCGCGCTTGGCCGGCGGCTGGCGCCAACAAGGGGATCAAGACTCATGGCGATCGAAACGACGACGCTCGGCGGTGGATGCTTCTGGTGCCTGGAAGCCGCGTTCCAGGAGGTTCGCGGCGTCCATTCCGTGGTGTCCGGCTACGCCGGCGCCGCCCGGCCGGATCCGACCTATCAGCAAGTCTGCAGCGGCGCGACCGGCCACGCCGAAGTGGTGCAGATCACCTTCGATAATGATCAGATCGACTTCGAGACCCTGCTAGAGGTCTTCTTCACCATTCATGATCCGACCACGCTGAACCGCCAGGGTGCCGACGCCGGGACCCAATACCGGTCCGTGATCTTCTACCATGGCGAAGCGCAGCGCCTGACGGCGGAGCGGGTCATGGCCAGGCTGTCCGATGCAGGTATCTGGTCCGACCCTATTGTGACTCAGCTCGAGCCGGTGCCGACCTTCTATCCAGCCGAGAGCTACCACCAAGACTACTTTCGGCGCAATTCCGCGCAAGGCTACTGCAGCGTGGTCATCTCGCCAAAGCTCGCCAAGCTCAGATCCAAGCACGCCGACTTGTTGACGTCCTGATGCCTTGCGGTCTCCGGCGATTCGTACCGTGTTGAGTCCGATGTGCCGAACTTGATTTGATTGTGCCAGGAAACGCCCTTCACGGGCGTTTCCTGGACTTGCCTCGATCATGCCGGAGTCCAAGGCCGAGTGAAGCCTTGGCTGTCAGTCCAACCGCTTGACGAGCGAGCGCGAAATCCACCGAATCCCGCGCCATGGTTGCTGGACGTCGCTGCATCGTCCGCGATCTCACCCGTCCCTATGGACGAGGTGACTGAGCGAGCCTGTCTCAGCGTGCGGGCGGAGCCATGGGGGCTTGCATCATCTGCTGGCGATGCTCGGCCTGCGCCGTCGCGAACTCCTCAGGGTCGACTGTGTCGTCGCCATTGAGGTCGATCGTGCCGAAGTCCGGGGCCTTGCCGGCGTTGCGCATTGGATAGCCCTGTTGGGCGCGCTCGGCCATGCGGTTGGCGCGGGCCTGATAGAACTCCTGCTCGGTCAGGCTGCCGTTGCCGTCGAGATCGAAGTCGGTAAAGGCGGGCATGCCTCGTCCGGGGCCGTAGCCTGGTCCCATGCCCTGACCGGTTCCTTGGCCGAGAGCCGGCAATGCGGTGCATGCGGCGATGCCGGCGAGGAGTGCGAGCGTGCGAGTGCGGTACTTCATGGTCCTCTCCATTGGGTTTGCCGACCTCAGTCGGCTGCGTTGTCTAGCCTCGGGTTCAGTGCTTGCGGCGCCAATGCGTCGGTTGTGCTGCCGCTGATCCATCGAACCTAGGTGCTACACCTTGCTCCGGGCGGAATGATGCCGTTGTTCTTTGGCAGCGACCACCCTCGCAGGATCAGTCTAGATCAGTCTTCCCAGCGCCCGTAGCCTGGAATACGCACTTGGTCTTCATTATAGATACCCTTGGTTGCGCCTTGATGGCAGCGATTGCATTGGCTGAAGCTGCCGACCTCGGGATTGTCCTTCACCATGCGCGGGGAGAGTTCGTCGTGCTTGCGCACGAAGTAGGCCGTCGTGCTGATGCGCGGGAGTGACTCGCCACTGTTGTCGCCGGAGTCCAGGGAGACGGCGAAGGCGCGCGAGCGCGTCCGGCTGCTGAAGTCGGACGCGTTGTCGGTCAGATAGGCTGCAAGCTCCGCGCGCAACGCCTCGGACAGCGAGGCGTCGTCGCCGTAATGATCTGTGAGTGCCGCCGGGTTCATGATCTGCGCCCAAGCGTTAGCCGGAAGCAGGCCGGGCTGATAGGCCATGTGACAGGCGCCGCACTCCTCCGCGTAGATCGAGTTGTAGACGGGGGCGACGTCGGCGCGCGGGCTCAACCAGCCGCCGTTTCGCTCGTGCTCGTCATCATCGTCCGAGTCGCTGAAGGCAAGACTCACGGAACCGAGGCTGAGCACCGCGATTGCGAGAAGAGGATAAAGGCGTTGGAAGTGTGGCATGAGTAGGTCTTCTCCTTACTGAGTCTTGATGTAGGCGAGGAAATCGGCCTTCTCTTCGGCGCTGCACTCGCGTCCGAGGGTCCATTTGCAGTTGCGTAGAAGCCACTTGGCAATCTTCTTTTCGTCACTGAGTCGCTGCGGGTTGACGGACGGCGCCATGGGTTCGATCACCTTTCCGGTTTTCGCGTGCTTGCCCGACTGCTTTAGGTCCGTCCCGTGACAGGTCGCGCAGCTGCGCGCCGGCGAGCCATCGGCCTGAGGATACTCCTTCACCCAGCCGGCCTTACCGGCTGCGGCATCGGCTGCGAGCAAGGTGGTTGGAAGCGCTGCCGCGCTCGCGGCGATCACAAGGGTTAGGATCCTGGTCTTCATCTTTCATGTCTCCGTTTGTAGCCGGTGATCATGGCGCCAACGAGGTTTTCTCGATGCGCCAGACTGGAAAAGAGCACGCCGCCTATGTGGAGGACCACGAGGGCCAGCGTCAGATTGGCGAGGACCTCGTGTACGTCCTCCAGTGCATGCGCCGTGGACCCCGAGACGCCTCGCATCAGAGCGGACAGAGGGCCGGCGAATTCTTGGGCGCCGTAGAGCGCCATGCCGCTCAGGCCGGTGAGCGACACGGCAATCAGCAGGGCGAGGATCATGGCGCCGCCGGCCGGGTTGTGGCCGATGTGGCGTGCCGCGCGAAAGCGCAGTATGTCCAAGAGGTAGGCGCGCACCTCGGCGGGCGAGCGCACGAAGTCAGCAAAGCGCGCGTAGCGCGTGCCCACCAGGCCCCAGAGGACGCGCGCGGCGAGCAGCGTCAGGACGAGATACCCGGCCCAGACGTGCACCTCGAGCAGCTTGTCCTCGACGATGAAGGCCGTTGTGAAGCCGGCGGCGAGCGACCAATGAAAGACCCGCACCAAGGGATCCCACACCTTGATCCGATCTGCGGTTGCGTCGGGCGGCCGAGTGTCGATGTCGGCGCCTGGGGCACTCAGGCTCTCGCTCATGGTCGTTGCTCCTCATGGATATGATAGGTGCCTCCAGCCCCAGCGACCGCTAGCGAACGGCAGTGCGGGGTGCGAGGATTGAGGCTCAGCCTAACGACTTGGTACTGACGGCTTGCTGAGCAACCTTGTCAGGCTTTGGTCAGCTTGGGTGTGCAAGCCTGGATCACGACGCTGGCAAGCGCCTGCTTGCCGCAGTTTCGCCCTAGGGTCTCGATGGCTCTCAGAGCCATCGAGCTTGAGATTCCGACAACTCAACAAGAGGCGGCTAAATCCCTTGAAGTACGCAATGCTGAAGCCGCTCGGGTTCGGGCTCATTCTAGCGACCCTGGCGACGCCGTGCGTCGCAGGTCCTGGCGGGCACGACCACGATCACGACCGTGCCCGTCATGCGCGCGAGCGCGGCGAGGTGCGTCCCATCGAGGAGATCCTGGCCGCGACCCGCGCGGCCGTTCCCGGCGAGATCATCGGGCTCGAGCTGGAGCGCGAGCACGGACACTGGGTCTACGAGATCAAGGTGATCACCCAAGACGGGCGGCTGCTCGAGGTGATGGTGGATGGCGCCGATGCGCGCGTACTGGGTTGGGAGTTGGACTGATGCGCTTGTTGCTGGTCGAGGATGACGATCGCTTGGCCGAGGGTGTCCAATCGGCCTTGGATGCCGCTGGCTTCGTCGTCGAGCGCTGCAGCGACGGCGAGGACGCCTGGTTTCGCGGCGATACCGAGAACTGGTCCGCTGTCATCCTGGATCTGGGCCTGCCGGGCATGGATGGCCTGACGGTGCTGCGGCGCTGGCGCGCCAACGCGCAGACCTTCCCCGTGCTCATTCTCAGCGCGCGCGGTGACTGGCATGAGCGCGTCGAGGGCATCGACGCTGGTGCCGACGATTATCTGCCCAAGCCCTTCCGCATGGAGGAACTGCTGGCACGGGTGCGCGCGCTGACGCGGCGGACCGCCGGGCGGGCGTCCGCGGTGCTGGAGATCGGCGCGCTGACCCTGGATACGCGGCAGATGCGCATCAGCCTGGACGGGGCGCCCGTGCACCTGTCGCCCCAGGAGTATCGGCTGGTGAGCTACCTGATGCAGCACGCCGGGCGGGTCATCTCGCAGATGGAACTGACCGAGCAGCTCTATGCGCAGGACTTCGAGCGCGACTCCAACGCGGTCGAGGTACTCGTGGGCCGGGTCCGCCGCAAGCTCGGCAGCGGCATCATCCAGACTCGGCGCGGTTTCGGCTATCTCATCGAGGCCCAGGAGCCGTGACCCGCCGCTCGCTGCGCGCGCGGCTGGCGCTGGCCGCGGCGGGCTCCGTTTTGCTCGCGGTCCTGGTTGCCGGCTTGGGTCTACTGATGCTCTTCGAGCGCCACGTCGAGCGGCGCATCGGCGCCGAACTCATCGCCCAGGTCAACCAGCTCCTCGCCGCCACCAGCGTGGGCGCCGACGGCGCACTGCAGGTCGAGCCCAGACCTGTCGATCCACGCTTTGGCGTACCTTTGAGCGGACACTATTGGCAGATCGACGACGAGACCGGCGCGACCCTGGCGATCGGCGTGCAGCGCTCGCGATCCCTCTGGGATACCCGCATTCTCCTCCCTCCCGACCGCCTCGAGCCCGGCGCCGTGCATGCCCATATCCTGCCCGGACCCGACGGACAGGTCCTCTTGGTCCGTGAGCGGCTGGTGCTGCTCAAGGATGGGGGAAGGGCGGTTCGCCTCATGGCCGCCATGGACCGGCGCGAGCTGACGGACGCGCGGAATGCCTTTGCCGCCGACATGCTGCCCTATCTTGGCGTGGTGGCCCTGGTGCTCACGCTGGCCTCCCTGGTGCAGATCCAAACCGGCCTGGCGCCACTGGAGCGGGTGCGGTGCGGCGTGGCGGCCATCCGCTCGGGTGCCTCGACGCGCTTGGATGAGGGCGTCCCGGACGAGGTCATGCCCCTGGTGATGGAGGTCAACGCGCTGCTCGCGGCGCGCGAGGAGGCCGTCGAGCGCGCCCGCGCCTGGACCGCGGATCTGGCCCATGGCCTCAAGACGCCGCTCAGTGCCCTGTCCGCCGATGCGGAGCGTCTGCGCGTGCAGGGCAATCCGGCGGTTGCGGCAGACTTGGAGCAGCTCGCCGAGGGCATGCGCCGTCGGGTCGACCGCGAGCTGGTCCGGGCGCGGGTCCGCTCGGGTGCCGCGACGGCGCAGGCTGGCGTCGAGGTCGTGGCCGCGATCGAGCGCGTCGTCGGGACACTCAAGCGCATTCCGGGTGGCGATGACATTGATTGGCGCATTCAGTCCCCCGGCCCCCTCTATGCCGCCTTGATGTCGGACGACCTCCTCGAACTGCTCGGAAATTTGCTGGAAAACGCCGCCAAGTGGGCGCGCTCCCAGGTCGAGATTCGGGTCGAGGGTCCGGATCAGGTCGAGATCCGCATCTCTGACGACGGTCCAGGTGTCCCACCCGAGCACCGGCATCGCCTGGGCGAGCGGGGCGTGCGCCTCGACGAGCACAAGGACGGGAGCGGCCTCGGGCTGGCGATCGTGCGCGATGTCGTGGACGCCTACGGCGGGGCGCTGGGCTTCGATGCCGCGTCCAACGGTGGGCTGGTCGTCTGGGTACGCCTGCCGGGGCTAGCGGGCCGTTCGCGGTGAATCAAGAGAGCCGCCAGCCAGTTCGAAAGTGTCCATCAACAACTCCCCCCTTTCGCAACGGGGGGCGAGGGGGGGATTTCCGGCGGCATCGCTCGCATCGGGAAACAATTGATGGGCACTTTCTTAGCCTGGGTTGCAAGCTGATATCCGGTTTTCTGTCCTTGAGTGCGACCATCACTGATGTCTGGCGCGTCTGATGATGACTGCCGCAATCCGGGTCGCCTGGGCGCCATCGGACGAATCCTGGTTGTTGTCCGGATGCATGGGGTCGGTCTCCAGTGACCCCTTGCCCGCAAGCGGGCTCCTAGGGTCGGGCCTCAATCATCCTTTGGTTCAAGCGCGCAGTCGGTGGGAGCGGCGCCCCGCCCCGGCGGGCGCGCGATCGCGGCGCGGCGCCGCTCCCCATCGTCGCTTTGCCTGAGAGGCTGTCTGGAAATCATCGTAGAGGTCCCTAGGATCCTTGAGGGCGCAAAATGCTCGCAGATGAGTCAAATTTAGCTGCAGCGTCCGACCATCCAAGGCCATCGGGATCGGGATCGGGATCGGG
>NZ_JAAIJR010000230.1 GCF_010915725.1 Thiorhodococcus mannitoliphagus
GCCCCCCCCTTGGGTTGGTGTCCACCCCCCCCATCTTTTCCCCAAACCCCGGGGGGGCGGCGCCCCCCGCGGGTCGCGGGCGCCCGGGGGGGGGGGGCGCCGCTCCCACCGAGACTGCACGGTTGGGCCAATCGATGACCACGGCTACGTTTCCTCGTTCGCCACAAGTCACAGCCGAATGCGAGGCCGAACCGGATTGCTGCTGGGGAACACACTGTTGCGATCGCCTACCAGTTCCGCTGGCGAAAGTCTCTGTCCGAAATGATCGCTGTGTCGCTCGATACAGAATCAACAATAGGAAACACTTTGTGCTGGGTGCACGAACCGGTGAGTTGTTAGGCGAACTCCGGAAATGACCTCACCCAAAAGGCGCGGGTCGGTAGGATGGGCAAAGTCCGCACTCGGGGCTTGAGCGTCACCTCGGCGCTGGACGGACGTGCCCATCCTGCAAAGCGCTGAGCAGGGATGATGGGCACGCCCCTCGACCCTCGGCACTCCGAAAGTAGCTCATCGCCAGGGCTTTGCCCATCCTACGGGATCGGAACTGCAGGTATATTGTTTGCCGGAAATCGCCTTAAGATACTTCGACTTCGTCACCAATGGCGACGAACAACGACGGTAAGGATAGCGCAAACTAGGAGCATGCCCCGTGATTGACACCGCTCGTTCCTGCGCCACCATCCTCCACCACGGCGCCGTCGATGGTGTGACCGGCTCCTGCCATGAACTCCGGCTCGACGATGGACGTTCGCTCCTGATCGACTGCGGACTCTTCCAGGGTGCCGAGACCTCATCCGACGGCACGGCCAGAGCCGAACGGCTCCAGATCGAGTTCCCGGTCGAGCGCGTGCTGGCACTGATTGTCACCCATGTCCACATCGACCATGTCGGGCGTCTGCCCTATCTGCTCGCCGCCGGTTTCATGGGGCCGATCCTGTGCAGCCAAGCCTCGGCCGAACTGCTGCCGCTGGTGCTGGAAGACGCCCTCAAGGTCGGCGTCACCCGCGACGAGCGGCTCATCGCGCAACTCCTTAAGCTGCTGCGCGCGCGGATCATCGCCCTGCCCCACGCCCACTGGTTCACGCTTGCCGAGGGCGATCCTGGTCTGCGGGTCCGGCTGCAACCGGCCGGCCACATCCTGGGTTCGGTCTATGTCGAGTGCGACCTGCGCCAGGGCAGTCAGACACAGCGTCTGCTGTTCTCGGGTGATCTCGGCGCACCCTACACGCCGCTCCTGCCCGCGCCCAAATCGCCCTATCGCGCCGATGTCGTGGTGCTCGAAAGCACCTATGGCGATCGACTCCACGAGGATCGGCGCGACCGCCGCCAGCGGCTGCGCGCCATCGTCGAGCATGCCTTCGACAATGGCGGAACCCTGCTAATCCCGGCTTTTAGCATCGGGCGCACGCAGGAGCTGCTCTATGAGCTGGAAGCGATCATTCATCAGTATCGCCAGCGCCGGCTCATCGCCGGGCGGACCTGGGACGATGTCGAGATCGTCCTCGACTCACCGCTTGCGGCTGACTTCACCGCCGGCTACGCGCGACTGCGGGCGCACTGGGACCGCGAGGCAAAACGCAGGCTCAACGCCGGGCGTCATCCGCTCGACTTCGAGCAAGTGCTGACCGTCGCCGATCACGCCACCCATCTGCGCACGGTCGAGTATCTGACCCGCTCGGGGCGCGCGGCTATCGTCATTGCGGCCAGTGGTATGTGCGCCGGTGGGCGGATCGTCAACTATCTCAAGGCCATGCTCGGCGATCCGCGTCATGATGTGCTGTTCGTCGGCTATCAGGCCGCCGGCACACCCGGACGTGCCATCCAACGCTATGGTCCGCGCGGCGGCTATGTCGATCTCGATGGTCAACGCTATGACATCCGTGCCGGTATCCATACGCTCGGCGGCTATTCGGCCCATGCCGACCAAAAGGATCTGATCAACTTCATCAAGCGCATGCGCGTCAAGCCGCGTGAGGTCATCCTGGTGCATGGCGAAACGGGGGCCAAGCAGAGCCTGCAGGCAGCGCTCAGGGCGCGGTTTGCGGGGATGGAGGTGCGCATTGGCTGACATCGCCCAGACGCTTCCGCTCCGACCGCTGCGTATCCCCTTTGGTCTCGCTGCGGCGCGGCAACGAGTATGACATCGACAAGGCCCACTATCTGCCGCTGCTGGAGTCCGCCGGACGCTTCCTATTCCTGATCCGCCCGCGCCGTTTCGGCAAGAGCCTGCTGAAATCGGTGATGGAATGCTACTACGACCGCGAATTGGCCAGGGACTTCGACGAACCCTTCGCCGACACCTGGATCGCCGCACAGCCGACGGCGGAGCACGGCGCCGACCTGACCCTGATGTTCGACTTCTCGATGGTCAGCCGCGCCATGCCTGGCGGGCTCGCGGCCTCCTCGCTTCGCACCTGCGCATCCGGATCGGGAGCTTCCTCAAGCACCATGCGGCCGCCATCCCCGCCGAGGAGGAGCCGACGATCAACGCCGAGACCAACAACTATCAGCGTCTACAACGACTCTTGACCGTCCTCGCCAAGCATGGACTCGAACTCGATCTCTTCATCGACGAATACGACCATTTCGCCAACAACATCCTGGTCGAGGACGGCGAGGCCGCCTATCGGGAGCTGACCCACGGCGGCGGCTTTTTCAAGAGCTTCTTCGCCCTGCTCAAGGGGCGACCGGCGGCACCAGCGGCAAGCTAGCGTGTCTGTCCGTCACCGGCGTTTCTCCAATCGCCATGGACGACGTCACCAGCGGCTTCGACATCGACATCAGTCTCGCCCCGCGTTTCGACGGTCTGCTCGGGCTCGAGCACGCCGAACTCGACCGTCTGTTCGCGGCCTTCGGTCAGGACTTCGCAGCCCCGCGCCCGTTCATCGACGCCTGTTACAACCACGATCGCTACACCCGCTGGTGCTGCTGTTCAGCGGCTGGGAATTGGTTTGGAGCGAGGAGTTGTCGGGAAGGAAGTGATGAAACAATTCAACGACAGGGGGTGATCCGAACCATGACCACCACGCCTTATGAACAGGACTACCACGCTTGGGCACAAGAAACAGCCCACTTGATTCGCCAGAGGCGCTTTCTGGAGATCGACATCGAACACCTGGCCGAGGAGATCGAGGACATAGGCGCCAGCCGGGAGCGTGAAATCGAAAGCCGGCTTGGGGTTCTCTTGGCCCATCTGCTCGAATGGCGCTATCAACCGGAGCGGCGCGGCGCTAGTTGGGAAGCCACAATCAAGGAACAGCGCCAGCGCATCGTAAGACTCTTGCGGAAAAACCCCAGCTTGACGGCCAAGCTGGAGGAGATCATCCAGGACGCCTACAGCGATGCTCGCCTAATCGCCCGTCGCGAAACCGGTCTCCCTGAGGAGACCGTCCCTCCGGATAATCCCGATGCCTGGGAACTAAGAAAGTGTCCATCAACAACTTCCCCCCTTTCGCAAAGGGGGGCTAGGGGGGATTTCGGGCGGCATCGCTCGCAGCGGGAAATAATTGATGGGCGCTCTCTAACCATCGGCGATCACTGGCCCGAAGCGGCTTGAACGCCAGGGTCAGACCCGCCATGCGCTTCTTCAACACCGCTGGCCCCGTGGATTCCGCTCGGCATTACACCCTGCCGCCACTCTCGCGACTCGATTGGGAGCATGTACGCGCACTCATCGAGCAACACAAATACTTCGTCCCGCACACCCTGCGTCAGACCGGCAAGACCTCGAGCCTGCTCGCTCTGATGGCGCATCTCAACCAGGATGGGCACCACATCTGCCTCTACGCCAACATTGAAAGCGCCCAAGCCCCGCGAGACGATGTCCATCAAGGGAGGACCCTCATCTGTCAGACACTCGGCACCCAGGCGAGCGTTCAACTCTGATGATACCGCGTTGTCGGCGCCCGTCGATGAGGTGCTGTCGCATTTCCTCAACACCTATCGGTTTCCCGAAATCAACCGGAACAGCCGCTCCAAGCCTGCGTAGCCAGGCCATCCTGGCCTGGTTTGCCAGGGCTGGAAGCCCTGGCTACATAAAACCGATAGGTGGTGAGGTCGCATTTCGAACCCGGCGCCGCTTTGAATGAATCCCTCAGCCGCTGGGGCGCTGCCAGCGATCGCCCGACGATCCTGTTGCCCGATAAAGTCGACGCCCTGGTCGGTGACAGGCTCATCTCGCTCCTGCGTCAGATCCACACCGGCTATCCACAGTGTCCCCGCACCTTTCCGCAGACAGCCCCCAGTGTCAGGATAGAAGTCGCCTCCCCTGGGAGGATGTGTGTGAAGATGGGGGCATGATCGTCCTGGGCCT
>NZ_JAAIJR010000231.1 GCF_010915725.1 Thiorhodococcus mannitoliphagus
ATGAAAGAGGTGAAACCATGATCGAACTGCTGCTGATGGTACTGGACATGGACTATCCAGACGAATGCCTCCCTGATTTGCTCGCAACGCACCTGTGGCTTGAGGACCGAGCCGACCCCACCGAGCTTCCCTAAACCCCAACCAACGCCCCGTTTCTCCAAGTCTAGCAGCGCCTGGCGAAACGGGGGGCAACTCATAGCCCGAGCCTCAGCGCCGATGTTCGCTTTGATCTGTGACAACGGCTTCGAGGCAACCTGTCGGCTGACGCCGTTTGCCTCGACACCTATAGCCTGCGTCCAACCCGAGCTTGCCGCGTTAGTTCCGGAGCACTCCCACCTGTTGCGGGACTATGCCTTCGAGCACCCGTAGATTGCTGCTTCCAATCGTTGCCGAGGATGGCAGCTGAGGTGTTCCTCCGGAAATCCGCTAGCACACGAGATTTTCCAGGCAGGACCTATAATCTTTGATTATCGCCGTCTCAAGCTAAAAGCACTTTAATCAGTACACACGAATATCAAGGCTAAAGCGCAGTACGTTGGAACCGATCGACCGAAGATAAGCACTATAGGAATTATTCCCTATCAGAAGCACATCTATAGGCATCGACTTGATAACGATAGGCTACAGGCAACATGCGTATCGTGTATTCAGTTGGGGGTTTGACTTAGGACTCGCTGCTGCTATGATTATGGCCGCTCGGTCGTGATGATGGGCCGACGGCAATCAATTGAGGACGCATCAGCAGTTGAGAGATAGTGTCATTAGAGATTCTTGTCAGATAAGTTGCGCCACGTTGAGTCAAAAGCAGAAAGTTAATGGATATTTGATAGATTCCTCAACAGAAAAGCCATCAGGTCCCGGTTGCAGACTGAGCATTTTTTGTACCTGCAATTAGGAGATTTCAGTGAAAGACGATTTCGATGACGATGGATCAGGAAAAGCAACAGACGGTGATAATTTTGGCGTAGGAACCGGACAAATTTTCGGCAAGGATGAGTTAAGCGAACAACTATTTGGCACAAAACACGCTGCATCCACGGAAGCTTCGGTGCACGCCGAAGACCAACCAGAAGCGAAGACGCCTTCTGATGACGTGGCGAGTTCCACGCCCGATGCCAATCAACTGCAAGCAGGAGGATCGGCTGGGGACACGCCACCGGAAGTGGCAAAAGAGGAGGAGCCCACAGATGCACTTGCGGCGATGCAGGCCATGTTTGGGTTGATTATGCTCAACGGCATGTATTTCGGCATCGCGCTCGCTGAGTTGGAGAAGCAGAAGCGGTCGGGAAAGGCACCTCAACTTGATCTGCTTAGGAAGAATGATCTCACGCTCAGCATCAAGCGGGCGATCAGAGCCGATTTTCCGCAAGCGGATGTCACAAAGGTTGTCGACGACTTTTTCATGAGCCCCGAGACAATTTGCTACGAGGGGATCGAGTTCAACCCGAGGGAGACGACGCCGAACTACATCAACCTTTGGGTTGGGCCGACGATCAAACCCGCTGACGGTGACGCCGAGCCGATCAAGCGGTTTCTGTTCTTGGCGATTTGTGGGGGCGACCCACGCGTCTACGAGTATCTGCTCAAATACCTAGCGCACGCGCTGCAACGGCCTTGGGAAAAGCCGGGTGTGATGATCACGCTGCTTGGCGGGCAGGGGACCGGCAAAGGAACGTTCGCCCGTATCCTGGCATGGATTTGGGGTGCGACCTTCCTGCAGGTGCACAACATCGACGAAATCACAGGGAATTTCAATGGATCACTGGAGAATGCTTTCATCGTTTTCATGGATGAAGCCCTGTTCGTCGGCAATCGAAGCGGTACCAATGTGCTGAAGTCATTGGTGACGGAGCCGGTGATCCAGATCAGCCAGAAATACCAACCCAGCCGGCAGATTAACAGCTACCATCGGTTCTTCCTCGCGACGAATGCGGAACATCTGAAGCATACGGAGCGCGACGATCGACGTGATTTCGCGTTGCGCGTGTCGGACGATTACAAAGGCGATCATGCCCGTTGGAAGGAGCTGTATGCGAGCATCGCCAGCGGGGCTGTTGAGGCCTTCGCAGCGGAGCTTCTTGCGATAGACCTCACTGACTTCAACGTCCGTGACAAGCCGCAGACCGAGGAGTTACTGGAGCAAAAACTGCGCAGCCTGGAAGGCCTTTCGCAGTGGTGGTACGGCTGTTTGGAGGAAGGCGTGATCCCACCGCATGGTGGATGGCCGGACTTCATCAGCACCACCGATACCGTTGAGGAGATCTTGAATACGCGTGGTATCAAGCTGTACAAGAAGCCCTCTGCCCGGACGATTGCGCAGGATATTGCACGTCTATGCCCAAGTGCCGAGGCGGTGCAACGCCGCACAGGAGGCCACCGGTCACGTGGCTTGGAACTGCCTAGCTTAGAGCAGGCCCGTCAGGACTTTGAGACCTGGATCGGCAGCGTCATCGACTGGTAGCACCCGCACGGGTCGGCACGGCAGCCCTCGCGTATCCGTGCCGGTCTTTATCTATTACTTTCATTGGCTTACGGCAGCCGGCACGCAAGGCTCGGCAAACCGCCAAAAAGACTTACCGGCGGCTCGGTGCCCGATCCTCCCGACGCCTCCCGGTACGCTCGACGCGTGTTTTCCCGATTTTTCCGAGCCATCCGAGCCATCCGAGCCATCCGTGCCGGAGGGCCGTTTTCGATCCCTTTCATCGGCTTAGCCGGCTCGGAACGGTCCCCGCATCCGTGCCGCATCCGTGCCCCCGGCTCCCACAGCCGCTCTGCGCCACTGCGGCCCCTTCCGTCACCCCGGCTCGGGCGAAGACTGCGGGGTACGATCTTCGGTCTAGATGCTCGGAACACCGAGCCTAGGTAGCTGTAGTAGCTCGAACCACGTCTAGCAGAGCAGGATAATGGACGGTTCGTGGCAACCCTTGGTTCTGTACCGAACCTATACCGACCTTGCGGGAACTTCTTCGCAGCCTGATTGATGTGTCGGGCTCCAATGGCACTCGCTTCCCGCTCCACCTGCCCAACACCTGCGATCCCCTACATTGTCTGCAAACCATTGTTCTGCATCAGTGGGTAGCACCAATGCTCACAACTCCTGCCGCAAGCACCCGGTATCCCCTAAACAGGGACCTCCTGAAAGCCCGTTGAGCTTGATCAAAAGCTTTCCTTCTGAAAGGCCATAACACCGTCTTTCAACCTTAGCTATGAATGGGCTTTTGCCTTGATCAAGAAATACCCAGGTGATTCTTTCGCTTACACCTCCCTATAAATGAACATAAATCAGGAAGGAGTCAAATCCAGGTGAAAACGCGTTGCTTCAATCGGATTCATTCCGAGTGAAAGCGCGTTAGAAGGGAAATGAGTCGCTGGTGATTTCAATTGGCGAGTCATTGCCGATAGACGCTTGACGCGCGTTACATCTGGTGCATACTGATCGCGCAGTCTCTGGATCACTCGCGAACGCCATCATGCCCTTTTGAAGTGAGGGTGGCATTTTCTTATGACCGACCTTGAAGGAACTACTCCTCGGTGGAGTTTTTAATCACTAAACTCCTGTTTCAAATCAAGAACTAAACACTTATTCGGCCAAGTCTTTTTCGAAGTCTTAAAGGATCACTTGTCATGCCCATCATTAACTTAACAGCAAAATTTATCGCTCAATCCCTCGTCTGCCCGGATGACCGCAGCCGCATCGAATATGTCCATCACGATCGGTCCGGTTTCTATGTCGAGGTTCGATCCACGTCCCCTGGACAGGGTACTTACTACTTGCGCTACAAGGATGCCAACGGCAAGACTTGCCATCAACGCATCGGACGCACCCAAGAGATGGATCTCGCTGTGGCCAAGGAACAGGCGAAGAAACTGAAGGCCGAAATCGCCCTCGGTGCCAACCCAAGAGAGGAGGAGAAAGCCAGAAAAGCAGTTCCCACCCTCAACGCCTTCTTCGAAGAACACTATCTGCCCTTTGCTCGGGAACGGAAGAAGACCTGGGCCAAAGACGAAGAGCTGTTCAGGTTACGGCTGAAGCAGGCATTTGGAGACCGTCGCCTAAACCAGATCAGCCGCCAAGAGATCCAGCGCTTCCATACCGACCTCAAGGCCGACGGTCTGGCGGCGGCGACTTGTAACCACTACATCAAGCTCCTGAGAAGAATGCTGAATCTGGCCGTGGAATGGGACATGCTGGAGCGAAATCCTGCCGCGAAGGTTCCCTTGATCCCCGAGCGAAATCAGGTGGAGCACTACATGGACGATGAGGAACTTCACCGGTTGCTGTCGGTGCTGAG
>NZ_JAAIJR010000232.1 GCF_010915725.1 Thiorhodococcus mannitoliphagus
CGTATTTATTTATCGATTCAAGCCAGAATTATAACACCATTTCAGCGAGTTAATGGGCGTATGTCAGGAGTTCTGCAGTGCCCTTCGTGACGCCGCCGCGCTCGGTGCGCCGCCAAATGGCCGAGCGTCATCTGGGGGCCTGCGGGCTCGCGCCCGACCTGCTCGACGAGCTGGCGGCCGACCCCAAGTTGGCCCCGGCCCAGCTCGGTGCGGCACGGCGGCTGCTCGATCTGCGTCCGGGCGCCGCCCCTGAGACCACGGTGCGCGAGGGGGTCGCGGCCCTGCGCGGCCTGCTGCACGGCGCGCCGGCACCGCGGCGACGCGCGCCGGCGACGGACTTCGAAGTTGCCTACCTCAATCTCTCCGGCGGGCTGTCGCCGAGCGCCCTCGTCCAGGCGCTGCAGCGCCAGGGCCGAGGGAGCCTCTGCTGCTATGGGCCGCCCGGCACCGGCAAGACCGCCTTCGCCGAGGTGCTCGCCGAGGCGCTGGATCGGGAGCTAGTGGCCCAGCGCGCCTCGGACCTGCTCTCGCCCTATGTCGGCGAGACCGAGCAGAACCTGGCACGGCTATTCCGCGAGATGGATCCGACCCAGACGGTCCTGCTGCTCGATGAGGTCGACAGCCTGCTCGCCGATCGGCGCCAGGCCCAGCGCAGCTGGGAGCGTACCCAGGTCAATGAGCTGCTGCAGCAGATGGAGCACTTCCCGGGGATCCTGGTGGCCGCGACCAATCTGATGAGCGGGATCGATGGCGCCGCACTGCGCCGCTTCGATTTCAAGCTGGGCTTCCGGGCGCTGACGCCCGCGCAACGGCTAGCCTTGTTCGCGCGCGAGGCGCTAGGCGATGCGCGGGCGCCGGTCCCGCCGGCGCTGGCGCGGCATCTGGAGGGGCTGGAGCACTTGACACCGGGCGACTTCGCCAATGTCTGCCGGCAGCGGACCTTGCTGGGAGAGGATTTGACGCCCGAGCACTTCCTGCGTCGGCTGATGGCGGAGTGCCGGCTCAAGGGCGGGGCGTTGCGGGCGGCCTGAGGACCCGGTGGTCCTTGGAACGCTTGGCCAGGGATGGCCCACCCGGATCGATCACACCTTCAACCCATGAGGACAACCCATGTCAGAATCGAATCCACGTGACCTCACCCGCCAGGACAGCGACGACAGCCGCCGCGATGGTCTCAGCATCGAGACCGCCATCGTCATCCGGGCTGAACACGCCTCGATTGGCGTCGCGATGGAATACGACACGGTGACCGCCCGGCACGGCGCCTACGGTGAAGCCTGGACCCTGGCGTCGCAGCGACTGCGGCTCATGGAGGACAGGCGTTACGACATCCTGCGGATCCTGCTGAAGACCGGCGAAGAGGTGACCTACTTTCTCGACATCACGGAGTGGTACGGCAAAGACGAGTCGCAGCCGAATCTCGCCGAGATCGCGGCCTGGATCGATGACGACGACGCCGACTGGAACATCCAGGTCGAGAATGACGAAGGCGCCCTGCCCCCGCAAGCCAGCGCTGACCGCCAAGGCGATGGCCACAGCCTGGAGACCGCCGTGGTCATCCACGCCCAGACGATCTGGTCCAGCGTTTGCGAGGAATGCGACTTTCTGATCCTCAAGCATGGCCCCCTTGCGGACTGGACGGCGGAGTTCCAAGCCTGCTTCTCCAGAAACGCGCGGCATTACGATCGGATCGAGGTGATCCCAAGGCAGGGGGAGCCGCAAACCTATTACTTCGATGTGACCAAGGGTTACGAAGACGGCCTACACGAGGTGTCCATGAAACAAGGGCTGATGAGGACACGCCGCAATCCCGGGGCCTATTTGCGAGTCATGATCGACACGGCCGCCACGGCACGGGTGTTCCGCGAGCCCGAGGCGGCGGCCTTGTGGGCCGAGGCCGTCGCGCTCGTCAACGAACAATTCGAGCGACGGCAAGCCCGCCGCGTGTTGGCCGATGCCTTGTTGACCACGCGGCGGTTGATGCGGGAGTGACCCTCTAAACCGCGCCGACTCATCGCCCGCAAGGGCCGTGAGACGGGGTAATGGCGGACAATCGACTATGCCACGCTGGGCGCGGTTTCGATCATGGCCCGCGCCATGTTTTCCGGCGACGGCTGAGGGGCTAGAGCGGGCACGAGGGGCGTTTTGTCTTTGTCCTCTTGGATCCGTCACGGCGCGCGGCTGCGCGGCCATCGGTGAGTTTACAGCCAGGCTCTCGTTCAGCTACAAACACGTGTCGGGCGGATGCCCGAGAGGACGATCCGCCAATACCCTTGGTCACGTCGGCGCGGAAAGGGCTGGTGAAAACACGGCGACTAAATTAAATTCAAGCTTGGCAGGATAGTCGAGCATAGTCTGATTCACTCATTGAACTCGCTCTTCTCAAGATCGTGCACCTCGGAAGTTAGGCTAATGCTTCCAAGATCATCGCCGAGCGAAGCACTCAGCCTTTGCTGGGGGAGCGACCGTACCCAAGGAAGCATTAACAAATCGAGTGCCCCTTTGAGCGGCTCACCAATCCCGAAACCCCCAGCGCTACCGGGGGATAGTTACTGAATGGTGTTGATAATGACAAATAAGAAGCCCATCAATCTCTTGCTCGCGAAGATAACCATTATCTTTTGTGCTTGCCTAATCTCTGGATGCGGCAACGATAACTTGGAGGAGATCGACAAAGTAACCAGCCAGCTTGAAAGTTGTAATCAGGATTTAAGATCAACAATGGAGCAAATTGCACGCTATGAAACACAACTGGATTTTGATAAAAAAACACTACAACAAGCTTACGAAAAAGAGTTCAGAAAGGATATAAAGAATGAAGTCATTAGTAGCTCCATCCCATATTTTTTTGCTTTAGCGGCCATTATGATTTTACTTTTGATTTCGATTTTCTTCTATTTTCAAAATAACTTAAATAAAGAGAACGCTAAGAGGCAAGCCGAATTTAACAAAAAAGAAACTGAACTGGCCTCCAAGCAAGCCAAGTTAGATTCAGACTATGCCGACATTGAAAACAAAAAAGCAGAGGCGCTCAAAGATATATATGTGCATGACGAATACGGTAAAAAGCTCGGGGAGGCAATAAGTTTTTTGAAGCACGAACTCGGTAAAGATATAGATACTGCTTTATAGCATATATTTCACACCAAAAAATGAAGAGATTGCACTCATGACTAGTAACGAAACATATATCCCTCAAGATAGTGACATAGCGATCTATCGTGGCATATTTGAGAAGCATCACAATGAAATCACTGGACTTTACAGGGAGGCAATTGGTTCTGGCCTAGGACTAGTAAAATTAGTTTTTGAGCATAACAATGAGGTTTTCAGAAAAATCCTTTCTGTTGCGCAAGGCATTTCTGAACTTGGAGAAGGAAGTATTGATCGTATCTCAGAATACAGCAAGATACTGATAGATCTTGATAACAAACATCGTATCATGTCAGAAAACCACAAAAAAATGCAAATAAAAATAGCCATAACAGAGCATAAGCTAAACGAGCTAAAACTGCAATTTAGAGAAGAGGAGGGAAAATACAAACAGATCATTGACTTAAAAGAAAATATTGATGCCAAGCTATACAGATCGCAGCGTATCAAATCATTAATTCAAAGCTTGGAAATAGCTGAAGCAATCAACAGGCTCAAGAAAGAACTAGTTAGCAATAAACGCGATATTACCCGCTCAGAAGCACAGCTTGTTTTGGCTGATCATATTCGTAATACCTTCAGATATAAACAGTATGGCGAAATACATGATATTAAACGCAGCCTTGGGAGCGTAAGGATAATTGCCGAGCATTTCGCTCCTGGATAAAGGGGACCGATTATTTTTGGGCGCCTATGGACATCGCCTGCTCTAGCGGAGCTTTATCCCGAAAACTCGAACGAAACAGCCCGGCTAT
Organism: Thiorhodococcus mannitoliphagus; assembly: GCF_010915725.1. Lineage (GTDB taxonomy): Bacteria > Pseudomonadota > Gammaproteobacteria > Chromatiales > Chromatiaceae > Thiorhodococcus > Thiorhodococcus mannitoliphagus. The sequence goes on from NZ_JAAIJR010000232.1 coordinate 3,909, forward strand.
TCTTTCCGTCATGCTTCATCCAGTCTTACACACGTACGACATTGGCTCAGGCTGTCTCTTCGTCATGCCCGCCCACTCTCCTTCTGGCTGCCCCAAAAGATCGACGCACTCTTGGATCTGAGCGTCACCCAGGTGCTCTCGCTGTTGGAAGAGGAGGAGCCAGCGAGCCTGCACCTGGATACAGAGCCAACCCTCTGCGCCCAGCCCGCGTAGGGCGGATGCCCGAGAGGGCGATCCGCCTTTGCTGCCCGTCCAGCAATGCCATGGACTTAGCATCTAAGGCTATGATTCTATTAAAATAAGGCATCTTCGCAGGAACCTTGTAGGAGCAT
>NZ_JAAIJR010000233.1 GCF_010915725.1 Thiorhodococcus mannitoliphagus
TTATACCCTCACCCCCCGACCCCCTCCTCCTTCCCCCCCCCCCCCCCCCACCCGGGGGGGCCGGGGGGGGGGCCCCCCCGCGGGGGGGGGGGGCGTGGGGGGGGGGGCCCCCGCTCCCAGGTCGCTCTGCCTCTCTGCAGGGGCCTCAAGTTGGACGAGGCCGTGACTGAGAGGCTGTCTGAATACTGCAGTCTCCCGAGTTGGACAAGGGGCGAATTCAATCGCCCTCCCGCCAGTGCCAAGGGCGACTGAAGCCGCCCCTGCGAGGTTTGTCAGACAGCCTCTGAGACAGCGGAAATTCCGGCGTCGACCATGGTTCCGGCCAGTCGGCCTTGGACCAAAAGTTGATCGAGGCCTATGGGGACACTTGGCGCTCAGATCGCACTCCAGTCTGCCACCATGGCACATGGAAGGATTCCGCAGGTCAGGTAGCGCTTTCAGGCAGCTTTTGGGAAGCTACCCAGGATACCGACCTTATTATTGAAGTGGCTCCTGAGAATCTGGAAATAAACGATGCATTTAATCTCCATTTAATCTCCATTTAATCTCCATTTAGGCTCCATTTAATCTCCATTTAAATAGCATAACTTCCGCCTACATGACGTAGCCCGTTAAATATCTCTCACCAACCTTACATAATTATAGATGCGGACAGCATCACCTTGAGGTCCCCGTCCTTCAGGGAAGTTGGCTGGGTCACCTATCATAACATCTGATTTTTGCGATCCGGCACCGTGAACATCTTGCCAAACATTGTCCAAATAGGCCATTGCTCTACCAAAGGGAATATAGGCTCCTTCTCTGCTTGGCCCGTCGACTAAAACGGTTCCAGACCAGAAATAAGGGTAGTCTTCCTGACCGGCTTCATTGGTTATTGTGCTGCATTTGAAATAATCTGTGTTTATTGCTGCCGAAGAAGTCTTTTCCGGCGAGCGGGTATAATCCACGATGCTGTGCAATTCCTTGATGTTAGGCAGACGCCAGTCACTATAGCCAAGATAATTCTCCGCATTTTTCGCTTGTACCCAAGCCAGCGCTTGCTCCCAGTTCAGCCCTTCGCTGCTATCATATTCAGACCACATCAACCCGGTTGCCAGGTCAGAGATTGTACCATCATTGTTATTTTGAAAATTGTTCTTTCCGTATTCGCTATTACCACGAACATATCGGACATAAAGCACGTTCTTTTCTGTCCAAGTGGGTGGCAGGAATTTCTTATAGCCTTTGGAGCGTCCGTCTGCAAAGTTAATTCCAAACACAGTGGGCTGATCGTGTTGCGTTGTGCTCACGTATTCTGTTCCCGACCAATCCTGACAATCGATAACTCTTTCACCTCCAACACCGCTGCCATATTTGAAATCAAAATAGTCAGTATCAATAAATGGAACGAAACCTGTCGTCGACATATAGTCAGCCCCATTAACGCCACTATGGAGGAATAGCGAATACAATTCTTTAATGCTTGGCATGCGCCAATCTTCATATCCTCCTGTTCTGTCGACAGATGCACCTGCTACAGCGTCGTCCCATGTTACCTTTGAACCACGCGCTTTAACCCACATCAGCCCTGTTATATTATCAGTAATTGTCCCGTCTCCATTATCGGTATAACTCGTTTCGACATTGGGGTAAGTCGCATCCTGTCCGTAAAAGGGCTCGCCGGGACCCGGGCAGGGTATGCTCCCGAGATTGTCATAGCAGGTTTTTTGATCGGTATCGACCACTGGATAAGATCCGGCTTCCACTACCCTAACGGCCGCCCAGTCATAGGAAACAGTCCCCATATCCAGCTGGCCATTTACCGTGGTATCCACGCCGAAATAGAAAACGTATTCACCAGGCGGAAGACCCGTGATGCGCAATACCTCCAAGGGTTCTGTCAGATCGAAGAGTGTGCCCTGATAAGCGGGGCTGAAATCCGACAAGCTGCCCTCGCTGAAATTCCAAGCACCGGGGTAATCGTAAGAATACCAGCCCATGGGCGTTTCAGCCAAAACCCACCAATCGGCCGGCTTGCCGATCTGATCGCCGGCATTCAGTTGTATGGTTGCCGTGAGGGTATCGCTGGAGGAAAGCCTACTCAGCTGATCTGCCCCGTTCAGTTTGGCGTCCGGCGTCGAATTTGCGAGTGCATGGCCATAGAACAACACGAGGAGTGGCAATACTAGAAACATCACGGCAAAGGCGCTCTTTAATGATCCATGAAGTTTTGGGATCGTTCCAATCATTCTGTTATCTCCTTCCGTTTGCCGCTGACATGCAACGGCCATATGCTAACTTCTAGTGAAAATATGCTGAATACCCCGTAATGAATTGCCAAGTCGACTTCTCCTTGCTCTTCTGCGTAGAAGGCATAGAAACTCCAAGTCGCCTTGAGGGTCCAGACCGGGGCTACGGCAAGACGGTAGTGGAGGCGGGATGTGAGGTCAATGCCTGGAAACATGACGGACCGACGGCGCACAACGCCCGCTGCAGGCAGACGCGGCGCGCTTGGAGCGGGAGTCGGGGGATGCTCGGCCTCGGGCATCCTCGGGACCAAACGCGGGGCCGGTGGGAGCGGCGCCCCGCCGCGACGGGCGCGCGATCATCTTACCCCAGACCGAGTTGAGCCTTGGTCGTCACTTGGACCGCTAGAGGGTGGACGAGCGAGAGCGAAGTCCGCCGCATCCCGCGCTCTTGTTGGTGGATCGCGCTGCACCCCCTCGACTCCGCTCGGGGCACCTTTGTCCTTACAGAAGACAGGCCGGAACGATGAGCAAGGCATTCCTGGTCAAGAGGCCTGCGCAGAGGATTAAGCCGATGTAATCCAGTCGCCAGCATCCGTTAAGGTGCAGTGTTCAATACTCTCCCTGACGGCAGCAACAATGCCGTGTTCGCTCATCATCATTTCACGTTGGGGAGCCATGCCATGAACAAGATGTATCAAGCCACCGCCGTAGCGGTCGTCGCCCTCGCCTTTGTCTCCATTAGTCGGCACCACACGCAGGTCGACACCCATGCGGCGACCGCAGGGACCCACATCATCGAGGCGGTGTCGGGTGGACCGAGCCCACAGCAGAAAATCGCCATCTCGGAGCAGGGCTTGGCGGCGGTCGAACATGCCCAACTGGCGCGGGTTGCGATCAATGACGGCGATATCACGAATGCCAAGAAACTGCTTACTCAAACCCGCACGCTGCTTGACAAGATCAAGACAGAAGATCGCCCAGTCACCTTGACGACGACGGTCAAGGAAGCAAACAAGAAGAGCCATCGTGAGCAAGAACGCGCGGTGCTGGACATGATCCCGATCGCCTCCGAACTGCGGGTCATTGAAGGCTTCGCAAGACCGGAGGGGGACGCCGTCGCGACTCGCGACAATAGCCTAACGTCCGACCAGTCTACCGCTGCGGCCGATCAGACGATGCCGGCCGAGCCAGCGCAGACTACCGCGAAGACTGGCAGCGAACTGACGAAGGCGAGGCACGCGGCCATTGAGGACGCGAAGGAGCACATGCGCAACGGTGATCAAGCCGCCGCCGCAAAAGCCCTGAAGCTCGCCGACCTGATGCTGGTGGCCCGTCAGATCGACATGCCGCTAGCCGAGACCAGCCAGCACGTCGACGCGGCGCTCAAGCTCATCAACAATGGCAAGCTGCATGCAGCTAACCTCGAACTCAAGAAACTTCAGGACAGCCTGGTGGCGACCGTAACGGTTGTCGACGAACCGGTGGAGGATGCCAAGGTCGCCATGCCGTCTAATGAGACGCCGAAGGTCGTCGACCAGGCCGGATAACCGAAGCCTCCCGTCCAAACCCCTCCCATCCGAACCTAAACGTCAAGCGGCGGGCCGGCAACGGCACCGCCGCTTTCGTCTAATCGTCGGCGCCTGGTCGTCTGCTTCCAGCGGCCAAGGTCTCGCAGGCAGGCTAATGAATTCGCCCCTTGTTTTTCCAGACAGCTTCTCGGGTCTCGGCAGCTCCTCGCGTCCCTAAGCGGCAAGTTGGGCGCGAGCACCCCGTGGTAGCGGAGGCAGTGCCGCCGTGTTTCTGCTTCGTAGCGTTACGCCGCCCGCGAGCGCTAAGAGGCTGTCTGGAAATCATCGTAGAGGCCCCTAGGATCCTTGAGGGCGCAAAATGCTCGCAGATGAGTCAAATTTCGATGAAGCGTCCGACCATCCAAGGCCGTCG
>NZ_JAAIJR010000234.1 GCF_010915725.1 Thiorhodococcus mannitoliphagus
AGCGCAGTTCCACTTTGCCCAAATGGGATATCCTCATCCGACCAAACTGCGGGTAAGTTCTTTCGCGTAAATCGCCTAAGAATGCGTAAGGTCGACAGGATGATTCCGAGGCGGTCTTGGGGCAAGTGCCGGTCGGGCTGGTGCCAAGGGTCAGGCTGCGCCGATATCGACGGACGCGTGGATTTGAGGCGCGCGCGTCGCGCCTCTAAACTGGCGCATTGTCTCGTCTTATCCCATCCGCATGATCGCTGCGCGCACCCCCGCTTTCTGGCGGGCGACCCTGGCACTGAGCCTGGGCTCCTTCCTGACCTTCATCAATCTCTACACGCCGCAGCCCTTGCTGCCGCTGTTCAGTCAGACCTGGGGCGTCTCGCCGGTCGACGCCAGCCTGAGCGTCTCGCTGACGACCCTGACCTTGAGTCTGTCGCTGCTGGTCTATGGGCCGCTGTCCGATGCCATCGGGCGTCGTGGGATCATGCTGGTGACCATGACGCTGACCACGCTGTGCTCCCTGGCCATGGCCCTGGCGCCGGACTTCGCGACTCTGCTGGCGCTGCGGACCCTTCAGGGACTCTTCATCGGCGGACTGCTCGCGGTCGCCATGGCCTACATGGGCGACGAATTCGAGCGCAAGGCCATGATCCTGGCGATCGGGCTCTATATCAGCGGCAACTCGCTGGGTGGGATCTCGGGGCGGCTCATGAGTGGCGCGGTTGCTTCGTCCTGCGGCTGGGAGGCGAGCTTCCTGGTGACCGGCTGCCTGAGTCTCGTCATTCTCATCGTCTTTGCCTGGATGCTGCCGCCGTCGCGGCATTTCACCTCCAAGCCATTGCGCCTTGCCGGCTTGGTCAAGGACCTCGCCGGGCACGCGCGCAGCCCGATCATCGTGGTGGCCTGCCTGGTCGGCGGTCTCAACTTTCTGGTCTTCATCAACCTCTACAGCTACATCACCTATCTGCTCAGTGCGCCACCCTACAATCTCTCGCCGGCGGCCTTGGGTCTGCTGTTCTTGACCTATCTCTCCGGCACCCTGACGGCAGGCTTCTCTGGGCGCATTGTGGGCGGGCGGTCGCAACCGCTCGCCATGGTCTTTGGGATGCTCATCCTCATGGGCGGCACACTGCTGACGCTCACGCCCCGACTGGAGGTGATCATCGCTGGGATGCTGATCAACGCCGTTGGCTTCTTCTTCACGCACACCCAGGCGGCCGGCTGGGTCAATCGCAACGCGCGCCAGGCGCGGGCGAGCGCGACCTCTCTCTATCTCATGAGCTACTACGGTGGGGCTAGCATCGGCAGCTTCTTTCTCGGGCCATTTTGGCATTGGGCAGGCTGGCTCGGCGTGGTGGCGGGTGCGCTGTCGATGCTCGGCGTTGGGATCGGACTTGCGTCCTATCTGCGCTGGCTCGAGTGTCGCGGCAGCGGGGACGGCGGCGCGCTGATGTCCGAACCCAAGGACGCGGAATCTGGGCGGACCACCGCCGAGCTTTAGCGTTCAGCTTGCCAGCTCTGGCAAGAAACTGATGTCCAGGTAGTAACTACTCGGGCGCTGCGGATCGATTCGGACGTCGATCAGTTCGCGGTCGACATAATCACTGGGGTCGAACCAAATGGGCTCGCTGCGGAAGACATGGAGCTTCGAGGTCATGGGGTCCTGCCAGTGAGCGACGATACGGTAAGCGTGGCGGCGGTTGGTGCGTCCGGGGCTGGGCTCGACGCCCTGGAACTTGGCCTGTATGAGTCGCCCTTCACGCAGCAGTCTGACCTTGCGCTTGTGTGCGCGGAGGCCCGCCCACAGGGGAAGAATCCCGACAGCGGTGAAAATCGCACCCATCCCGCAGAGCATGACCACCAGAAACCACTGCTGCCAGAAGCCGGAAATCGAGGCACGGTAGGGATTATCGGGCAGGTAAAGCACGGTCACGCGTTCGTCTGGACGATAAGAGGGGGGATTGCTGCCGACCTTGCCGACAAAGTCGATGCGCTGGCCGTCTGCGGTGGTGAACTTGACCCGCGGCCTGTAGGTCGTCGATCGATCCGTTCCAGATCCGGAGCGGCTGAGAATGAGTTCTTGCACGACACCCTCGGCGCGCATCGCCCTGGCGTTGAAGTCTCGCGTGTGCTCGAAGGAGACGTAGGCGCCGACGAGCAGACCGATGCCGATGAGTCCGAAGAGTGCGTTGATGAGGCGCGCGACAGGCTTTGTCTTCATAGGAGGCTGGATCCCGGCTGCATGGGCAGTCGCGAGCTTGGCCTCGTGATGCTCAGCGGTCAAGACAGGCTGGAGCTACAGCGAGCGGCGGGACGCGCCATCAATCCAGGGGTGACGTCCATGCGATTGCAGCGCGGAGGCCGCGCGTTCAGGGGAGGGTGAGACGCTGAATCGCCGAATAGGGGCTCAGGCAGATGCCGTTGTAAGCCTGCGCCGCGACGTAGAGATCGGTTCCCGCCGCGAGCCTGGTGGAAAACCTGGTGGCGCTGCCCAATTCAAGGTAATTGATGGGTGCCATGGCGGGCGCGGTGGCGTAGTAGAGCCGGTAGCCGTTAGCGCCCGTCACTGCGTCGATGCTCGCAGAGACACCGTATCCATCGACGTCCAGATGCAAGATGGGGGCCGCGGGCCGCTCCTCGGGTCGGCAAGCCGTGTCTGATATCCAGGGTGCATAGCGGGACACGCGTGTATAGACACCGTACATTCCAGGTTGAGCACAGCTGTCCTGACCGTAGCTGGTGATTCCAACCTGCGTCCATTGGGCATCGCTGCCGCGCTCCACCAGCAAGGGGCCGCCGCTGTCCCCGTAGCAGGTGTCGCGGGTGCCGTCTTGTGGGCCAGCGCAGAGCGTGGTGTCGAGTACGGTTAGGCTCGGCTGTGCGGCTTGGCAGGTCTCTTGGTTCACGATCGGCAGGTCGGCATACAGCAGTCTGGGTGACGACCGGCTGCTCCATGGGCGTGTGACGCCCCAGCCTGCGGCGATCGCGTACTCGCCGTCGATCACTGAGAAGTCGTCATAGGTTGGCCCGGACACTGGTGCTGGCGTGATCCAGTCGATGGGCGCTGGTAAATGCAGCAGTAAGAGATCGTTGCGGAACGGCAGTGCCGAAAAGTATCGGGACGGCGCCCAGTCGGGGTGGGCGATCAAGAAATCGGGCGTGACGCGAAGCCCCTCGGCTGTGGTCAGATCCGACCGGCCGACGATGACGTCGACATCCGGTGAAGCGATGATGTTGCCTCGACCATCGGCGAAGCAGTGGGCCGCCGTGAGGACCCATTGGGGATGAATCAAGGTGCCGGCGCAGGCGTATCCCTCCAGCGCGCGCGGCTCTTCTTGATAGACGAGCGCAACCATCCAGGGCAGCGCGCCCTCTGAAGGTGGGCTGCCGCCAATGATGCGCGGTTGCAGTGAGGCTGCGAGGGTGCTCGCAGCAAAGAAGAGGCATGCCAGGGCCGAGGCGGTCCAGCAATGGTGACGATGGGGCGCTAAGTTGCTCTGCGGCATGATGGACCTTCCGGTGCGGAGGCGGCGAGGCGACACCTCGCGCCCTCGTCAACTTAAGTTTGGGATGCGAGTGCCGACTTCAACGAGACTCGCTTGACGATTCTGCGCAGCGACATCCGTGCGCATTGTCATGGGATATGACTCCGTGGTCATCGAGCGAGGCTTAGAAAGCGTCCATCAACAACTTCCCCCCTTTCGCAAAGGGGGGCTAGGGGATTTCGGGCGGCATTGCTGCATCGGGAGACAATTGATGGACACTTTCTAGGCTTTAGAAAGCGTCCATCAACAACTTTCCCCCCTTTCGCAAAGGGGGCTAGGGGGGATTTCGGGCGGCATCGCTCGCATCGGGAAACAATTGATGGACACTTGCTTACTGCTGTTGGATGAGCCGGGGCTGCTCGAAGCTCGGAGGGCGTGCGCCCTTGCTGACAATGTGTTTGCGCGCTCTGGGGGGCGTTTCTTGCAGGCGGCTGGTCGGCGGCTTCAGAGGCTGTCTGAAAAACCTCAAGGGGCGACTTTAGTCGCCCTTGGCACTGGGGGGAGGGCGAATGAATTCGCCCCTTGTATTTTCTGTTCTAAGGGATTGATAAGGAGGAGTGATAAACGGAGTTTATGAAGAGAGCCCGGGAAGCCGTTCGCCCCTGAAGCCTGGACG
>NZ_JAAIJR010000235.1 GCF_010915725.1 Thiorhodococcus mannitoliphagus
TCGGGATCGGGATCGGGATCGAACCGACGATAGCGATTCCGATCCCGATAGCGATCCCGATGGCATGACTCGTCGGTCTGAGGCGAAGCCTCCCTAAGAGTTTCCAGACAGCTTCTCAGCGCGTCCAGGGTGCCGCCCGGCAGCCGGCGGCGCTACCCGGAACGCAGGAAGCCCAGTCTGGGGCCTCGTCCAGGCTGGACTTCTTGCGTGTCTTCAGTTCAAGGCGTCGTCCGGCCAATACTTGGCCCCCGAGAGTTTGGCGGAGACCTTCCAGCCCTCTTTGGTTAGAACGAAGACCGCTCGCCCATCATCGAATCGCAGCGCGAGTTCTTCGCGGTCATCCTTGATCATGGTGCCGGCCTCGGCGGAGGCATCGAGCCCCTGGGTGATGAGCTTGTTGAAGGTGAAGGCATCCTTGACGAGGATGATGATGCGGGTGTCGAAGCCGCCGATGCCGAAGCTCAGCCCGACGCCCAGGCTGCCCATCTTCATATAGGTGCGTGCATCCGTGCTCAGATCGACCGCGACGCCGCGGCCATAGCCCCCGGAGACGCCGTAGCTCAGCTGCCTGGTGTCGAAGACGGCGTAGCCGGCACTGGACTCGATCAGGGGCGTGACCTGCGGCTTTTGCTCCTGTAGTTCCTGAATGGCCGTCTCGGCCATCGCGTCCAGCTTCGCTCGCGTTTCTTGGGGGGTGTCCTCGTCGCGCAAGTCCTGCTCGGCCTCTTCGAGCGAGGTCTGGGCCGAGTCGATGGCCTTGCCGGTCACATCACCGAGGGTATGCGCGGCCTTTCCTGCCGTTTCCGCGACCTTTTCGGCGGCCTTGGCGGCACGATCCTTCACATTGCCCAGAAAGGAGTCTTGAGCTGAGGCCGGCAGGATCACTGCCGCCGTCAGCACAAGCGTGGCTGCGAGCCCGATCGCAGCTTGAGGGACGATGCCCTTACCGGTCGCTTGGCGATGACCGGGCAAGGAATCAGTTTGAGGCAAAGGCGGCATGTCGGTGTCTCCTGTTTCCGTCTTGGTATCCCGCGGAGCGCGGGGCTGATGCTTGGTCACCCCCCAGTGCGCGCGGGCAGGCTCCTTGGCGCGGGCTTGAGCCGCTCAGGGTTGGTCCGAGTCCAGCTCATCTCATGATGCAGCTGTCTTCGGTGTCACCAAGGTCAGGTTTCGGCAGCCTGTCTCGCGCACGAAGAGCGCCCCGATCAGCCCCAGTAGCGCGAAGCCGGCGGAGAGCCAGAGTCCGTTGCGGAAGTCACTGAGCGCGTAGACGCGCAGATCGCCTTGCATGGCACCGTCCCAGGTCAGGTCCATGGCCCAGCCGAAAGCCGGCTGCATGATGGCCGCGCCCAGGAAGAGGCCGGTATTCACGAGCGCGATCGCCATACCGGCCACCCCTGGTCGCACCACCTCCTTGGCCGCCGCATAGCCAACGACGAAGCCGCCTGCCGCCAGCCCGAGCAGCGCGTAGAGGATGAGACCTGTCCAGCCAGGCCCCCAGGGTAGAAAGATGAGTGCCAGCCAGATGCTCACGGAGACTGCACTGGCGCCGACGATAACCACCTTGCGCCGACCCAGGTGATCGGACAAATAGCCCAGGGCGAGGCAGCCGACGGCGAATCCAGCGAGCGCCGCCGTGGTGTAGAGCGATGCCTGAGTGCGGTCCAGTCCGAAGCCATCGCGCATGAGTGGCACGCCCCAGAGGCCGGCGAAGGCGAAGAGGCTGCCGGTGATGCCAAACATGACGAAGAAGCTCGGCCAGACCGCAGGCGTGGTCATGACCCCGCGCAGGTCGTGCACCCAGTGACGGTCACGTGGCGGATGCGCTGGCAGGCCATCCAGCTCTTGGACCGAGGGCAGGCCAGCGTCCTGCGGCTTGCTGCGCACGACGATCGCGGTGATGACGGCCACCACCAGAGAGAGTAGGCCGATGCCGACGAAGACGCTGCGCCACGAGGTCGTCTGGAGGAGCAGCGCGAGCGGACCCGCGGCGAGGATGGAGCCGACGTTGCCGAGCAGCAGCGTCAGCCCGCTGATGGCACCGTAGTAGCGCTCACTGAACCACTGGGTGTTGGAGCGCATCAGCCCGACGAAGACGACGGAGACGCCCAGGCCGACGAGGAAGCGCCCGGTCGAGGCCATCTCGAAGGTCTCGGCTAGACCGAAGAGGATGGAGCCGAGCCCGGCCACCAAGCAGCCGACCGCAACGCTGATGCGCGATCCCAGGGTATCGGCGAGGACGCCCGAGGGGATCTGCATGGCGGTATAAATGTAGTAGTACATGGCCGCCAGCGAGCCCAGCGCGGCGCCGCTCGTCTGGAAGCTGGTCATGAGTTCCGCAGACACCACGCCTGGGGCCATACGGTGGAAGAAGACCATCATGTAGGCCAGCACGAGGATGGCGTAGATGGTCCAGCGCAGACGCTGGAAGCGCTGCCTAACGGCGGGATCGACGGACATGATGGGCCTTCGATGGTTGGTTTGAATGAATCCCCGCACACGCTGAGATGATCGGCCTCTAGGCCGATCAATCTGGACAGCGAGGCGGATGATGAAGCCTCGCGTGTTTCGGCTCGGTCCTCTATCCTTCTTCAGCGTCGCCCTGGAGGATGAGGCTCCGACGGGGCGGGCTCTGGCTTCAGCGGCATCGCAAAGAAGCCTGAGCACCGGGTCACAGACTCGCGCAGCTTGGGTAGTTTCACGAAAAGCGTCTAAGTATGATCACCGGATGCCAAATAGCGCCAGCCCGGCCGGAGGCCAATTATGCCAGAGCAGAAGTTCCGTCTCGTTACACGCAGTGATTTCGACGGCCTCGTCTGCGCCGTCCTGCTCAAGCACCTCGAACTCATCGAGGACATCAAGTTCGTTCACCCCAAGGACATGCAGGATGGCCTGATCGAGATCTCTGACAAGGACATCACCACCAATCTACCCTATGTGGACGGCGTCCATCTGGCCTTCGACCACCACTCGTCCGAGACCCTGCGGGTCGGCCAGCGCGACAATCACATCATCGATCCGGACGCCCCCTCGGCCGCCCGCGTCGTCTGGCGTCACTACGGCGGGCACGACGCCTTCCCGACCGGCTGGGATGAAATGATGGAGGCGGTCGACAAGGGCGACTCGGCGCAGTTTACGCAAGAAGAAGTGCTGGATCCCAAGGGCTGGGTGCTGCTCAATTTTCTGATGGACGCCCGCACCGGGCTCGGGCGTTTCCGCGAGTTCCGCATCTCCAACTACAGCCTAATGATGGACCTTATCGACTACTGCAAGGACCACGGCATCGAGCAGATCCTGGCGCTGCCGGACGTCAAGGAGCGCGTCGATCTCTACTTCGAGCAGGAGCCAAAGTTCAAGGAGCAGATCCAGCGCTGCGCGACTGTCCACGACAATCTCGTCGTCCTGGATCTGCGCGGTGAGGAGACCATCTGGGCAGGCAATCGCTTCGTCATCTATGCGCTCTTCCCGCAGTGCAACATCTCCATCCACGTGCTCTGGGGCCTGAAGCAGCAGAACACCGTCTTCGCCACTGGCAAGTCCATCTTCGACCGCGGCTCCAGGACCAATGTCGGTGAGCTGATGCTGGCCTATGGCGGCGGCGGGCATCATGCCGCCGGCACCTGTCAGGTCGAGAACGCCCGTGCCGCGCAGGTCCTAGAACAGTTGATCGACCGCATCACCGTCGACGGCTAACCTGCTTCAGGCTGGCTTTGTCTCCGCATCCGATGCGGCTCACGGCAGTTAGCGCCTAGAACCGCGCCAGAGGCCATGGGGCTGCCCCAAAGAGGGACAGCCCGCTTGCCGCTTGCGTCACAGCAGGCACCCCCTGTCCCTCACGCAGCGCTCTGCGCACCTGGCTGGATTAGAGCGCGCCTACCCACGGTTTGCCCGCCCTGGCCCGATTTGAGATCATCTCACGAGCATGGTGCTCACGTTGGGTGGATTTGTGCGCCGAGCCGGCGACCACCTGGATCCGCAGACGAACCCTGGTAGACGCCGATGTTCCCATTCAAGCTCAAGCTCCACTGCAGAACTCCTGACATACGCCCATTAACTCGCTGAAATGGTGTTATAATTCTGGCTTGAATCGATAAATAAATACG
>NZ_JAAIJR010000236.1 GCF_010915725.1 Thiorhodococcus mannitoliphagus
CGCCGACCGCCTGTGGACGAGAACGACACTCGATCCAGAGGAGGAGAAATTACGCATTCCGGCCTAGGTGGGGTTTAATATGGTCTTCAAGGCTAGAAAACGTCAAGAAGCAGGCCATCAAAATCAGTTGGTTGCTTCTTGTACAGCGTCTCAGGCGCGGAAGGCGGCCGCGCTTTATCGCGGTTGATCATCGCGCTGGGCGGCTGGCGATCAGCGTTGACGAGCGACCACTCCTCCCCACGGCAGCTCCCATTATCAAGTCGTGGCAAATTTCGGCGATGTGTTCCCCGCCTGATGCCGCTCAGGCGACGCGGTTGCGGTCCTTCCCGGCCAGGAAGGCATCAATGTTGGCCGCGATCTCCTCCACCACGCGCTGGCGCGCCTCGCGGCTGGCCCAGGCGATATGCGGGGTGACGATCAGGTTGGGGATGTCCGGCGCCAGGAGCGGATTGCCCCCGCGCGGTGGCTCGGCGCTCAGCACGTCGATCCCGGCACCGCCGAGGGTGCCGCGGCGCAGGGCCTCGGCCAGCGCCTGCTCATCGACGATACCGCCACGGGCGGTGTTGATGAACAGGGCGTCGCGGCGCATCAGGCCCAGCTCGTGGGCACCGATGAGGCCGCGGGTGGTGTCCGTGAGGGGACAGTGCAGGGTCAGCACATCGATCTGCGGCAGCAACTCCTCCAGCGGTAGCCGGCCCTCACGCGGCGGGCCGCCGGGGCGCTGGGCGATCAGCACCTGCAGGCCGAAGGCCTCGGCCACCCGAGCGACCGCCTGGCCCAGCTCGCCAAAGCCGACGATGCCCAGGGTGCGCCCGGCGAGCTCGCGAATCGGATAGTCCATCAGGCAGAAGCGGTCATGGCGCTGCCAGGCCCCCGAGGAGACCGCGCGTTGGTACTCTGGCAGGCGCGTGGTGAGGGCGAGGATCAGGGCGAAGACGTGCTGCACCACCGCCGGGGTGGCATAGCGCACCACATTGGCCACGGCGATGCCCCGTTCACGCGCCGCCGCCAGATCGACGTTGTTGGTGCCGGTGGCGGCGATGCAGACCAGGCGCAGCTCGCTGGCGGCGGCCAGGGTTTGGCGGTCCAGCACCACCTTGTTGGTCACCGCGATCTGGGTTTGGCGGAGGCGCGCCAGCGTCTCGGCGGGCTCCGTGTAGGCATGGCGCTGCCAGTGCCCGCAGACCCGATCCAGGGAGGACAGGTCGAGGTCACCTTGGTCGATGGTGGCCAGGTCCAGCAGGACGCCGTTCAAGGAAGACATGGCAGGATTCGCGGCAGTGGAGATGAGCGGCATGATAGTGGGTCGGGCAGGGTGCCGTCACTGCACGCCGCTCCGTCGCGGCTCTGCGGCTTGATCGTTCTGCTCATCCGCCCATCCGCACCAGCCCGGTGACCACGCCAAGGATCTGAATCTCGCCAGCGTTGAGCGCGAGCGGTGCGACCTCGGGGTTGGCGGGCTGGAGCCGAATCCGGTCTGCCCCGGCATAGAAGCGCTTGAGCGTGACCTGCTCGCCATGGATGAGAGCCACCACCGTGTCGCCGTTCTCAGCCGTCTGACGGCGCTCTACCACGATAATGTCGCCATCCTCGATCTGATCCTCGACCATGGACTGCCCGCGCACCCGCAGCGCAAAGCTGGCCTTGCGTGCCATCGGGAGTGGAACCTGGATGGTCTCATGCTCCAAGGCGGCATCGATCGGCTGGCCCGCACTGACCCAGCCGAGCAACGGCAGATCGACGCCGGCCTCGCTCTCCGATGGTGGAGAGACGGTCGTCCAGGTCAGATGGGTGCGGCGGTTGATCAGATAGGTTGGCGCGTTCATCGGGCCTCCGGCAGACAGCACACGCCGCCTCAAAGGGTTGGCCCAAGTCTAGCGGGGTCCAGAAGCCGTGGCGACACTTGGGGGCCGCCCCGAGAATGTCTGGGTAGAGGCCGGTGCAGACGCAGCGACGGGTGCGCTTCCGTCCGGAGGCGTCATTGGTCGCGGATCCGCTGCCGCCCGCACCGCGCCCGCCCGTCGAGGGTCATCCCGCACCATTGTCCATCGGGATCGAGGGCATGCTCGGTGTGCCCGCCACGCCAAATGGCGCCACCCAAGGATTCGGGCGGACGATAAGGCACATAGGCAGGGAAGGGCAGTCGCGCCGGGGTGGTCTGCGCCGGCGTCGGCTCCGGCGGCGTGGCGCAGCCGCTGAGCATGACGCAGGCAAGGGAAAGCAGAAATCGAATGCGGTTGACCATGCCATCAGACCCACGAGTGCGAAACGGATGAGCCTACTCTGCTGCGTGGCCTGGTGCCGGCCGAAACGGTAAACCGAGCGGGTCAGGGTTCTTCTGGAACAACGGTAAAGACCGCATTCACCGTTCTTCGTCGCCGGTGACCCCGGAGCATGCTTGGATAGGCGTTTCTGCCAAGCCTCCACGGCGGATGCGCGCACGACGATGCCTAGCCTCATGACCCGCTACCGAGCCGCCTGGGCCGCCTTTCGCACGGCCGACGTCGAGTCGCCGTCAATCGGCCCTGCTGCTTCCGCAGCGCCCGCCGATCTTGACCCCGCGCCGGAGATCCCGCGCTATCCGCCCTTCCTCAAAGGCTTGCCTGTCGCCAGCACAGCCCAGATCCTCGCGACCCAGCGCACTCTCATCGCCAGCCTTCAGGATGCCCTGGCCTTCAGCGATCAGGACTACAGCACCCTGGTCCTCCCTCTGATCGAGCGCTACGCCGCCTTCGTCCATTTGCTGCCCGCGTCCGAAACCCATCACCATCGCGGCGCCGGGGGTCTCTTCCGGCATGGGCTCGAGGTCGCCTTCCAGGCCGCCCGCGCCAGTCGCGGACGTCTCTTCGCCCTCGACCGCTTGCCCGAGGAGCGACGGATCCTCGAGCCACGCTGGCACCTGGCCGCCTGCATCGCCGGACTGCTGCACGATGTGGGCAAGCCGGTCGCCGATCTCTCGGTGGTCGACCGAAATGGGTCGTACCGATGGCAACCGCTCGACGAGCCGCTGGCAGAGTGGGCCGGTTCGCACGGCATCGACCGCTACTTCCTGCGCTGGACCACCCAGCGCGTCCATCACAGCCATGAACTCTTCACCGCCGCTGTGCTCCCGCAGCTCCTGACCCGGCCGGTGCGCCACTGGCTGATGGATCCCGATCCGCTGGTCTGGCTCACCCTGGGCCGAGTGCTGGCCGGGATGGACGACCAGGCGTTGCTCGGTGAGCTGATGCGCGAGGCCGATCGGGTCAGCGTCGCCCAGGACCTGCGCGAGAACCGCCTCGACCCGGACGCGCTCTCGCTCGGGGTGCCGATCGAGCGCTATCTGATCGACACCATGCGCTCCCTGCTGCGCGACGGGACCTGGACGGTCAACACGCCCGGGGCACGGGTGTGGATCTTTCCGCCCAATCGGGTTCACCTGGTCTGGCCCGCCTGCGCTGAGGCCATCGTCCAGCGGCTTTCCGGTGAACGCATCCCGGGAATTCCACGCGATCCGGATACGCTGGCGGACATCCTGATCGAGCGTCATCTGGCGCGGGCACGACCGTTGGGTGAGGGCGTGCCGGCTGCGCGCACCTGGCGTCTGGCTCCGGCACTGCTCGCCCGCGAGCAGCCCGTTGAGCTGAGTTTCCTGTGCCTGGCGAGCCCTGAGCTGCTGTTCTCGGGAGTGGTGCCGCCAGCCACGCCTTTGGTTACGACCGTTCCTGAGTCTGGCTTGGCGTCCGTCGTCGTGGAAGACACGGGCGTCGTGCCCAAGGCGACGGTGGGTTCGACTTCGGGCCTTGCGATCGAGCCCGGTCATGACGATGTCCGGGGAATCGCTGACAGGATCGGCAACGCCACACCGGCCGAGCCCTCCGAGCGGGACCAGGCCCGCGATTGGCTTAGAGGATATCCGGAACAGAAAATGCTTAATAATTAAAATGCCAAATAAGATAGTATCTTAGGTACGACAATCACGCGTATCGAGGATGCCATGGCCTTTCAAGAGATGTCCGATGATTTTTGGCGCCAGGCAGAACCGTT
>NZ_JAAIJR010000237.1 GCF_010915725.1 Thiorhodococcus mannitoliphagus
AAGTTGTGACTGCGCATCATCATCACGCAGAGTACGGCCGAGGAGCGTCGCAGGGTATCGAAGATGTGCACCATCTCGGGGCCTGCTCGGGATACGTGCGATTTTTTATCACTTGGCTGGCCGGACACTCCCGGAGTCGCTCTTAGCGCCGGGAACTGCGCGTGCGGGCATCGAGAGCGAGGTTCAGCGGTGTTGGTCCAGGAACGAGCGGAAAAGTCCACCAGCGGAGCTGACTACAGCGCGCTATCCATGCTCTGGCCAGTGCGGCCTCATTGAGCGGGGTTGCGATCCACACCTTGGAACAGGCGATCCTGAGCCTTCTCAGCCAGCGCGAAAACCCCGACGGAAGCCCGCGTTCGGTAACCAGCGCAGTGGAATGCTGCAAAAAGCAACCTTAGAAAGCGTCCACCAACAACTTCCCCCCTTTCGCAAAGGGGGGCAAGGGGGGGATTTCGGGCGGGATCGCTCGCATCGGGAAACAATTGATGAGCACTTTCTTAGCTTTCTTCCGTTTACCCCGGCCGCTCTTAAGCGCGCAAAATAAATCGGACCCCCTTTTCCCACTCAGGTGCATC
Source organism: Thiorhodococcus mannitoliphagus (assembly GCF_010915725.1). Lineage (GTDB taxonomy): Bacteria > Pseudomonadota > Gammaproteobacteria > Chromatiales > Chromatiaceae > Thiorhodococcus > Thiorhodococcus mannitoliphagus. Next base: position 576 of record NZ_JAAIJR010000237.1, read on the forward strand.
GCTCAGGGGCGCGGGATCGTCGGGTTGCGAATGAGGGGTTTATCCTCATCTCGCTGGGGGGTTGCGGTCAAGGGGTCTCTGAACGGCTACGATGACAGTTTTATTAAATCATTGATTTGAAGGCGTAATAATTTCTCGCCATCCTATAGATTGTGGCACTACCCAATGTGCAATAAGGACTGAGAGATTTTCGAAACCGCTAGATTGTTGGCACCGAGCAGTGCCCTGATTGCACAAACCTGGCAGGCGATAGAGAATGTATTCCACGAGCAGGAGAGTAGCGTCACCGCTGGAGGTGCGCTATCGCGGGCTCGTAAGCTTATGCTGGGTAGGACCCGTAACAATTGAGCAGACCACCTATGACAAACATACAGAGAACGGAAGCCCCAAGACGCCTGGCCGGCTGGGTAGCGATAGTCGGTGCACTGCTGGCCTGGTCGCAAATCGGCTTGTATATGGCAGCCCTGAGTGGTGACCTCGCCGTGGTCTACAAGCCGGCAGTTTTTCTCAGCCTGCCCGCGCCTGCACACGATTTATTTCATGCGTCGCTGGTGCTGGACACACTTGGCTTCTACCTTCCGTTCCTGGTGATTGGCGGTTACTTATGGTCGGTAATGCGTGAAGAGCACGGCGCGCTGATTGATATGGCGGCGCTATGCATTGTCACCTACGCGGTGATGGGTATCACCGGTGACGCCCTGTTGTTCGCCTCGGTGTCACCCTTGGCTGCGATGCATGCTGCCGGGGACCCGGCGGTCAAAGCGGCCAGCGAGGCCGCTTGGCTAGCCCTTGCGACGGGAGCCCAGCAGGGTCTGTGGATAATGGAGGGGCCAGTCATGGGTTTTTGGGCGCTGGTGATGGGCAGTGCCATGCGGCGTTCCGGCAAGCCATATGGCCTCCTGCTGATGTTGGTTGGATTTTGCTACGCAGCGGTTTTTGTGCTTGGTGTGCTGGGCGTTTGGTCTGTGGTCGCACAGTTCCAGCTGGTTTTTCTAGTCTTGTTGCCCCTGTGGTCGCTGCTTACCGGCATCGCGCTTTTGCGTCAGCGGGCCCGTTGACAGCTTTTCGATGATCATATTGCAGAGGTGCGCCCTGGCTCAATTTGCGCTGCAACTGTCCCTGTCTGCGACGGCGGCGCCTGTCGATAAACCCAATAGTGCCGCTTGAGACAGTATTCCCCGGGTGTCTGCTGCGTGCCGAAGAGCGCCGCTCAAGCAAATATAGATATTTTACCTGTCATAGAGACGCTAGAATCTTATTTAAAATTTAAAGTGATTTAAAATCAGTTATTTATGTTAATGAAGCGCTCCCGGCGTCCTCATGTTAAATGAAGCATCTATACTTCCCCGTTCCAACTTCTCCAGAAACCCTCTTCTCCAGTTCGAAAAGCTGGTCCTCACAATCAAGGTTCGGGATTTCTAAGCGTTGATGACTTACTCGGACCCACGCGATGGGCGTGGGCCTTTTGATCGACCTTGCATGAATCAGCTCACGCCCTTGCTCAACTCCGGAAGGAGCATCGAAGTCATCAGGGTGCCAAATTCAGGGCCGGCCTCATTGGCGGATAATCTGAGCCCATGCGGATGTTTTCAGGCTGTTGGCAGAAAGCGTGGGCTTATTGGCAATTAATCTGGGCACGAGCCCCCCTGATATTGGCAGTTAATGTGGGCCGGAAATGGCGATGTTTGCAGGTCGGGCGCCGGATGTTTGCGGGTCGCTACACCTAGCAAGCTTGTTGTGTGGGACATAAAGGAAGTTATGTACTACTAAACCGAGGGAGAGGACGACACCATTACGGGCACGCTGATCGAGACGAAATCGGGGGTTCTGGAAACTCTCGGTGGCTTATGGCTCGACCATCAATGTCGGCACATTCCGGGCACCGTGAACGACACGCACGACCTCGATGCCGCCCAAGACCTGGCGGTACAGGATGAGGTACCGCCGCACCGGGAAATACCGAAGATCCGGCGCAATATCAGGCCGCGCCGGGCCAAGCGAGGATTGATCCGCGAGGAGAAGGAGCTTCTCCTCGATCTCGTCGAGAACGCGATCGGCTGCGCGCACATCGTCATGCGCGATGTAAAGCCAGATGTCGATCAGGTCTTCCTCGGCCTGCGCCGTCCGCTGGATGGTGGGCATGGTCCCTCACGCGCGCGTTGTTTCAGTGTCCTGCGCTGCGACAAGCCGCCGCCGCGCCTCGGCCTTGATCGCCGCCATGTCGGCAAACCGCCCCGGCCCGCTCGCCAGACCTTCATCCCAAATTCGCCGCAGCTCCTCGATCTCCTTCGTCTCCAGAGTCCGCCTTCGCTTCCAGTCCCGCAGCGCTTCGCGCATCACCTCACTGTTGGACGCATACTCGCCGCTCTCGACGGCTTCGCGCACGACGGCCAACATTTCCGGCGTCAGCGCGATACTCACCTTCTCGACATTTGACATGACAATGCTCCTCCTGATTCCACAGTAGTAAAGATTACTACCATGGAGCAAGAAAATTCTTTCAGGATGCCTCCAACTCCCGATAACCCTGCAATCTTTCCACGGCGAGGAGAATTTGCATGACACATGATCTGGTCACACGACAGTCAGGCGGTCTGGGCACATCGAGCGGCGGGTCCGGCATGCCGGCGCTGATCGCGCGCGCCGGCGGTCATGCGGAAAAGCGCTTCCTGGAGTTCTTCGCCGCGCAGATCAGGAATCGGAACACGCGCGAAGCCTACCTGCGCGCCGTGCGGGACTTCCTGGACTGGGCGGAGACCGAAGCGCAGATCGGTGCGCTGCTCGACATCGAGCCCTTGCATGTCGCGGCCTGGGTGGAGCTGCAAACCCAAACCTATGAGGCCCAAAGCGTCAAACAGCGGCTCGCGGCCCTGCGGCACCTGTTCGACTGGCTGGTGACCGGCCATGTCCTGCATATCAACCCGGCGTCCTTCGTCCGGGGGCCGAAGTTCTCCTACACCAAGGGCAAGACGCCGATCCTCACCCCGACCGAGGCGCGACGGCTGATCCGCGCGATCCCGACCGACACCCTGGTCGGCCTGCACGACCGCGCTCTGATTGGGCTCATGATCTTCACCTTCGCGCGGGTCTCGGCGGCCGTGAGCATGAACGTCAAGGACGTCTTCCGCAAACAGGACTCCCTCTGGGTAGGATGTTAAATCTCTGGCCATTTCCATCGAAATGGTTCATGCAGTTTTCATGTCGACTTTTGGCGCGCTGAATGCCTGCCGTCGTTTGGCTAGCATCGAGTCGCCAAGATGCGTCTTGACCCAATGCTCGACATCTAGGGTGCGCACCGAGACCATGGCCTCACGAATGAGCGAGGGCGTCAGCTCGGTGAGGAAGGCGGGAATCGTCAACAC
>NZ_JAAIJR010000238.1 GCF_010915725.1 Thiorhodococcus mannitoliphagus
CGGGGGATGCTGGCGAGACCCTCGTGGGTGCGGACGGGCGCACCTTGAAGCGGCTTGAGCCGTTGCATCGACGCGAATACCAGAGCGTGTTCGGTCCGTTCGAGCTGGAACGCGCCGTCTATGGGACGCGCGAGGGACAAGCCATCGAGGCGGTGCCGTTGGATGCGCGCCTGAATTTGCCTCAGTGCAAGACCTCCTACCTGTTACAAGACTGGGAGCAGAGTCTCACCGTCGAGGTGCCTTTCGCGACCGTTAGCGCGACCCTGGATCGGATCCTAGGCTTTCCCCGGTCGGTCTACACGCTGGAGCGTCACCAGCAGGACATGGCCCAGAGCGTGGCGGCCTTTTGGGAGGAAGGGAGGAACAACCGCTGCCGCCGCCCGAGGAGGAAGGTGCCATCCTGGTCTGCACGGCGGACGGAAAGGGTGTCCCGATGCGTCGCGAGACGGCGCCGAAAAAGCCCCCGGTCCCGGCCTCCTCGGCGCACGCGGTGACGGACAAGCCACCACAAGAGGCGCCTGCGCCCAGCATGGCGGGGAAGGATCTCCATCCCTCTGGCCCACGTGCGGGGACGAAAAAGATGGCGTTGCTGGGGGCGGTCTATACGATTAACCCCATGATCCGCACGCCCGAGGAGGTGCTCGAGGCGCTGTGCTCGCCGGCCCCTTCCGTGCGAGACACCAAGCGCCCGAAACCCTGTCACAAGCATGTGCGCGCTGCCCTAGAGCGCGATGGCGACGACACCACGGCCCCGCAAGTGGCCACCATCTTCAATTGGATCGCCGAACAAGCCCAGGCGCGCAATCCGAGCGCAGACAAACCGATCGTCCTACTGATGGATGGGCAGGAGTCGCTGTGGAACGCCGGCTGGGACACCCTCTCCCAACGCGACGAAGAACTCACCGAAGTGCTCGACTTGATGCACGCCCTGGGGTACCTGTGGGATGCCGCCCGCGTGTTCTACCCCAAGGCTCCGAGCGGCCCCGAGGCGGTTGCCTTCGTTCAACAACAGGCCGGGCGCCTCCTGCACGGGCAAGTTGAGACCGTGCTGCGCTCTCTGCGTTGGCTGAGTACCCACCACGCACTGACCGGCAAACGCCTTGAGCAGCTCGAAAAAATCTGTGGCTACTTCCACAACAATGCTCATCGGATGGACTACGCGACCTATCTTGAGCACGGCTTTCCGATTGCCTCCGGCGTGATCGAAGGCGCTTGCCGATGCGTGGTCAAGGATCGCATGGAACGCTCCGGGATGCGCTGGGTGATGTCTGGCGCGCGTGCCATGCTCAACATGCGCTGCATCGCCCTGAGTGACCTCTGGGACGCGTTCAAGGCTTTCCGTATCCAGCGCGAATCCCGTCGCCTCTATCCAGGATTCGCCGCAAATGATGCCGATTTCACCCAGGCAATTGCAGCGTGACGGGCGCGGGAGGCGGGTTGCACCCCTGAAAGATTGTCACGTCACGCAGGCGCTTGGGGGCGATTTGGAATCCCGCCATGCTTCCTGAGCGACGATGACACCTTGGAGTTATAAGGGTGGAATGTTATTACAACCATCTCGACCGCCAACCATGACACCGATTGACTCCAGCCAAGGGGCTAGGCGCGTGAGCACCTTGTCGCGCATCGATCCAAACTTCTTCATCAGTGCGTCTTCTCGTGCGGGATCGACTCCGAGCGCCGCCAAACCCGCCGCTTCCAGCCAATAACCAGCATGGTCAAGGCTTTCCAGGGCATGCGACCCTAAGGTTGCGAAACGCGCGTCCGACAGTGCCAGATAACAGCCCACGAAGGCCCATGGCCCCGGGTCGGGCATCGTCAGACCTGTTTCGACCAAGGGCAACCATCGTTTCAGCGGCGCATCGAGCACCTCGTCGCCGGTACTCCAGCGATAACAGGCCAGCGCACGCAGCAGGTAAGCAGCTCCGTCGTTACCCTCACCGATCTGGTTTGCTGGCAGTGCATCCAACACTTTCTGAACTTCATCGCGATAGCGCACCAATTGGGCGGCGGAGCCACCCTCTCGTAACTTCCATGCCGCAACATAGAGAAGCCATGCCAGTTCTCGCGTGTCGTTAGCATCAGGACTTTTCTGGCGTTTGATTTCCAGAAAATGAAGCGCCTCATCGAAGCGCCGCTGGCGGAGGGCGATACGCGCCTGCCAATCAAGCCGCTTGAAATTTTGCAACTCGCGCGCCTCTAAATCATCGATTTGGCATTCCGCATGCTTTCCAGCAATAGAAGCGGCAACCGTGGGCAGAGCCATGTCGATCAAGAGGTTCGTCATGGCGCCTAGCAGCTCTGCGTGGTCAATGGCGGGGATTAAGCCATATTGAAGGCCATTGATGAGAAAATCAGCCATCAAATCGTAATGTCCGCATCGATAGCAGGTGTAAGCCAGTGCGCAAGACATGGCAGGGGATTGGCCGACAGCGTTTTTATAGCGCTTGTAAAGCACCTTCATTGTACGGTGATCCAGATTCTCCGCCGCACTCAAGGCCTGCGGCAGCAACCGGCCGAGAGTCTTCGGCCACAATGCCGGTGAATCAATCGCCTTGAGCGCATCCTGGAACTGCCGTTTATCTCCATAGGCCAGCCACGGCACATCGACCAATGTTTCACGCCACTCGCGCCAGCTCATCTCGTTCCAATGCGCGACACTGGAATCATCCAGCATCACTTCGCCGAACAGCGTCAGCGCATGAATGCTGCCCGCCACACTGACGCCCGTTCGTCTATCCAGCAACCAGTCTTCCAACGTTGCCCCATCATCCCGCTCGAACCAAGCGTTGAGCAGGGTGGCGATCTCCGGCGCGGAGAGTTCCCCCGTCGCAGCGACCACGGTGCGCACACCACGGACGAGCAGACTCTCGGCCAGTCGGTACATGGCGCCATCGTGATTGCAGGCGAGCAACCAGACCCGACGAGGGAGCGCCGCCGTATGGAGTTCGAACAGCCGTTTTTCTTGATCGAGCAGACCATGCACGTCGCCATGCGCGAGCATGAACAACTCGTCGTAACCATCCAGACCACTCTTTAACGAGCGCGGCAGGATCCGAGACAAGCGCTCGGTCGCGATCGGTTTTTGTAGCTCGCCGGCAAAATTGAACTCGTTTTTGGGAAACAGGTTGAGCCAGGCGGCACGAGCCCCAGTCAGAGGCTGTTGGCCAAACAACGGCTTGGCATGGCGGACGGTCAGTAGCGTCGCGGCTAAAGGTTGCCCCTCGAAACGTAGCGACTCCCAGGGAACTCGCTGCCAATCCAGCGGCAGCTGAGAATCCATCACGAGTAAACCGTTCCGACCACTGGCGCGCCAGCCGGAAAGTTCCTGCAGGATCTTCGGCTCGGTAAGCAAGTCCGCCAGCGCCGCGTCTGCGGTCGGCTTCGGCATGGCCATCAGGGGCATGGCGTACTGTGGTGTCAAGGCGGCTTCGGGATGCCTTTCTCCCCGCAGCGCAATGAAGAAGCGTGGTTCAGTTGTCCCTGACAAGTGGTAACTCCAGAGCAGGGCGCCCATCGGCGACTGTCAGCGTTAGGGTTGTGACCTCACCGGCATCCCAATCCACTTGGACCGGGTCTTCGCCGCGACGGGCGGTCTGTTTGAACTCCAGCACCCCCGACACTCGCAATTCACAGGTGACGGCGATGTCCGATTCGGCTGTCACCTGCACCCGCCCCGCGCCGTCGGCGGCAATCTCTAACACCGAGATACGGGCCAGATCGTCCCACAGCCGATCTTTGATCGCCATTGCCCCATCGTCGCGCGCGCGCAAGGGGCGCGCCACCGGGGCGTGGCGCCGCTCCCACGTCGTCTTGCCTGAAGGATACACGGCGCCTACTCAACCAAGGAGGCTTTCCGGGAATTCTTAT
>NZ_JAAIJR010000239.1 GCF_010915725.1 Thiorhodococcus mannitoliphagus
CATCGTCACGTCTATTGCTTCGTCAAATCTGCAACAATCAAATAGCTTATGAGTGAATTATTCGCATTCGTCGCGCGCTCTAAGTCAAGAATTATTAAGAGCTAGTTCCTATACAGCGTCTTAGGGGTAGCGCCTTCGTCGGCTCCAGCAATGTCAGCCGCACCGCCCTGCCCGACAGGCTCGACTGGAAGGTCCACATCGACCGGCCCGCATCAGGCTGCAACGAGATCCGCGAGGAACACCAGGCCCTTCGCGTCTGCCCAAGACTCCCCGACGCCTGATTCGTCCTTTCGAGGCGGTCAGCGGATGTCTCTATCGCCAGGATAGGTTTTACCCAATGGATTGCCGTTGTCGATCGGCCTAGTCTCAGCTGCACAGAGTCCCCGCTAACATCCAGCCGTCTCGGCCTCAGACCACATGGGTCAAGCGCCTGCTTCAAAGCGGCCCGCAAGAACAAAAAGGGGGACCTGTGTTTACGCCCTGAAAAATGGGCTCACCACAGAGAGATGAGGAGATCGTCCCAATGCTTATGAAAGCGATTCCCGCAGCCATGCTGGCGGCCATTTTCGCCATGCCCACCGTCGCTGACGAGAACATGGCACCCGGCAAGCCGAGGCCCAACCAGTTTTGGTGGCCTGATCAGCTCGACCTTCAGCCCCTGCGCGACCACGATCCGGCGTCTAATCCCTATGGCGACGCCTTCGACTATGCCCAAGCCTTCGCCACCCTCGACCTCGAGGCCGTCAAGAAGGACCTTAAGGTGTTGATGACGACATCCCAGGACTGGTGGCCTGCCGACTTTGGCCACTATGGCCCGCTGTTCATCCGCATGGCCTGGCACAGCGCCGGCACCTACCGTGTTGCTGACGGACGCGGCGGCGCCGGCGGCGGCCAGCAGCGCTTTGACCCGCTCAATAGCTGGCCCGACAATGTCAACCTCGACAAGGCGCGGCGCCTGCTCTGGCCGATCAAGCAAAAGTACGGCCGCAACATCTCCTGGGCTGACTTGATGGTCTTGGCCGGCACCGTCGCCATGGAGGACATGGGTTTCAAGACCTTTGGCTTTGCGGGCGGCCGGGCGGACGACTGGGAGCCGGATCTCGTCTACTGGGGTCCTGAAGCCGAGATGCTAGGTCGCGAACGCTATGACAAGGAAGGAAAGTTGGAAAACCCACTCGCCGCCACCCAGATGGGCCTCATCTACGTGAACCCGGAAGGTCCGGGCGGCAACCCGGACCCTCTCGCGGCCGCCAAACAGATCCGTCAGAGCTTCGGCCACATGGCGATGAATGACGAAGAAACGGTCGCCCTGATCGCCGGCGGCCACACCTTCGGCAAGACCCATGGCGCGGGCAAACCATCCGAATGCGTGGGACCAGAGCCAGCGGGCGCCGCCACGGAGCAACAAGGTCTCGGCTGGGCCAACAAGTGCGGCAAGGGCAATGCCGAAGATACGATCGGCAGCGGCCTGGAAGGTGCTTGGACAGCAGCTCCGACGAAGTTCACGATGCTCTACTTGACCAACCTGTTCGGCTTCGAATGGGAGCAGACGCGCAGCCCCGCCGGCGCAATTCAGTGGAAGCCCAAGGATGGAGCAGGGGCGAACACAGTACCCGACGCGCACGTCGAGGGCAAAGGGCACGCACCCATGATGTTCACGACAGACCTGGCACTGAAGTTCGATCCCGCCTATCGCGAGATCTCCAAGCGCTTCCTGGAGAACCCGCAAGCCTTCGAGCTCGCTTTCGCCAAGGCGTGGTTCAAGCTGACACACCGCGACATGGGGCCCCGGGCACGCTACCTGGGCACCGAGGTACCCGACGAAATACTCATCTGGCAGGACCCAGTGCCTGAGGTCACCTACGAACGCGTCGACGCGACGGATATCGCCGATCTCAAGAAGAAGATCCTCGACTCTGGTCTTTCCACGGCCGAACTGGTGCGGACGGCGTGGGCATCGGCCGCCACCTATCGCGACTCGGACATGCGCGGTGGCGCCAACGGCGCACGCATTCGCCTAGCCCCGCAGAAGGACTGGCCGGTCAATGACCCACTCGAACTGGCGCAGGCGCTGAGCGCGCTGGAAGTCATCCAGAAGGACTTCAATGACTCGGCGCCCGACGGCAAAAAGGTATCCCTTGCCGACCTCATCGTCCTCGGCGGCGCGGCCGCCATCGAACAGGCGGCGCAGGCAGCCGGCTACGAGTTGGAGGTGCTCTTCAAGCCCGGCCGCGCGGATGCGACCCAGGAGCAGACTGATATCGAATCCTTCGCCGTCCTCGAACCGACGGCGGATGGCTTCCGCAATTACTTCGAGAGCGACAGCCGCCTGTCGCCGGCGGAAATGCTGGTCGACCGCGCGGATCTCTTAGGACTGACCGTACCGGAAATGACAGCATTGCTCGGCGGCATGCGGGCTCTGGGCGCCAACGCCGGTGGCGTCGAGCATGGCGTCTTGACTGATCGTCCCGGGACGCTGAGCAACGACTTCTTCGTCAATCTGCTCGATATGTCGACCAAGTGGTCCAAGTCCGAAGATGCGGACGGCATCTATGACGGACGCGACCGCGTCTCGGGCGAGCTGAAGTGGACGGCGTCGCCTGTGGACCTGATCTTTGGATCAAACGCAGAGCTGCGCGCCGTCGCCGAGGCCTATGCGTCGGCGGATGGTGACGAAACCTTCGTCCGCGACTTCGTCGCCGCATGGACCAAGGTGATGACGGCCGACCGCTTCGACCTGGAGAAAAGCTAGGAAAAAGGGCTCGGGTCGCGGCTGACCTAAGCCCGGCTCGAGCCCTGAGGTCGGGAACTCGGCTGCGAATCCCGATTGCGCTGCGGCCGAAGGTCAATATCCGCTGCGCTGAAGACAACAGGCCAGCGCAGGTGTGGTCTCAATCACTGGGGGTGCTCATCAATCATGAGAAAGCTCGCAGAGGCTTTGAAGCAATCACTCAAGTTTCCACAAGTCTTGATCTGGGTGCTCTGGATCCTCTTCCCGCTGTACGGTTTTTTTGCCAGCCAGGTCCTCTTGCCCCCAGAGGATGGCTATAGCCTCCACGTGGTGATGGCATCGGTCACCGGGAATCTCGCTGCCGTGGAGCCCCTCGTCTTCATGGTCTTCAATCTCCTTGGCGTGATTCCCATGACCTACGCCCTCTTGGTGCTCTTTGATGGCAAGGAGCAGCCGCTTCCTGCGTGGCCCTTCGTGATCCTGTCGTTCTTTGCCGGCGCCTTTGGCATCCTCTTCTACGTGGCACTGCGCCGCTGGGGCCAAGACGCGGAGGGAGCCAAGTCCCGTCTCCAACAGCGGCTGGACACGCGGACCGGACCGGCGATCCTCCTGATCGTCTCGATCCTCTTGGTGATCGTCGGTGCCGGTGGATCCCTCCAGGCCTACCTGGACCTGTGGCAGACCAAGCCGCTGGTCCACATCATGACCCTCGATCTGGTGCTGCTGCTCCTCGTGCTTCCATTCCTGGCGATGGACGACATGCGACGGAGAAAGGTCCACGGACGCCTCTGGAAGGTGCTCGTCGCCGTACTCCCGCTCTTTGGCGTCCTCATCTATCTGTTGGCGCGACCGCCACTCAGGGGTGCGTCGGACTGAGTTCGAGCGGCAAGGGGCAAAGGTTCCTTAGCGTCATGGACGAACCAATTCGCTTTGCAGCATGCTGGTCCAGGCCTCTCGGCCGCCCTTGTTGCTCAGGTTATAGTGGACCCGAAATTTGAGACAGCCCTCTAAGCGTAAAGTGAAGGCAAGCGGAGGGTTGAGATGACGCGCAAAC
>NZ_JAAIJR010000023.1 GCF_010915725.1 Thiorhodococcus mannitoliphagus
TTCCACCGTCAGTCGAGCCGTGCGCCGGTTTGAAAACGAGCTTGAAAACGGGATTGAATCGCCAGTGGACCTACCCACCAAGCCAAAGGGTGCTTGATTGCAAGACCTGACCCCAATGCCCCGGTTCAACACCCCTTCTTGTAGATGAACGAAATCCAAGACGCCCCCCTGCCCTTGCGCCCCCGCTGGCAACCTCTGCGTCTGGGCCTCGTGGACCTCTTCCACTACGACGACGAGGAGATTTGGCTCAGGGACGGCAACCTGCTGCTGCGCGGCAACAACGGCACCGGCAAGTCCAAGGTGCTGGCCATGACCCTGCCCTTCCTGCTGGACGGGCAGCTCATCCCCTCGCGCGTCGAGCCGGATGGCGATCCCGGCAAGCGCATGGAATGGAATCTCCTGCTCGGCGGCCAGTATCAGGAGCGCCTGGGCTATGTCTGGATGGAATTCGGCCGGGACAATGAGGGCACACCGGAGTTCTGCACCCTGGGCTGCGGCATGCGCGCCGTGGCCGGACGCGGCGCGCCCGAGCGCTGGTTCTTCATCACCCCTCAGCGCGTGCGCCGCGACCTGATGCTGGTGGACGGCAACGGCCGCGCCCTGTCCAGGGATCGGCTCCTCGATGCACTGGGCGACCGGGGCGAACTGCACACCAGCTCCGCCCAGTACCGCGCCCGGGTCGACGCGCTGCTCTTCCGGCTCGGCCCCCATCGCTACGAGGCACTGCTCAATCTGCTGATCCAATTGCGCCAGCCGCAATTGTCCAAACGCCCGGACGAAAAGGCACTGTCCTCGGCCCTGACCGAGGCGTTGCCGCCCTTGGATCAGGCCGTGCTCAACGACGTGGCGGACGCCTTCCGCAACCTTGAGGAAGAGCGCAAGACCCTGGACGGGCTCAATGAGGCCCGCGCCTCCGTCGGCGACTTCCTTCAGCATTACCGTGGTTACTGCGCCGTGGCGGCCCGGCGCCGGGCGCAAGCCGTGCGTCAGGCACAGAGTGCCTGGGAACGGGTTGGGACGGAGCTGCGCGAGACCGCCCAGGCCCTGACCGAGGCCGAAGCGGCCCAGGCCCATGAGGAACGGCGCCAGGGATTCCTCGACCTCAAGCTCCGGCAGAGCCGCACCCAGTTGCAGACCTTGCGTGACAGCCCCGAGATGCGCGACGCCAACCGGCTCAAGGAGGCCGAGACCCGCGCGGCGGAACGGCGCGGGCACTGCCAGACCCTCCAGGTCAAGCTCGAACGCCTGGTCGGTGACACCAATCGCCAGGAAGCCCGCTTGGCTGCGGAACAGCAGGCGTGCGCCCAAGAGAGCGAGGCTCGGGGTCGAGAACTGAGCGCCTGGATCGAGCCAGCACGCATAGCCGGCATCGCCAATGCCCATGAAGGCGCGCTCGCCCCCTTGGAGCTGCCCGATGGCGGTCCGGGTCCGCGATCCGGCTCGGACCCGGCCATCGGCAAGGCCGCCGAGACCGTCCGGTCTCAGGTCGAGCGTCGCACTGGGGCCATTGCGCAAGTCCGTGGTCTCATCCAGACATTGGAAAAGGCCAGACAAGAGGAGCGACGGGACCGGGAGCAACGTGAGCGGGCCATCGAACAGATGGAGCGCTTGGACCAAGACCGCGTCCAAGCCGCCGAGGCCGTCGACCAGCAAGGCACGGCGCTGGTCTCGGCCCTGCGTCATGCACTGGAGGCCAATCGTGAATTGCGCCTGGAAGACCCGGAGGCCGTGCTCGCCGAGCTTGAGGACTGGTGCCAAACGCTGTCCGGCGACAACCCCGCGCAGCATGCCCTGCGGCAGAGCTACAACGGCGCGAGGGACCGTCTGCGCAGCATGAAGGAGGCGGCTGCCCGTGCCCGCGCGGAGGCCCAAGCCGCCGTCACCGCGCTCGCAGCGGAACAAGGCCGCATTGAGCAGGGCGAGCTTGCCGAGCCGCCGATCCCATACAGCCGCGATCCGGAGGCGCGCAAAGACCTGGAAGGCGCGCCCTTCTGGCAACTCGTAGACTTCGCAGACAGCCTGGCCGCTGACGAGCGGGCAGGGCTTGAGGCGGCCCTGGAGTCCAGCGGCCTCTTGGACGCCTGGGTCATGCCCGACGGGACGCTGCACGATGGCAAGACCTGGGACCGGATGCTCGGGCCGATCGCACCCGCGGACCGCAACCTACGGCAGGCCCTCAAAATCGCCATCGACCCCAAGGACGCCGCCGCGGCCAGGATCGAACCCGAGACGCTGGCCGGCATCCTCGCCGGCATCGGCTGGGGCGAGCAGGCGCACCCCGCCTGGGTCAACGGCGAGGGCCGCTGGTGTCTCGGTCCCGCATCCGGTGCCTGGGGCAAGGCCGAGCCCGCCTACATTGGTCATGCGGCGCGGGAAGCAGCCCGGCGGCGACGCTTGCGGGAGATCGCCGAGGCCCTGGAAGCGCTGCAAGCGCAGATCCTGGCCCTGAGCGTGGACATCGAGCGGCTGGAAAACCAGCTGGCAACCCTGGACCGAGAATGGCACGCCCTGCCGGATGACCAGGCCCTGCGCGCGGCCCACCAGCGCCATGACGACCTGCGCCAGCGCCTGGCAGAGAGCAGGGACGCGGTCGAGCACCTGACCGCCATCCTGGAGCAGAGCAAGGCCGCCACCGAACGCTGCCGGGATGCGCGCGACAAGGCCGCCCTGGATCTTGACCTGCCCGCAGACACCCAAGGTCTCGACCGGGTCGCCGAGGCCCTGACCCAGTACAACACGCTGGCGGCGGGCTTCTGGCCCAGTCTGCGCCATCATTGGGACCGACTACAGCGGACCAGCGAATTGGCCGAGCAGGCCGCCGAGCTGGCGGAACGCCGCGCCGAGCAGGCCGACGAGTTGGATCGCGCCAAGACCGGCCAGCGCGAGGCCGAGGAGATCTGGCACACCCTGCGCGAGACCCTCGGCGAAGGCGTCGAGAAGTTGCAGCGGCGTATCCGCGAAACCGAGGCGCACATTCAGGGACTCGAAGACGATCACAAAGACAATCGCATCAAGCACGCCGCAGCCATCTCCGAGGCCACCCGCTACTCCGAGCGCCATGCCAGCCTCGCCGCCAGTCTCCAAGAGAAGGACCAGGAGCGCCGCAGCGCCATCGAGATCCTGACCTGCTTCACCCGAGTCGGCCTCTTGCGCATCGCCGCCCCAGAGCTTGAAGCCCCGGAGCGCGACACCCCCTGGCCGGTGGACCCGGCGGTGCGCCTGGCCCGGCAGATGGAACAGGCCCTGGAGGCGGTGGACCACGACGACAACGCCTGGCGCCGTCAGCAGCAGGGACTCTACGACCGCTTCCAGCCCTTGCAGCAGACCCTGTCCCGCTACAACCATTCCGCCCATATCGAGCAGGACGGTGAGCTGTTGCTGGTGCGCGTCATCTTCCAATCCCGTCCCTGCGGTCCGGACGAGCTGGCCGAAAACCTGGACGCCGAGGTCGCCGAGCGTAAGGCCCTGCTCGACGCCAAGGAACGCGAGCTGCTTGAGGCCCACCTGATGAGCGATGTGGCTACCCACCTGCAACAGCTCATCGGCGACGGCGAGCGCATGGTGGAGCGCATCAACCAGGAATTGGAGCACCGCCCCACCAGCACCGGCATGAAGCTGCGTCTGGCCTGGGTGCCACTGGACGAGGAGTCCGGCGCGGCACCGGCCGGTCTCGCCGAGGCCCGCAAGCGGCTGTTGCGCCAGACCGTCGCCGCCTGGTCCAACGAGGATCGCAGCGCGGTGGGCGAGTTCCTGCAACGGCGCATCGACGAGGTCCGCCAGTCCGACGACGGCGGCACCCTGATCCAACATCTCGCCCATGCCCTGGACTACCGCCGCTGGCACCGATTCACCGTCGAGCGCTGGCAAGGCGGTCGCTGGCGGCCCGCTTACGGACCCGCCTCCGGCGGCGAGCGGGCATTGGTGGTCACCCTGCCGCTGTTCGCCGCCGCCTCCAGCCACTACGGCAGCGCCACACCCGAGGCGCCGCGTCTGGTCATGCTCGACGAGGCCTTCGCCGGCATCGACGACGACTCCCGCGCCAAATGCCTGGGGCTCATGGCCCAATTCGACCTCGACTTCATGCTCACCAGCGAGCGCGAATGGGGCTGTTATGCCGAGGTGCCAGGGCTTGCCATCGCCCAGCTGGTGCGCCACGAAGGCATCGACGCCGTCTATCTCTCGCGCTGGACCTGGGACGGCAGCCAGCGCCGTATCGACGAGCCGCCGCCGATGAGCCCCCCGGTCGCCGAAGAACCGGCACTCGCGAATCAAGACGCCAATGACTCACAGCCACCTCTGTTCTGACCCTCCCGGGGTCGACCTGCCACGGCTCAAAGCCTTGTTGGATCGCCCGGAGCTCGCGCGCATCATGCAGGCAGTTCGGGTCGGACTGGAGCGTGGTGGCGCGGAGCGGGTTTCCATCGCCAATCCGACGGAGCAAGAGCGCCGAGCGTTGGACGAGCTGCTGGGTCGCCGGCCCAGCAGCGGCAACCGACTCGGCCTGCCTTTGCAGCACTTGGAAGACATCCTGCAACGCGCCGATCTGGCCCCGACTCTGCGCACGGCCATCGAAGCCCTTGGTGGACCGCTCCGCAATCTCGGTGCGGAGCGTGAGGACCGACAGCGGGCCTGGCGGCAGGTCTTCGACCGCCAGGGCGCGGAGGCGAAACGCCTCGATGCGACCACCTGGCTCGCGGCATTGGAGCGCGAGGGCCTCTTGAAGCGGCTCGCGGATCAGGATCCCGCACGGGCCGAAAGGCTCCTGCGCCAAGCCCTGAGCGTCCTTCAGTGTCTCCCGCAACGCGGCAAGACCCTGAGCACGCTGGCGGCCGACTGTCTCGGCGACGCCCACGGTCTGGACGAGGGTCGGCCCGTGGCCACCCTGGTCAAACGTGCCCTGTGCGTCGATGATCAGACGCGCTCCACCGATGAACTCTGGGCGGCTGCCGGCGTCCTGGTCGGCGGCGGCATCAGCAGCACCGTCCTGGCCCTGAATCTGCCCGCCGCTGGAGACGGCGCCAGCGCAGCCATCATCCGTACCGCCGCCGGCAGCGGCGAACCGCTCTACCTCACCTTGAGGCAGCTGCTGCGAGACCCGCCAATCTGGACCCCAGGCGCGACCCCGATCTCGATCTGTGAAAACCCCGCCGTCGTCGCCGAGGCGGCGAATGCCCTGGGTCTAAATTGCACCCCATTGATCTGCACCCGAGGCCAACCCAGCGCGGCGGTCATCACGCTGCTGAACCAGCTCGTCGAGGCCGGCGCCCGGCTCAGATACCACGGTGACTTCGACTGGCCCGGCATCCGCATCGCCAACGGCATCATCGATCGTCACGGCGCCGTCCCTTGGCGCATGGATGCAGCGGATTACCTGGAGGCGGCGGATTCGGGCAAGGCATTGACCGATGAACTGGTCATCGCAGCCTGGGATCCGGAGCTGAGTCGAGCCATGCGGGCGCGCGGACAGGTCATTGAAGAAGAGCGGGTGATCCAAGCCATCCTGAGCGACTTGGATTCCCCGGTGAAGGTCGATAGTGCCCCTGAATGGAAGAGGCAATGCTGATGATTAGGAGGATGCGCGGAGCGCGACGAGCTGGGCTGGACCGATGCGCATCGGTCTGACGGGGAAACTCTTGCTGGTGCTCGGACTGACGAGCACCCTCTCTGTTGTCGGTATGGGACTGGCCGCGCGTTGGAGTTTCCAGCACGGCTTTCTCGACTATTTGGGCCAGCAGGAGCTGAAACGGATCACACCCGTGGCGGATGCCTTACTAGAGGCCTATCGCGAGCAGGGCTCCTGGAACTTCGTCGCCGACAACCCCGGCGCCTGGCCCCGGCTCGTCGATGACGCCATGGCGCCCAAGATCGGCCCGGGCGTGGCCAAATCGCAAGCAGTGTCGGACCGGCCCAGCGAGGACGCAGTGCGATCACAGGTCCCACCGATGCGGCGGGATTGGGGTCCGCCCGGCCCCTTTGGCGAGCCAGGGCTCGGTCCACCGAACGCCCCGCCATTCGACGACGACTTTGCGTTTCCGCCTCCAGATCGGCCAGGGCAACCCGGCCGCACGGATGCGGCGCGGCTCGCCCCGGCAGGCATGCACCCATCGGACAACCCGCGACCGCCCCCCGGCTTTAGGCCGCCTCCCAGGAGAAACAAGCAACTACTCGATCGGCTGCGTCTGCTGGACGCAGCGCGCAACCAGATCGCAGGACACATCGTCGGTGAAATCGAGGGCGAGGTGCTCAGTCCGCTCATTGTCGATGATGCGGTCGTGGGATGGCTGGGTCTGTCGTCTCCGATCTGGCTTGAGGATGAGTTGGCACAGCGCTTCAACCGTCAGCACAATCGCTCGCTGCTCTGGATCAGCCTCACCGCATTGACCCTGGCCCTGATGCTGGGCGCAATCCTCGGCACCCGGCTGCTGCGACGGATCCGAGCCGTCGCCGCCGGAGCCCGTCAACTGACGAAGGGCGACTATGGGGCTCGCGTGTTACTCAAGGGCCGGGATGAATTGACCGAGCTGGCGCAGGACTTCAACCACCTGGCATTGGCGCTGGAGCGCAGCGAGACCTTGCGCCGCGGCGCCATGGCCGATGTCTCCCACGAGCTGCGCACGCCGCTTGCCGTCGCCCGAGCGGAGCTGGACGCCTTGATCGATGGGATCAGACCCTGCACCAAGGCGCGTCTGGAGCAGTTGCACGGACGGCTAATGACCCTAGGGTGTTTGCTGGACGATCTCTATGATCTGGCCCTATCGGATAGCGGCGCACTCAACTACCGCTTCGAGCCCCTCGACCTGAGCGCGATCCTGCGTGCTGCGGTCGCGGACAGGGAGGCATCTTGCGCGGACAAAGAGATCGCGCTGCAGCTGCAGATCGAAGATGGACTGCGGATGGATGGCGACGCGGGGCGACTGCGGCAGGTGCTGGACAATCTGCTCGCCAACAGCCTGCGCTATAGCGATGCCGGCGGGTTCATCCGGATGATCGCCGCGCGCACCAACGACCAGATCCTGATCTCGATCGCGGACACACCGCCAGGCGTCGAGCATGCGGCGCTGGAGCGCCTGTTCGATCGTTTCTATCGCGTGGAAGCGTCGCGCTCGCGCGCGAAAGGGGGCGCTGGATTGGGTCTGGCGATCTGCCGCTCCATCGTTGAGGCCCACAGAGGCAGCATCCTGGCAAGACCCGCGGATTGCGGCGGGCTCGAGATCCAGATCCGTTTCAGTCCGATTCCGAACTCAACGCTGGCGAGGCTTCGCCTCAGACCGACGCGTCATGCCAACGGGATCGCTATTGGAATCGGGATCGCTATCGTCGGTTCGATCCCGATCCCGACGGCCTGGGATGGTCGGACGCTTCATCGAAATTTGACTCATCCGCAAGCATTTTGCGCCCCCAAGGATTCTAGCTCGAAGCGGTACCCGACCCCGTAAACGGACTGAATGAAGTGTTGACCCTCGAACGCGGAGGCGAGCTTCTTGCGCAGATTCTTCACATGCGTATCCACGGTCCGCTCGGTCACGATCCGATTGTCGTCATACAGACGTTCGATCAAACGCGTGCGGGAGTAGATCTGTCCGGGATGGCGATGCAGGGCATCGAGTAAACGGAACTCCACCAGCGTCAGTCGCAAGGCGCGCTCGCCGACACGGGCTTCCATGCGGTCTGCATCCAGGTAGAGACCAGAGGTCTGGGTCTCGACCTGCGCTTGCGCGGACGCCCGCGTCAGCATGTCCACCCGGCGTAACTGCGCCTTGACCCGCGCGACCACTTCTCGCGGTGCGAACGGCTTGCAGACATAGTCATCAGCGCCGAGTTCGAGACCCAGCAGACGGTCGATCTCTTCCACCTTAGCGGTGACCATGATGATCGGCACCATCGTGAAACCGCGCAGATCGCGACAAATCTCCAAGCCGTCGCGCCCCGGCAGCATCACGTCCAGCAGGATCAGATCCGGCGCATGCTCGCGAACATGCGCAACCACCGACGCGCCATCGCTAAGGTGCTCAACCGCGAAGGATGCCGCCCGCAGATACTCGGCCAGCACATCTGCCAACGCAATCTCGTCTTCGACGATCAGCACGGTCTTGGGGACGACATCCTTCATGCCACACAATCTCTACAAAGTCTGCTCACAGCCACTCCTGATTCGCTGAATAGACTATCAGCACTTCAACAAAACCCGGAGCATCTTAATGACGTTCACCCAAACCGCTCAACGGACCACCTTGGCCTTGGCTTTTACGCTGTGCCTGACCGCGCCATTCGCACAGGCCGAGTCCGATTCTCAGGTCGGCCGACGTCACGGCCCCCCGCCCGAGGCCTTCGATGCCTGCGCCGACCAAGCAGAAAACGCCGCCTGCCAATTCACCGGACGCCGGGGAGACACCGTAGAAGGCACCTGTATCACACCGCGCCGCAGTGACGATGGATTGGTGTGCGCCCCCGAAGGTGGTCCTCCGCATCAGCACGCGCAAGGCCGCGACCGCAGCGCCGGCTAAGACGACGCGAAAACCTCAGGGAATGGATAACAGCCTCCCTTCAGGGCAAGGACGCCCTCCATGCTTAGAAAGCGTCCATCAACAACTTCCCCCCTTTCGCAAAGGGGGGCTAGGGGGGATTTCGAACGGCATGGCTCACATCGGGAAAAATTGATGGACACTTTCTTAGTCCGCGCCCCTCCAGCGAACGGCTGCTCGCCACCGCGCATGAGCCAGCGTGCCAGAGGGGTCACTGCGGCACCGCATCCTCCGCCGGCCCCGCGACCGTGGCGATCCGAGATCGCACGGGGATGTTCTCCGAATGCAGGCCCGGGGTCTGGCCGTGCAGGTCGAACTCGAGATTGACGCCAGGCCGAAAGATCAGCGTATGAGTGGAGCCGCCGAAATGGAACATACCAAGCTGGTCGCCCTTGGCGACGTGCTGCCCCTCGTAGACCGTGATCTCATTGGAGGAGACCTCGGCCATGCCGACGAACATGGCCGCCATCAGGCCGATGTCGGGATTGTCGGCTTCGATGAAGACCAGGGCGCGGGTGGCCACTTGCGTAATATATGCCTGTGATTCGTTGGGGCCTGCCGGGTCGAAGCCCTCGGACAGCGCCTCGGCATAGTAGGAACCGTCCAGCAGTCGGGTCTTGAGGATCCGGCCGCTTACCGGGCTGTGCCAGCGGTGGTAGCTCAGGGCACTCAAGAAGGCCTGATAGACGGTCCCGCCGACGAACTGCTCGACCAAGGGGTCGCCGGCCATCATGTGGGCGAGCGAATAGGGCTGAGCCTTGATCCAGAAGGGATGGTGCAACTGGACATTGGTCGCGATGCGGTAGGGCGCCGACTCACAGGCGTTGGCGATAACGGCGTCGTCGTCCGGAGCGGCCACGGGACGGCGGCCAGGACGAAAACGGCGGGTGAAGAAATCGTCCCAGGAGGCGAATCCGTAGTAGGGCACGGCGGGATCACAGATGAAGTCTTCGACGAAGGTCGGCATGGCCGCCATAGCGTCCCGGCCAAACCATCCGCGCTCGGGATCGTCGCTCAGCACGTAGCGAGAATCCGGCGAGCCCAAGAAGACCGCCCATTGGGTCAGAATCTTCTTCAACTGCCGGTTGACCTTCTCGTTGAGAAAAGCGGTCGTTCCGGCCGGCGTACCCATGGACCAGTCGAGGATGGCGTTGATCGGAAAACCCACCAACCCGGTTTGGTTGAACTCCGGCGCCCGATTCATGACGCGGTTCATGAGCGCGAGCATCTGATGGTAGTCCCTCGCCTGCGGGCCGCCGGCTGGATCCTTCTCAAACGCCGGCTCATCCGGGATCTGCTCGAACATCTGGGTGAACAGCATGAAGAGTTCCGGATCCGTTTCGATCAGCGCCTTGAACTCCTGAATCACGGGCGCCAGCGGCGGCTCGTCACCGGACGCATCCCCGTCCTGAGTGAGATCGGCTCGCCACGCAGTCAGGGTCCGCTGATCCGACGGCAGCCATCTGCCCACATTGTAAGGAGCCGGCTCGATGGCCGTTTCCGCCTGAACCGGCGACGCCGCCAAGCAGGACAGCGCTGCAAGCAGGACCGCGGTCAGCCCCCATGGGGTGCGTTTCGACGTTCTCATAAGCTCCTCACCTGTGATGGATTCGAATGCAACGAGCAGGCGTTGCCGGGATAGCGCCCAACTTAATCCAAAGCTTGTCCTCTGGATCGAGTCCTAATTCAGCGGTTGCAATACGCGATGGTCTCGGCAGGCAGGCAAGTCGAGGCAGCCCGCGCAAGGCAAGCGTTCAGAAGGGTATAGTCGGCTCCCATCGGTGTGCAGGCCGTACCAGGATGGCGCACAACCGGGTAACTTAGAAAGCGCTCATCAATTGTTTCCCGATGCGAGCGATCCCGCCCGAAATCCCCCCTGGCCCCCCTTTCCGAAAGGGGGGAAGTTGTTGATGGTCACTTTCTTAGGCAGACTACCGCCACAGTTTCAGGGTATGGGTCATCGGTGTTTGCGACAGAATCCTCCGCGGCATTGCATCGCTTCGGTTTCAAATTTGGCAAAGGCGGTGTGCACTCAGCGCGAACGATGATGTTGGCAGAGCTGCAGCGCTTGCTCGACGCGGCCCCCGCCGGTGCCCAGCGTGCTGATTACCGGGAGGCCGTGATCGATGACAACCTGCTCGACAAGCCGACGGTCAATGCTCGCAAGCTTACCTTCCGGCACCTCAGTGATTTGTACGCCTTGGACCCCGGTACCTGTCTCTTTCGGGTCTTTCGTGGACTCTGGTCCCAGGAGCCGGATGCAAAGCCGTTGCTAGCATTGCAGATGGCCCTCACACGCGATGGCCTGCTGCGCAGCAGTGTACCCCAGGTGCTTGCGACCCCGCAGGGGCAGCGTTTCGAACGGGAGGCGATCGAACGGCTTCTGACACAATCGGACGAGGGCCGTTTCAGTCTCGCCTCGATAGAGGCCATCGCCCAGCGTATCAACGGCACCTGGACCCAAGCCGGCTATCTGACCGGGCACGTCAAGAAGCTTCGCTCGCAGCCGATAGTGACGCCCGTGAATGTCGCCTTTGGCCTGTTCTTGGGATACCTGGAGGGCCGCCTCGCCCAGCGCCTCTTCAGCAGCGATTGGGCGCGCGTGCTCGATCTCCCCGAGGAGCGGCTCATCGAGCTGACCCAGGCCGCAGCGCAGCGTGGGCTGCTGGTATTCCGCCGCACCGGCGCTGTGATGGAGGTCCGCTTCCCGGACTATCTGACCGAGCAGGAACAGGATTGGCTCAATGAGCAGGCTTGATCGACTCATCGAAGGCTACGCAGAGCACATCTCCACGCCTTGGCCCGAGGGGCTGTCCGGCATCGAACGTGTGATCTTCGTCGTCTACCCGCCTGCGGATGAACTGAAATTTCGCGTCTACATCGACGAGAAGGAATATGACTTCCAGATCCGCTACGTCTGGCACAACCCCGACAAAGCCAGCATTCCCGACTGGCCCTGGCGCCACGCCGCAACTGTCACTGGAGCCAGGGCTTCTAGCCCTGGAACCATACTCAACGCTCCTAACCCAGACTCACCAGGCCAAGATGGCCTGGCTACAGATCCAGGCCAGGATGGCCTGGCTACAGTTCTGGCTATAGAGAAAGACTGGATCCCCGCCGCGGGCACCTTCGACGCCTGGCCCGAGCACCTCGGCGAGCTGAAGGTCATGGACCCCTGCTGCGGCTCCGGACACTTCCTGGTCGCGGCCTTCCAGATGCTGGTGCCGATGCGCATGGCGCTGGAGGGACTGAGCGCGCAGGAGGCCGTCGACGCCGTGCTGCGCGACAACCTGCACGGCCTGGAGCTGGACCAGCGCTGCGTCGAGATCGCCGCCTTCGCGCTGGCCCTGACCGCCTGGCGCTGGCCCGATGCCGGCGGCTACCGCCCATTGCCGACGCTGAATCTCGCCTGCTCCGGCCTCGGCATCAATGCCCCGAAGGCCGACTGGCTGCGCCTCGCCGAGGGCGACCCGGACCTGGAGCACGCGCTGGAACGCCTCTACGACCTGTTTGCGGACGCCCCGACCCTGGGCAGCCTGATCGACCCGCACCGCGTCTTCAGCGGTGACCTATTGGATCAGGGCTGGGATCGCGTCGCGCCGCTGCTGGAGCGCGCGCTCGCCTCGGAAGACGATCAACAGCGCGAGCTTGGCGTCGTCGCCGCCGGCCTGGTCCGCGCCGCGCAACTGCTCGCCGAACGCTATCACTGGGTCATCACCAACGTGCCCTACCTGTCCCGCGGCAAGCAGGCACCGCGGCTCAAGACTTTCTGTGAGAACCACTACCCCGATGCCAAGAACGACCTGGCCAATGTCTTCCTGGAGCGTTGTCTGGAACTGGCGCGGGAGCGGGGTGCCGGCGTCGTGCAGATTGTCATGCCGCAGAATTGGCTGTTCCTGACCAGCTATCGGAAGCAGCGGGAGCGGTTGTTGCGGGATCTTTCGTGGAATCTTGTAGCACTGCTTGGGCCGAAGGGCTTTCAAACGCCGATGTGGGATTTCAATGTCCAGTTACTGACTCAGACTCGCGGGCGAGCCAGGGGGGACTCGATGCTGCGGGGGGTGGATGCGAGTAAGCCGAGATCAGCGGGGGAGAAGGCGGACGTGTTGCGGGGTGGGGAGACAGCTTCAGTAAGTCAGGCGGGGCAGCTGGAAAATCCGGATGCGCGCATAGCATTAGAAGATTCTGCGGGCATAGAGTTACTGCAAACGCTCTCTCATGGAGTTCATGGTTTTGGCAGCAAAGATTCTCCACGTTATTTTCGAGAATTCTATGAGCTTATTGCGCCAAATGCCGACTGGCAAGTGATGTCAACAACCGTTGACCAAATCCTCCAATTCGGCGGAAAAGAGCAATTGGTCTACTGGCAACACGGAAACGGCTTGCTTGCTGAATTGGGAAAAAAGGGGCTGGCAATACCTGCTGGGGAACTGGCGTGGGGCAAGTGGGGCGTGGCAGTCAGTCAAATGCGAGACTTGCCGGTTACCCTACACTCCGGTGAGATTTTCGACAAGAATGTTGCCGTCATTTTGCCCCGTAGTCCGTCCGATCTCCCGGCAATTTGGTGCTTCTGCTCCTCCCCACAATTCAACGAAGCAGTTCGCCAAATCGACCAATCCCTGAAGGTCACCAACGCCACCCTCGTCAAAGTCCCCTTCGACCTCCCCCACTGGCAACAAGTCGCCTTGGAGCGCTACCCCAACGGCCTCCCCGAACCCTACTCCGACGACCCCACCCAATGGATCTTCCACGGCCACCCCTGCGGCTCGGTGATCTGGGACGAGACGGCCAAATGGACCGCCATCGGCCCCAAGCGCACCGACGCGACGGTGCTGCAGACCGCCGTCGCCCGCCTGCTCGGCTACCGCTGGCCGGCCGAGACCGACACTGTATCTGTAGCCACCGCTTTCACTGTAGCCAGGGCTTCCAGCCCTGGGGCTCCTGCTGTAGCCAGGGCTTCCAGCCCTGGGTCTCCAGGCCAAGATGGCCTGGCTACAGTCCCAGGCCAGGATGGCCTGGCTACAGTTCCGGCTACGGAGACGGGCACACAGCTGGAGTTGTCGGACGAATCCCGCATCCTGGTCGCCGAGGCCCGCAAGCTCGACGCTTTCAGCGACGACGACGGCATCTGCTGCCTGCCCGCCATCCGCGGCGAGCCGGCCGCCCACGAGCGCCTGCTGCGACTACTGGCAGCGGCCTATGGTGACGACTGGACCGCCGGCACCCTGACCAAGCTGCTGGCCGAGTCCGGCACCAAGGGCAAGGGACTGGATGTCTGGCTGCGGGACGCCTTCTTTGAGCAGCACTGCAAGCTGTTCCATCACCGCCCCTTCATCTGGCACATCTGGGACGGCCTCAAGGACGGCTTCGCGGCCCTGGTCAACTACCATAAGCTCGACCGCGCCAACCTCGAGCGACTGATCTACACCAACCTCGGCGACTGGATTCGGATGCAGGAACGCGCCGCCGCCGATGGCCAACAGGGCGCCGACGAGCGCCTGGCCGCCGCCAAGGCCCTCAAGACCCGGCTTGAGGCCATCCTGGAGGGCGAGGCCCCGCTCGACATCTTCGTGCGCTGGAAGCCCATCGAGCAGCAGCCCACAGGCTGGGAGCCGGACCTCAACGACGGCGTGCGTCTGAACATCCGCCCCTTCCTGCTCGCCGGCGACGTCGGCAAAAAGGGCGCCGGCATCCTGCGCGCCAAGCCGAACATCCACTGGAAGAAGGACCGCGGCAAAGACGTCGAAAGCGCCCCCTGGTTCCACCGGTTCCAGGGCGACCGCATCAACGATTACCACCTGACCCTGGCAGAAAAGCGCGCCGCGCGGGGAGCAGCCGAGGCAGTAGAGACGACATGAAGCCAGTGACAGCCCCGACGCAGCTTACCCGGCTCGTGCTTAAAGGCTACAAATCCATCCAGGCATGTGACCTGGAGCTTGGCGCGCTCAACGTGCTGGTTGGTGCCAATGGGGCGGGAAAGTCGAACCTGATCGGCTTCTTCAAGCTGATCCGCGAGATGACGGATGGGAACCTGCAGCGGCATGTTGCCAAGGCGGGCGGACCGGATGCGCTGCTGCACTTCGGGCGTAAGGTCAGCGAGTCGCTGCGCTGTGAGCTGTACTTCGGTCACAATGGCTACCAGGCAACGCTGGAGCCCACGCTCGACAACCGATTGATGTTCTCCTATGAAGCCTTCTGGTGGGACGTGTCTGGTCCCCGTCAGATCGGCGCGGGCCATTTCGAGAGCAAGTGCAAGGAAGGCACCCGCACCGGAATCGATGAATACGTGCTGCCGGCCATGCGGAGCTGGTCGGTCTATCACTTCCACGACACCAGCGACGAGGCGCGAGTCAAGCAGCCCCACGCGATCAACGACAACGACTACCTGCGCCCGGATGCGCGGAATCTGGCGGCCTACCTCTACCGCCTGTATCAGACCGAGAGAGCCCATTACGACCGCATCGTTCGGACCATTCAACTGGCGGCGCCTTTCTTTGGCGATTTTTACTTACGGCCAAGCCCCGCGAACAAGGAGTTCATCGAGTTGGAATGGGTTGAGCGTGGTCAGGACTTCCCGTTCAAGGCCCATGTCTTATCCGACGGTACCCTACGCTTCATCTGTCTCGCGACCCTGCTCTTGCAACCGGAGCAGAACCGACCTGACAGCATCCTTGTTGATGAGCCCGAGCTTGGGCTGCACCCATACGCGATTACTGTCCTGGCATCGCTGTTCAAGTCGGCAGCTAAGAAGAACCAGATTATCGTCTCTACCCAGTCTGTCGAATTGGTAAACGAGCTCGATGCCGAGGACTTGATCGTCGTAGATCGAGATCGAGGCCGTTCGACATTCCAACGCTTGGATGCATCGGGCTTACAGGATTGGCTGGAGGAGTACAGCCTTGGCGAGCTTTGGAAGAAGAACGTCATCGGCGGGAGACCGACGCGATGACGCGAGTGGACGTGATGGTGGAGGGACAAACGGAGGAGACCTTCGTGCGCGAGCTGTTGTACGACCCGTTGGTGAATCGCGGAGTCTTCCTGTATCCGATCCTGCTGCGCACGAGCGCCCAGGGCAAGGGCGGGGTTGTTTCCTATGGCAAGGTCCGTTCTCAGGTCTTGCGCCAGTGTCTGAGCGATGCGAGCGCCAAGGTCACAACCATGATCGACCTTTTTCGGCTCCCGAAGGACTTTCCCGAGAAACAGGCTTGCGCGGCCGCACAGCTCTATTCGCGGGTCGATTGTCTGGAGCAGGCGTTCGCGAGTGACATCGGTTGCGGAAACTTCGTTCCTTACCTGTCGGTGCATGAATTCGAGGGCCTGCTGTTCTCGGACGCGACACGGTTCGCAAACTGGTTCGACGAACCGGAGCCTCTGCAGCAGCTCAACACAGTCGCGACGGGCTTTCAAAACCCGGAACACATCAACGACGGAGCGCAAACAGCGCCGTCCAAACGTATCGAGTCGAGCCTGGGCAGGCTGGGCTACCAGAAACCGGTTCACGGTCCGCTGATCGCCATGGACATCGGGTTGGACTGCATCCGTGCCCAATGTCCACATTTCGATGCTTGGGTAACGAAACTTGAGGGGCTTGGAGTATAGTAACGCATCGCGTTATGCTTCTACGATGATCAAGACGTTCCGCTGCCGGGACAGGGAGGCGTTGTTCTCGGGACGGCGCGTTGCGCGGTTCGCCAACATCGAACGCGCGGCGTTGCGCAAGCTCGTCCAGCTCAATCTGGCGCGTGTCGTCGACGACATGCGCGCGCCTCCCGGCAACCGGCTGGAGTCCCTGAAAGGCAATCGCGCCGGACAGTGGAGCGTTCGCATCAACGCGCAATGGCGTCTGTGTTTCCGCTTTTCGGACGGCGACGCCCTGGATGTCGAAATCGTCGACGACCACTGAGAGGTGAAACAGATGACCCGGGAGCTGGCGCCGGTTTCTCCCGGCGAGATGCTGATGGAGGAATTCCTCAAACCGCTGTCGCTGTCGCAGTATGCGCTGGCGCGGGCGGTGCATGTGCCGCCGCGGCGGATCAACGAGATTGTGCATGGCAAGCGCGCAGTGACGGCGGATACCGACCTGCGACTATGCCGTTTCTTCGGCTTGTCGGAAGGCTGGTGGCTGCGCCTACAGGTCGACTATGACATTGCCCTGGCCAAGGAAAGCATGGCCGAGGTGCTCAGCGAGATTGAGCCATTGCCGCGTGATCGCGAGGCCGCATGAGCACGGTGGCGGTCTGGCATTGATGTCGTTGGCCGTTTGGCGGACAGCAAGGCGGCAGCCAAGGCAGATGCTTTGGGGAGAGCCGCTCCGTGGTCGCGATTGACTGAGGCCAGATAGCGCAGCATACTTGTACGATATGTCGAACAAGTAGGAAGGCTGCCATGCAAACCATCACCTTCTCCGATGCCCGCAATCAACTGAAGCAAGTGCTTGATCGCGTTGTGGACGACGCGGACTACACGGTCATCACCCGTCGAGATGCTGAAGACGCGGTCGTTATGTCCCTCGACAGCTTCAACAGCCTGATGGAGACGGTCCACCTGCTCCGCTCACCAGCCAACGCCGAGCATCTCGCCCGCTCCATTGCTCAATACCGCCAGGGACAGACAGCCGAGCATCCGTTGCAGCATGACTAGAAGGCTCGCCTGGACCCAAGAGGCTTGGGCAGATTACGTCTACTGGCAAAGCCAAGACCGCAAGACCCTAAAGCGCATCAATGCGCTCATCGCCGACGTGCTGCGGACGCCGTTCGAAGGTATCGGCAAACCCGAGGCCTTGCGGGAAAACCTGAGCGGCTTCTGGTCGCGTCGCATCGACCAAGCGAATCGTCTGGTCTACGCTGTCGATAGCGAGCAGATCACCATTATTTCCTGCCGTTATCACGATTGATTTGAGCTCGGAATGAGCAAACGCAGGTGAGTATCCAGTTGAACGCGGACACAGTTGCCAACGTTAAAGGGCGTGGCGGTACGGCATCAATGACCGAGACAGTCCTAGACCGCCTGCTCCTCTCGCTGCGCAGTGCCGCGAATGTTAGCCGTGCGGATCAGGTACGCCCCGCCGCCGTGCTCTAGACAGATCATAGAGAACCAGTGGCAACCGGTCGCCGATCGGCTGCGGGAGATGATCCCGGAGCTGCTGGTGCTCGGTGACCACGCGCCGGCCGAGCGCCGCGGGCCGGCGATCTGGATCAAGTGCATGCTGGCGCGCACCCTGGAGGAGGCGGACTGGCCCACAACCGCGGTGCCCATCATCTATCTGCCGGGCGTGTCGCGGGCCGATCTGCGCCATCGAGACCTGTCCACGTGAGTTGCAACCGCTGGCCGAGCTGCAATACCGGGGCCTGTTCTGGAGTCAGCTCAATGGCCGCGATTGGACGCTGAATGCCTTTCTGTCCAGCAGTCGCGGCGGACTGAACCTAGACCTGTCGGCGGATCAGGCCACTCAGCAGGCCATGCACCGGGCGCTCGATGTCCTGATCGACACTCCGGTGGACGCTCTCAAGGGCTGGCGACTGGAGGCAGCGGATTTCGATGCCCTGTTGAGCAGCGACCCCATCCGCGACCTGCTGACCTGGATGAACGACCCCGAGGGCAGCGCCCAGGAATGGCAGGGCGCCCGCTGGGATGCCTTTAGCAGCCGCTGCAAGGCGGACTGGAAGCTCGACCCGAAGGCCGACGGTGTGCTGGTGGCGGCGGAGCACATCAGCGAGGGACGCCGGGAGTGGAATGCGGTCTGGGAGCGCTATCAGAGTGGCTGGCGATCCTTCCCGAAGGTGATCGAGCGGCTCCGGTTGGCCTCACTGCCGGTGGTTCAGGACCTGTTCGCCGATCTCAGCCGTTACCCAAGGCGTAATGATGAGGCGGAGGACAGCCTCCGCTCGTCCCTAGCTGGACTGGCTGGCGCCAGCCAAACCGAGGCCGTCACAAAGCTGCAAGGACTGGAGCAGGAGCACGGGCCGCGCAGGCGATGGCTTTGGGCGCAGATGGGGCAGGCGCCCCTGGCTCAGGCGCTGGAGCCCCTGACCCGGTTGGCCGTTCTGACCGGCAAACCCTTCGGTGGACAACACCTGGAGGACATGATCGACGCCTACCGAGCCGAGTTCTGGCGGGCGGACGCAGCGGCCCGACAGGCCCTCGCCGGACTGCGCACCAAGGCCGATACCGACGCGGTGAGTGCCGCGCTGCGGGCCCTCTACGTGCCCTGGCTGGAGGAGGCAAACCAGCGCTTCCAGGAGCTGGTCCGCAAGGAGGGCTACCCCGGCTCCAGGGTGGTCAAGGAGCCGGCCACCAGACCGGCGGGCAATGCTTGCTGTTCGTGGACGGGCTGCGCTACGACGTCGCTCAGGATCTTGCCGGGCTTCTGAAGGCCGAGGGGTTGGAGATCAGCATGGACGCTGAGTATGCAGCGGTGCCGTCGGTGACCGCCTCTGGCAAGGTCGCCTGCTCGCCGGTCGCCCATTTCGCTCAAGGCCGGAGCACCGACCAGGACTTCGTACCCAGCCACGGCACGCTGGACAAGCCGCTCAATACCGCCCTACTGCGCAAGACACTCAAGGATGAGGGCTGGCAGCTGCTCGGCGGCAGCGAGACCGGCGATCCAACAGGGCGCGCCTGGACGGAATTCGGCGATCTGGATCACTACGGCCATGAGCACGGCCTGCGGCTGGCCAGGGAGGTGCCGATCATCTTGGATGCCATTGTCGAGCAGATCCGTTTCTTGATGGATGCGGGTTGGAAGCAGATCCGCATCGTCACCGACCACGGCTGGCTACTGGTGCCAGGCGGTATGCCGAAGACGGAGCTGGCGAAGTTTCTCACCGCCACCCGCTGGGGCCGCTGCGCGGCCCTGACGGATACGGCCAAGCCCAGGGAGCTGACCCTGACCTGGAGCTGGTGCCCGGACCTGCGCATCGCCATGGCACCGAGCATTTCCAGCTTCATCGCCGGCCAGGCGTATGGGCACGGCGGGCTGAGCCTGCAGGAGAGCATGATCCCGGTGCTGACGGTGGTGCGGCGGAAGGGTGTTGCCGATGAGCCGATGGTCGAGATTGTCGAGGTCAAGTGGCGGGGCCTGCGCTGCCTTATTGTAGCCAGGGCTTCTA
Organism: Thiorhodococcus mannitoliphagus; assembly: GCF_010915725.1. Taxonomy (GTDB): domain Bacteria; phylum Pseudomonadota; class Gammaproteobacteria; order Chromatiales; family Chromatiaceae; genus Thiorhodococcus; species Thiorhodococcus mannitoliphagus. Next base: position 19,631 of record NZ_JAAIJR010000023.1, read on the forward strand.
GCCCTGGTGTTCCAGGCCAAGATGGCCTGGCTACAGAGGGGGGCGCCCGGGATGGCATGAGAATTTACCGGGTGGACCTGCGGCGCAAGCTGAATGACCCGGCGAGCAGCATCGCCAATGGCGGCAAGCCGCTGAAGGACGGCAAGGCATCACTGGTGGTCGAGGACGAGGAGCTGGAAGGCGAAGCCATCTCACTGGTTGTGCTCGATGATCAGGGGCGTGCCGTCGCCAAGGCCGCAACCGTGATCGGCGGAGACTAACCCGATGCAGCTAGACCAACTGGACCGCAAGGCCGCCGAGCACTTCGAGGGCTATGTCGTGCGCAAGGATCTGGTGCGCCAATTCAGCCGCCAGTTCCCGGTGCCCACTTACGTGGTGGAGTTCCTGCTCGGGCGCTATTGCGCGACGACCGACGAAGACGAGATCAACGAGGGGTTGGATATCGTCCAGCGCCAGCTCGCCTCGCGCACGGTGAAGGCCGGCGAGGAGGAGTTGATCAAGGCCCGCGCCCGCGAAGATGGCACCGTCAAGCTGATCGATCTGATCAGCGCCCGACTGGACGCCAAGACCGACGCCTATCTCGCCAAGCTGCCGAGCCTGCAGCTCAAGGACGTGCGCATTGCCCCGGAGATGCTGCGCGAGCACGAGCGGCTGTTGACCGGCGGCTTCTATGCCGAGGTGACCCTGAGCTATGACTCTTCCATCGCCCAGGAGGCCCATGGCCGCCCCTTCGGCGTCGAGGCCCTGCGGGCCATCCAGCTCTCCAAGCGCGATGTGCTGGACGTGCTGGCCAAGGCACGGGAGGGGTTGACCACCGCAGAATGGAAAGACTTTCTGCTGCGCAGCGTCGGGCTGGAGCCTGACCAGTTCAGCGCGCGGGCCAAGGATGCCCTGCTGCTGCGCATGGTCCCCTTCGTCGAGCGCAACTACAACCTGGTGGAGTTGGGGCCGCGGGGCACCAGCAAGAGCCATCTGTTCCAACAAGTCTCGCCCTATGCGCACCTGATCTCGGGCGGCAAGGCGACGGTGGCGAAGATGTTCGTCAACAATGCCAACGGCCAGCGCGGGCTGGTCTGTCAGTACGACGTGGTCTGCTTCGACGAGGTCTCGGGCGTCTCCTTCGATCAGAAGGACGGCGTCAACATCATGAAGGGCTACATGGAGTCGGGCGAGTTCAGCCGCGGCAAGGAGAGCATCCGCGCCGACGGCTCCATCGTCCTGGTCGGCAACTTCGAGGTGGACGTGGAGCACCAGCAGCGCATCGGTCATCTGTTCGGCCCACTGCCGCCGGAGATGCGCGACGACACCGCCTTTATGGACCCTATCCACGCCTACCTGCCGGGCTGGGACGTGCCCAAGATGCAGCCGACCCTCTTCACCGACCACTCAGGTCGGTGTCGCCTCCTTGATCGCACTTTGCAGTAGCCTGCTCAAGAAGCCCGTGCGCGGCGGCCTGGTGATTATTGGCGAGATCAACCTGGGCGGGTCCATCGAGCCCATCTACAACGCCGTTACACTGGTCGAGATTGCGATTGAGAAAGGCGCCCAAGCGGTCCTGATGCCGGTCACCAGTCGGCGCCAGTTGTTCGAGCTGTCCGACGACATGGCGACGAAGGTCGACACTCAGTTCTACCAAGATGCCCGGGATGCACTGCTAAAGGCGCTGGTTGAGTAAAGCGACCCTCCGCACTTCCCCGACTTCTGGCGAATCCACAGATCGCGAGTGGAGCATAGAAGTCGCAGGCCGTCGCGGCGGGGCGCCGCTCCCACAGCTGCTCATATCACGCTACTCCAGGGGCGCGTCAATGACGCGCGGGCAGCTTCTTTAGCAGGACGTGCTTTCGGCCCTCGCTCGCGACATAGCCGCCGTCCTTGAGGTCGCCCAGTATCCGACTGATCATCTCCCTGCTTGCGCCCACCCGCGCCGCGATCTCTTGGTGGGTATAGGGCGGGGTCACCCGCCGTCCGTCTTCGTCCGCGGCCACCTCATTGAGAAACTTGGCCAGACGCCGATAGACGTCGGAGAGGGCGAAATCACTCACGGACTCGGTGAGCGCGTGCAGGCGTCTGGAGAGATGCTGAATCAGGTTGAAGGCGATCTTGGGATGGTCACCCAAGCACTGGACGAAGGAGCGTTTGGTCAGCACCAGGCAGCGTGAGTCCTCGGCAGTGATGACCGAGGCGGTGCGCGGCTGGTCGCCGAGGAGCGCAAGCTCGCCGAAATGGGAGCCGGGACCAAGCTCGCGCAGCACCACCTCCTTGCCGTCGCTGTCCGCGACATAGACCTTCACCCTCCCCGCAAGCAGGACGTAGAGCGTATTGGCCTCGTCACCCCGCTCGATGATGAGGGTGCTCTTGCGGTACTGCCGCTCGCTCGCATGCTCTTCGAGTTCGCGCAGATCCTCTGGGGCCAGGCCCTCGAACAAGTCCACTTGATCTAACACGGCTGAGTCTCCGGAAGGTTCCGTCTTGGTCAGATGCTCACGCACTCGGGCGGCTGTCGGAAACGAAGAGCCCCAGAACGGACAAGGTCCTCGCCGCCAGCGCGAGCAAAGCCTCGACATCGAAGCACAGGCTTTGGGCATCCTACGGAATCCCAGCGGTCGGCCGCAACAGATGCCTGCGCGAACCGCTCAGGTGAATATGTCACAGCCTCGCCCCGCAGCATTCCCGGCTACCGCACGCCGCGCCTCCCTAATCTAGAAGCGTCCCGCAAGGCGTTGGATGCGACGCCCGAGACCAAGCACAGACTCAGCCAATCAAATCGATGAGGGAGGACCTCCATGATGCGTAACACCACCAAGCTCTCAATTCTAGGACTGGTCGGCGTGACCGGCCTCCTGCCGCTTCAAGCCACACTGGCCGACTGCAGCGGACGCTGCGCCGCCTGGGAGGCCGTCGGCGAGTACAACGGCACTAACCCGGACCTGCCCAAGACTGTCCCCGAGGGCGAGAAGTTCGAGAGCGCCCTCTACAAGCACAGCTCGACCTGGATCAACGACTTCGCCTGGCGCGACAACTCGGCTTGGGAGCGTGATTTCCGCGACCAGACCCTCGGCGGCAGCGACGACGCCTATGGCGATGACGTCGACCTACTGCTCTTTGCGGGCCATGGCAACAGCAGCGGCTTCTACTTCGGCGTCAATCAAGATGACCTGCAGGTCCACTACAACGACGCCATCCTCGGCGACAAGGATCTCGAATGGCTCATCGTCGATGCCTGCCAGGTCCTTAAGAATGATTCCGGCAAATGGAATCGCTGGGGCTGGCCGGTGTTCGAGGGTCTGCACTACATCCTCAGCTACAGCACCAATACCTTCGACAAGGACAGCCGTGGCGAGGACTTCCTCAAGTACGCCATGAAGTACGGCTGGCGGGTCAAGAGCGCCTGGGTCAAGGCCACCATCCTGTCCGAGAACGGTACCACCGCCGCCTACATGCGCGCCGACAACGGGACCACGGATACCTACAACGACCACCTCTGGGGCTTTGGCTTCACCAGTGCCGACCCGGATAACCCGACCACCCTCTACTACTCGAGCTGGAGCACCAACTAGGCCGTGCCGAGACGCTCACTTCAGTCAACGCTTTGGAATATCGAGGTCATCGTTATGAACACCACATCCGCACGTCTCTCGCTCATCCTCTCCGGTCTGCTGCTCGCGACCGCCGCGCAGGCGGAGGATCCGGATCCGGTCTCCGGCCACGGGGATTGGGTCAAGAAGGACCCAAGCACCATCCCCGGCTCCATCCCAAAGGTGGACATCCAGGCCGAGTACCAGGTCCTGGCCAAGTTGCCCAAGGTGCCCGCCTCGCTGCTGCAGTTCGAGATCCAGCGGGTGGACCCGACCCGCATCGACCCGAGCCGCGAGCCCATCGCCAGAGCCATTGGCTTCGAGGGGAAGCGCTCCGGCGTCGACAAGGCCGAGGACGGCGCCCTAAGCATGCTGCTCACCGACCCCGAGGGGCGCAGCATCGAATACTTCAGCTCGGGCGCGGTCTTCTTCATGGCGGAGGAGTTGTTCTCCGAGCAGGGTGAGGACCTCTTCAGCCGGCGCAAGTGGGACCGCGATCAAGCGGCCAAATGGTATTCCGATCAGGCAAGCGCCTTCCTGGAGTCCGCTGGACTGGCGCGCCAGGGCATGAGGCTGAAAGACGTCTCCTTCACCGAGGTCGAGTGGAAGGACATCAAAGCAGCGACCGAGCAGGTCGCGACCGTGGGCGCCGCGGCACACTTTGGCTACAGCATCGACGGCATTCCTGCCTGGGGACCTGGGGCCAAGACCAGCGTCTATTTCGACGCCGAGGGCATCAGCGGGGTCTATGACGCCTTGCCGGATCTCAAGCCGGCCAAGGAGGTCGCCATCCTCCCACCCGAGGCCGCCGTTGAGGCCTATATGAAGTCCGCAACGCCGCGCTCACTCTACCGGCTCAACACGGGCGCGGTGGAGCAGGTCCTAATCGAGTCGGTCGAGCTGGTCTACTACGTCGACGCGGGCAATCGCAATCAGCGTGTCGTCAGCCCGCATTACCTCATCCGCGGCTCCTTCCTGGGCAAGGACCTCTCCACACCGGAGCACGCCAAGGACCAAGCCACCGAGCTGAGGTCGGACTTCGTCTGGATGGAGCCGGCGGCGATCTGAGCAGCGGCGATTGGGAGGGGGGCCAAGGACGGCCCACTGACAGGCACCTCGCCTGCCTGACGGACACGCCTTCGGTCAGCCGAAGGCGTCGTCGTTTCTGCCATACACCAGGTCTGTCGTTCCCGGTCCTGGACGGGAAATACCCCGCGCCATCACAACTCGACCACAAGCCTCTATAACGAACGCGGCTCAAAGCGGCGGCAGATCGAGCCAGCCCTGCACGGCGGTTAGCACCATCTTGACCGCGATCGCGCTCAGCAGCATGCCCATGACGCGACGGAGCACGCTCGCACCGCCGCTGCCGATGACGCGCATGATGGGGCTGGCGGCGAACAGGATCAGCAGGAAGACCGCTAGCACGACGACAAGCACGGCCGTCGTGATGAGTTGGTCGGTGATGCTGAATAGCCGGTTGTCGGTCAGCAACACCACCGTCAGCATCGCCCCTGGCCCCGCGATTGCCGGGATGGCGAGTGGATAAACGGCAAGGGCGTGGAGACCGCTGCCCGCTCCGTCGTCTAAGCCGGTACCCGGCGTATGCGCCCCGAGGCTCATCTCGATCCCGTAGAGCAGCAGCAGGATGCCGCCCGCGATCTGAAATGCCCGCAGCGGAATCCCCATCTGGATGAGCAGCAGCTCACCGGCCGCGATGAAGAACGCCAGCACCGCAAAGGCGTAGAGCACGGCGAGTATCGCCGCCTTGCGCCGCTCAAGCGGCTCGAGCCTGGTCGTCACGGCGATGAACACGGCCAGCATTCCGACCGGGTCCAGGACGACGAACAGGGTGATGAAATCATAGGTGATCTGTTGCAACATCGAGCCTTGCCTCTCGCGAGCCCTGGACCCTATTCTGCCACGTCGAAGGAGAGTCGGGCTCGGCGCATGGCAGCACGTTCATCACAATGCCCAACGAGCTAGGCGCCGAGGCCATCAACGCATCCTGGTACATGGACATCAATGTCCAGCATGCCTGGACCGACCGCATCACCCTCTCCGCCGTCATCCCCTGGGTCGACTCAACCCGCTCGACACTCGATGAACACGACAACATCAACCGGCATACCACCGCAGCCGGGGGCCTGGGCGATATCCGGATCGCGGCGCATGACTGGGTTGTGGATCCGGCCCAGCAGCCCCACTGACGCCTGACCCTTAGAAAGTGTACATCAACAACTTCCCCCCTTTCGCAAAGGGGGGCGAGGGGGGATTTCGGGCGGCATCGCTCGCATCGGGAAACAATTGATGGGCACTTTCTTAGCATGTCGGAGGTCGTCGGCAGAGACATCATGATCGCCTTGTACGCCCTGAGCATCCTCGGCATTGGGATCTCGATCCTACTGAGTCTGAGAAGCTGTCTGGAAACTCCTAGGGAGGCTTCGCCTCAGACCGACGCGTCATGCCATCGGGATCGCTCTCGGGATCGGAATCGCTATCGTCGGTTCGATCCCGATCCCGATCCCGACGGCCTTGGATGGTCGGACGCTTCATCGAAATTTGACTCATCTGCGAGCATTTTGCGCCCTCAAGGATCCTAGGGGCCTCTCCGATGATTTCCAGACAGCCTCTGAGGTTGCAGCACTATGCCATCCTTCCAGAGCAGGGAGGCTCGGGCAAGGGCAAGCAGGACGGCTCAGACTGAGATCGGGCAAGCGTGACGGAACCTTCAGGCAACCCCTGGGAAATAACGTACCAGCGCTTTCCAGAAACGCGTTTCCCTGTCGGATGAACCCTTGTCGTTGTCGTAATCGTTCGATGCAACCAACGGCGAGTCAGCTCGATGACGACAACGACAACGACAACGATGATCTCGCGGATGCCCGGTTCCGAACTCGGAAGGCATTGACCAGTTATTTGCGGGGAGCTGCCTTACTCGCCCAACCTTGCATCACCCAATCAAATCGCCGCGGCCGATCGCGAGTGCACATCTTTTTGGCAGTTCAGGCCAAGAACCCCAGTAGCGGCAGCCCACCCCCTCCGTCTATCCAGCGGCACGACGTCACGAGTTGACGCTCGGTGCATTGCATCCCCCCTTGGGACGGATCACACTCAAGGGCTCCGTTGCGGGATCCTTGGCGAGCGGCGCCTGATTGCATTCGAGTTCGATCGGATGCAGGACAGGCGGCGGGCCGAGCCATCACTGTCAGCCGACCAATCGACGCCAATGGTCGCCGAGGCAACCCGAAACGGTCTCTCTGTCCGTCCGCGACATCAGACAATGGAGGCTAAGGCAATGCGCCAGATGCAGGTTCACAAAGGCTCCCGGCTCTTGGCGGCGAGCCTGTCGTTTGCGTTCGTCGTCGCGGGCACGCCGGCCAATGCGCAGCCCGACATCCAGACGCGAGGCCAACCGGGCATGCCCAATCTGGGTCAGCAGGATCTGCCCAATCTTGGCCAACAGATTACGCCGCTCGCCCCACCCGGCGCCCGGTTCCTGCCGCTGAATCCCGATTTGCCAGACAACCCCGGTTGGCTGGCCGGGCAGGCGGTCACCACGGTGGTGAGTCCGGACCAGAAGACCCTGCTGGTCCTGACGAGCGGATACAACCGCGTCTATGACGCGGACAGCCCAATCCCCAACGCCGCGGACTCGAATGAGTACGTCTTCATCTACGACATTTCGACACCAGTGCCGATCAAGCAGCAGGTCGTGCAGATCGCCAATACCTACAACGGGATTGTCTTCGATCCATCCGGCTGGGCCTTTTACGTGGCAGGCGGGGTGGACGATAAGGTCCACATCATCACGCGCAGCGCCAGCGGCACCTGGGGCGAGCAGGACGGCAACTTCCTGGCCTTGGGCCATACCTTAGGGCTTGGGCTGAACATCGACCCGAACGGCGCGACCCAGGTCAACCAGATGGTTGGCGTCAAACCCTGCGCCGCCGGTGTGGCGATTTCGAGCGATGGGCAGACGCTGGTAGTAGCGAACTACTACAACGACTCGATCACGGTGTTCACCGGCGGCTACGGCAACTGGTCGAGCGGGACCGAACTCGATCTGCGCCCCGGCAAGAGCGACCCGGCGCAGACGGGCGTCCCGGGCGGCGAGTATCCCTTCTGGGTCGCGGTGAAGGGGACTGGGGCGAGCACCACCGCCTATGTCTCGAGCCTGCGCGACCGTGAGATCGTCGTGGTGGATCTGGGCGGGGAGCCGCTGGTCAGCGCCCGGATTCCGGTGAAGGGTCAGCCGAACAAGATGACGCTGAACAAGGCCCAATCGCGCCTCTATGTGGTCGAAGATCAGTCCGACACCATCGACGTCATCGACACCGCCAGCAACCAGATCATCGAAACCATCCCGCTGATCCCGGAGTCACTTCGACCGCCAGCGCCAGCGGACGAAACGCAGACGGATCCCAACAGCCTGACGCTCTTTACCGGAGCGAACCCCAACAGCGCCGCACTCTCGCCGGACGAGACTCAGCTCTACGTGACCAATGGCAATCTGAACTTCGTCGCGGTAGTGGAGCTGGAAGAAGCTGATGGCGCGAGCGAGGTCGTGGGGCTGATTCCGACCGGCTGGTATCCAAACTCCGTGAGCTTCGCCGCCAATGGCACCGCACCGGATGGTCAGTCGCCAATGGTCTACGTGGTCAATGGCAAGTCGCCAACGGGGCCGAATCCGGGTTGGTGCTATGGCTCCGGCTCGCCGACTTATGCCGGTTGCTGGGAGTCGAATGAGTACAATCCACAGTTGATCAAGGCCGGTCTCCAGAGCTTCCCGCTTCCCGACCTGGAACAGCTCGGGACGCTGACGGCGCAGGTCGCGACCAACAACCGCTTCTCCAGCACCCTGAGCGAAGAGGACGCCGCGGTCATGGCCGCCGTGCGCCAGGGCGTCAAGCATGTGATCTACGTCGTCAAGGAAAACCGCACCTACGACCAGGTTCTAGGCGACCTGGAAGTCGGCAATGGCGATCCTTACCTGACCGAGTTCGGCGAGGCGCTCACGCCCAATCAGCATGAACTGGCGCGCACCTTCGTCACCCTCGATAACTTCTACGCCAGCTCCGAAACCAGTTACGACGGCTGGCCCTGGACGACCTCGGCGCGCGCCCCGGATGTGGTCGAGCGCCAATTCCCGGTGGTCTACGCGGGGCGCGGCCTCAGCTTGGAGAGCGAGGGTTTGAATCGCAATGTGAACGTCGCGCTTCCGACTGTCGCCCCAGGCCAACCCGCCCAGTTCCTCACACGTCAGAAGGCCAATCCACTGACGCCCGATGACCCGGATCTGCTCGCGGGCCAGACCAATGTTTCAGCGCCTGACGGACCGGACAATGAAGTCAATACCGGCTATCTGTGGGACGCCGCCTTGCGGGCGGGGCTCAGCGTTCGCAACTACGGCTTCTTCGTGGACGTGACCCGCTATGCCTTCCCCCAAGACTCCCCCAACAGCATCCCGCTGCTGAGAAACCCGGCCGCGACCCGCACCACCGTGGCTTACCCCACGAATGTCTCGCTCATCCCGCACACGGACCCCTATTTCCGCGGTTTCGACAACGCCTACCCCGACTTTTACCGCTTCAAGGACTGGGAACGCGAGTTCGATCTGATGGCGGCCAGGGGCGAGCTGCCGGCCTTGAGCCTGGTTCGCTTCATGCACGACCACACCGGAAATTTCGACACCGCGATCGACGGCGTCAATACACCGGAGCTGCAACAAGCCGATAACGACTACGCCGTCGGCCTGCTGGTGGAAAAGATCGCCAACAGCCGCTACGCAAACGACACGCTCATCTTCATCATCGAAGACGACGCACAGGATGGCGGCGATCACGTCGACTCCCACCGCACCACGGCCTTCGTCGCGGGCGCCTACGTCAAGCAGGGCGCGGTGATCTCCTCGCAATACAACACCGTCGATTTTCTGCGCACCATCGAAGCCGTACTCGGCCTCCAGCCGATGAACCTGAACGATGCGCTCGCCATCCCCATGGCCGACGTCTTCAATCCTTGGCCGAGCCCCTGGAGCTTCAAGGCAACGCCCTCGGCCTACCTCTACGACACGGGCCTACCGCTGCCGCGCCGGCACGCCGGGCTGCGCGTCCCCAAGTCGACGCACGACGCCGCCTACTGGGCGAGGGTCACGCAGGGAATGGATTTCTCGGTCGAGGATCGCTTCGATTTCGCCGCCTACAACCGGCTCCTCTGGAAAGGACTCATGGGCGATCGGCCTTATCCCGCCGCGCCGACCGGCGTGGATCTGCGGGAGAACCGCGAGGAACTCCTCGGGCGTTACCGCCAATCGCTGAATCAAGCAGCGATGCCGGCACCAGGAGCAGGCACGAACTGAGTTGCGGCGCCGACGCGGCGGTCGCGCGGCTCAGTCCGCGGATGACTCCGAGACCTTGATGATGGCCCTGACCCGGTTACCGGAACCCTGATATTCGAGTGAGCTGAAGGCGAGGTGACGGGCCATGGCAATACCTCGGCCATGGCTGTCGAAGGCACGCGCCGGATCCAAGTCGAGATACTTCTGCCACTCAAAGCCCGTGCCTTGGTCGGAGATGGTAAAGCTGAGCTGCTGGGCTCCACGCTCCAGTTCGACCGTGGCGTAGCGATCCGCCTGGCCGGGGTCGGCGAGTCGGCGCTCGACCTCCTCCTGCCACACGCCGTCCTCGATCAGACGGCCTTTATCGGCGTAGCTGATGCCGAGATTGCCATGCTCGATCGCGTTCAACATCAGCTCAGAGAGCCCCATGGACACCGACTCCGGATTCGGACAGAGCTGCGCAAGCACAGAGACAAGCGCCGAGACCTCATCCAGCAGGCGAAACCTGAAGGTCGCCTGGCAGGTCATGCTGATGATGGCTTTGAGCTCGGTTCCGACCCGAGCGAGATCGATGCGCGTGCGCCGACCGTCTAGCGCGGCGGCAACAATGCTGCGCAGTGCCTTCGGCGAGTAAGGCTTGGCGAGATAGTACCAGGCACCGGCCGCCAACCCCTCAGCGACCTGCGCGGAGCTGTCCGCCGCGCTCTGCATGATCACGGGAACGTCGGCAAAGCGACTGTCCGCCTTGAGGCGGCGCAGCACATCCATGCCGTCCATGCGCGGCATCATGCGGTCCAAGATGACGCCGTCATAGCTGGCGGGGGCATCCTTGAGCATCTGCCACGCCTCGAGACCGTCCTGGGCGAAACTCATCTGGTGCTCGTCACCGAGACAGTGCGCGATGATGTCCAGGTTGATCGGCTCGTCGTCCACTACGAGCAGCTTAGCCACGGCACGCCCTCCTCTGAGGCCTGACCCGAGGCCGGTATCGAGTGTAAAGCATTATCACCGATGTCATGTTGCCCCCTTTCCGCGTCATCCCTAGCCTCTGTCAATGTCGCACACATCCACTTTTTGAGTGCGAAGTACACCAAGCCGGAATGCTAGATGGCCGAGCGGCGCGGCGCCTTGAACTGCGTTACAGTTTTGCCACTTGCAGTAAGGTAATCGCCGCAGGGATCACGCCCAAACCAAGATTTCACGCAAGACGGCGGTTGCATAGGCGCCTGCGGGCAAGGTCAGCTCCAATCGAAGACCAGCATCCGATTGAGCACCGACTAGATCACGCGCTTGTAAGCGCAGGGAACGACGCTCTTGGCGCATACCGAGACGCGAGAGTCCGGTAGGCCAGGGAGAGAATCGCGCCGCAAGTGCCGATTCGAGATGCCGGATCTCGCCGCGGGTCGCCAGTTCACCCTCGCCCCAGAGTGGACCGCTCGGATGGAGATCCATGGCTGCGGCGCGTGCGGTCAGGGCGTCATCGATATCCTCGGCGAGGAAATAGGAATGGCTGCCGTCGAGCTGAAGGCAGTCGCCCGGGATCGGCTGATCCCAGTTCCCCAACCGCACCCGCTCGGCCAAGAGTTCGTTGAAAATCTGGGAGCGCGCGGCCGACAGCCAGAGGCCGCGCTCATGACGCGAGACACGCCCTGCCTGACCGGTCAGCAAGTCATGGGCGCGGCGCAGATTGCCATCGTCATGCCCAAAACGTTGCTCACCGAAATAGTCCGGAACACCGCAGTCGCGAATCAGCCCTAGCCGGCGCTCGAGCAGTGGGGCGGACGGCGAGAAGTCGCGAATCAGCAGGCGAAAGCGATTTCCCGCGAGCGCGCCCCGCTTGAGCTTACGACGGTGCGGATGCTCGGCCAGGACCTGGATGCCGAGGGACTCGAGACGCGTCCAATCACTTTCGCCCTGCCTTGGTCGCGGTACGGAAAACCATTGCAAGGTGATGGCGTGGCGGTCCTTGAGGCCGGCATAGCCGATGGTCGAACTCGGAACCTGGAGCAAGCCGGCGAGCTTGCGGGCCACCCACTCTGTGTTGGCGCTCGTCTTGCGGACCCAGAGCAGCAGATGGTCGCCTTCGCCGTCTGGCTCGAAGCCCAGAATCTCCTCGACCTGGAAGTCCTCCGGCGCAACGCGGATGCGTCCTTGACCGAGCGGTTCACCATGAGCACGCGGCAGGTCGCGGACGCTGGTCCAGGCGGGGATCTGGCAATCCAGCATCCGCGCTGGCGCGTCGCCCCTCAAGTTTCCTGCTCGTCCAAGAGGACGGAGGCAGAGGCTGCGATGCCCTCACCGCGCCCGGTGAAGCCCATCTGCTCCGTGGTCGTCGCCTTGACGTTGACGCGGGCGGGGTCACAGCCCATGTCGCCGCTGAGGACCTCCCGCATCCCTGGAATATGAGCGGCGAGTTTTGGACGCTGGGCGATGATGGTCATGTCGGCATTGTGCACCGCCAGGCCGCGCTCGCGCAGGCTCTCCATGACGCGCCGCAGCAGGATGCGACTGTCGATTCCCGCATAGGCATCGTCCGTGTCGGGAAAGTGCCGACCGATATCGCCAAGGCCGGCCGCGCCGAGCAAGGCATCGCAAAGGGCATGGATGAGGACGTCGCCGTCCGAGTGGGCGAGCAGGCCCTGGTCGTGCGGAATCTCGACACCGCCGATCACCAAGGGGCGATCTGGTGCGAAACGATGGGCGTCGAAGCCCTGACCGATCAACATAGTTTGAGTCTCCGGTCGCAAGCCCGAGACCGACCGCTGCGCGGGGACCTGCGCCGCGGCCGGCATCGAGCCGTGACCCAGTCAGTCGATACGACCCTGCTGGTGCAGGTAGAAACGGGCGAGCGGAAGATCTTCCGCCCGCGTGATCTTGATGTTGTCCGCGTGGCCCTCGATCAGGCGCGGTGCCTGACCAAGGCGCTCGATGGCCGAAGCATCGTCGGTCACCAGGTCGTTGGCAGACAAGGCGTCCTGCAGCGCCGTGCGGAGCAGGCCGAGCCGAAACATCTGCGGCGTGAAGGCATGCCAGAGGGCAGAGCGATCCAGGGTCGCGTCGATGCGTTGGTCCTCTTTGGCGCGCTTCATGGTGTCCCGCACCGGAATGCCGAGCAGCCCGCCCACGCTGTCCTCGAGCAGACGCTCGATCAAGCGCTCCAAGTCCTCGATCCGCAAGCAAGGCCGTGCGGCATCGTGCACCAAGACCCAGTCCCTGTCGTCGGCGCACCCTTCGAGTGCCAGCAGCGCATTGAGCACCGAGTGGCAGCGCTCCGCGCCACCGGCAGCTCGCCGCACCTTAGGGTGGACGGCGTAGGCGGTGGAATCCCAGTAGCCGTCCTCGGATCCGAGGGCGACGACGACGCCGCTGATGCGATCGTGGTCGACGAAGAGCTTGAGGCTGTGCTCGATCACGGTCCGCCCAGCAAGCTCGAGATACTGCTTGGGGATGGTGCTTCCCATGCGTTTGCCGACCCCAGCCGCCGGCAGCACTGCCCAGAGTCTCGCCTCGAGCGTCATTGCGCCGCCTCAGGCTTGGGAGGCTCGATCACCTGTATGAAAATCTCACCCGGCTTGATCATTCCAAGCTCACTCCGCGCACGCTCCTCCACCGCTTCAAGACCGCTATCGAGATCCTCGACCTCGGCTTGAAGCTTCAGATTTCTGGCCTTGAGCTGCTCGATCTCCACCGCTTGGAGGGCAATCTCCTGCTTGAGGCTGTGAAGATCGGCAAGACTTCCCTCCCCAACCCAGAGACGGTATTGCAGTGCGGCCAAGAGCAGGATCAGTGCGGCGAACAGCCAGCGCATCTTGGGGGCCTATTGGCTCAACGCCCTGGACCACGCGGGTCCAGGGCCTGCTGCGACAAGATCAAAGCCACTTGAAGGCGTCGCGACCGGCATAGACGGCCTCGTCCGCCAACTGGTCTTCGATGCGCATCAGTTGGTTGTATTTAGCAACACGGTCAGAGCGGGAAAGAGATCCCGTCTTGATCTGCCCAGTGCTCGCACCGACCACCAGGTCCGCAATGGTCGTGTCCTCGGTCTCACCAGAGCGATGCGAGACGACGGCCGTGTAGCCGGCGCCGTGCGCCATCTCGATGGCATTCATGGTCTCGGTCAGTGTGCCGATCTGGTTGACCTTTATGAGGATGGAGTTCGCGACGCCCTTGTCGATGCCTTCCTGGAGAATCCGGGTGTTGGTCACGAAGAGGTCGTCGCCGACGATCTGGACCTTGCCGCCAAGACGGTCCGTGAGGCGCTTCCAGCCGTCCCAGTCGCCCTCGGCGAGCCCGTCCTCGACGGAGAGAATCGGATACTTGGACACCCATTGATCGAGCAGGTCGATCAGGCCGTCGGAGTCGAGGGTGCGGCCTTCACCCTTGAGGACGTACTTGCCGTCTTCGTAGAACTCTGAGGCGGCCACGTCCATACCCAGATAGATGTCCGCGCCCGCCTTGAAACCCGCCTTATCGATGGCTTCAAGGATGACCTCGATCGCCGCCTCGTTGGAAGGCAGATCGGGCGCGAAGCCGCCTTCATCGCCAACCGCCGTGCCGAGACCACGCCCCTTGAGCACGGCCTTGAGTGCATGGAAGACCTCGGCACCGTAGCGCACCGCCTCGCGGATGCTCGGGGCGCCGACGGGCATGATCATGAACTCCTGAAAGTCCACGCTGTTGTCGGCATGCTCGCCGCCATTGATGATGTTCATCATGGGGACGGGCAGCTTGTAGGGGCCACCCGACAGCGACATGAAGAGCGGCAGCGCCTTCTCCTGCGCGGCGGCGTGGGCGGCGGCCAATGACACGCCGAGCAAGGCATTTGCACCCAGGCGAGCCTTGTTATCGGTGCCATCCAGCTCGATCATGCGCTGGTCGAGCGCCTTCTGATCCGCGACATCCATCCCGAGCACGGATGCGCGCAGCTCCCCCTGGATGTTGTTGACGGCGGTCAGGACCCCCTTGCCGCCGTAGCGGGACTTGTCGCCATCACGCAGTTCGAGCGCCTCGCGCGAGCCCGTGGAGGCGCCCGAAGGGACGATGGCGCGGCCGATGGCGCCGTCTGCGGTAATGACATCGGCCTCGACTGTGGGATTGCCGCGAGAGTCCAGCACCTCACGTGCGCGAACGTCGACGATCTCGGACATGTTCTGATTCTCCTGGAAGGGAAAGACGATAACTCAATATTAGGCGGTTCGAGCGGGATCCACCTCAAGCTCTGCAAGACCGGCCATTTTGACCAAACGATCCAACTCGACCAGGGTCGCGAGCAACTCGCGCATCCGACCAAGCGGCCAAGCGTTGGGGCCATCGCTGAGCGCCTCATGCGGACGCGGATGCGTCTCCATGAAGATGCCCGAGACCCCGGCCGCGACCGCAGCCCGCGCCAGCACGGGAACGAACTCGCGCTGGCCGCCGGATTTGTCCCCTTGTCCGCCTGGCAGTTG
This sequence comes from Thiorhodococcus mannitoliphagus, assembly GCF_010915725.1. Classification (GTDB taxonomy): domain Bacteria; phylum Pseudomonadota; class Gammaproteobacteria; order Chromatiales; family Chromatiaceae; genus Thiorhodococcus; species Thiorhodococcus mannitoliphagus. The sequence goes on from NZ_JAAIJR010000023.1 coordinate 34,993, forward strand.
CACCGAATGGGTCGCGTCGAAGACCACCGGACAGCCGGTCTCACGCATCACCGCCAGGGCGCGCATGTCCGAGACCAGATTGTTATAACCGAAGGAAACCCCGCGCTCGCACACCATGATCTGATCATTGCCGGTCGCGCGCGCCTTCTCGACGACGTGGCGCATGTCCCAAGGCGCGAGAAACTGACCCTTCTTGAGGTTCACCGGCTTGCCCTGACTGGCCACGGCTTGGATGAAATTGGTCTGACGGCAGAGAAAGGCCGGCGTCTGGAGCACGTCCACGACGTCCGCCACCTCGCCGAGCGGCGTGTCCTCGTGCACGTCCGTCAGGACGGGAACGCCGACCCGCTGCCTGACCGACTCCAGGATCTTGAGCCCGGCCTCCAGGCCTGGGCCGCGGAAACTGCCGCCTGAAGACCGGTTGGCCTTGTCGAAGGAGGACTTGTAGATGAAGGGGATGCCGAGCGCGTCCGTCATCTCCTTGAGCGCCCCGGCCGTCTCATGCGCCAGCCCCTCGCTCTCGATGACGCAGGGCCCGGCGATGAGGAACAGCGGATGTTGGAGCCCAACCTCGAATGAGCCGAGCCGCATCATGCGGCCTTGTCCCCCACCCGTGCATGCTGCTCGATGGCCGCACGGATAAAGCCGGTGAAGAGCGGATGCCCATCACGCGGCGTCGAGGTGAACTCCGGATGGAACTGGCAGGCGATGAACCAGGGGTGATCCGGGATCTCGATGATCTCCACCAGGCGGCTATCGAGCGACCAACCCGCGAAGCGCATCCCGGCATCCTTGAGCTGATTGAGGTAGCGGTTGTTGAACTCGTAGCGATGACGGTGGCGCTCGCGCACCTGCGCCTTGCCATAGACGGCTCGGGCGAGGCTGCCCGGCTCGAGCCGGCAGTTCTGACCGCCGAGGCGCATGGAGCCGCCCAGATCGTCGTCTTCGCCGCGGGTCTCGACCTTGCCGTGCTCATCGCGCCACTCGGTAATGAGCGCAATGACCGGATGGGGCGACTGGCGGTCGAGTTCAGTGCTGTGCGCGCCCTCGAGGCCGGCGACGTGACGCGCGTACTCGATCACCGCGACCTGCATGCCAAGGCAGATACCGAGATAAGGAATGCGCTGCTCGCGCGCATAGCGCACGGCGGCGATCTTACCCTCAATGCCACGCTCGCCGAAGCCGCCCGGGACCAGAATGGCATCGAGGCCATCGAGGCAATCCGGACCCTTCTTCTCGATCTCTTCCGCATCGAGATAGAGGACTTCGACCTTGGTGCCCGTATGGACGCCCGCGTGCGCAAGCGCCTCTGAGAGCGACTTGTAGGCCTCGGTCAGGTCCATGTACTTGCCGACCATGCCCACGCGGACGGTCTGAGATGGCTGATCCCATGCCTCGAGTACCCGATCCCACTCGCTGAGGTCGGCCTCGGGCACGTCCAGACCGAACTGGCGGACGACCAGTGCGTCGAGCTCCTGGGCATGCAGCAAGCGCGGGATGCGGTAGATGTTGTCGGCATCGACCGCCGAGATCACAGCGTCCTCGGAGACATTGGTAAAGAGCGCGATCTTGCGCCGCTCGTCGTCAGGGAGATGGTGCTCCGCCCGGCACAGCAGGATATCGGGCTGGATACCGATGGAGCGCAGCTCCTTGACCGAATGCTGGGTCGGCTTGGTCTTGATCTCGCCCGCGGTGCGAATGTAGGGCACCAAGGTCAGGTGCATGAAGAGGGCGTTCTCGCGACCCTCCTCGACACGCATCTGACGGATCGCCTCGAGGAAGGGCAGCGATTCGATGTCACCCACGGTACCGCCGATCTCGACCATGGCGATGTCCGCGCCTTCCGCACCCAAACGGATGCTTTTCTTGATCTCGTCAGTGATGTGGGGGATGACCTGCACGGTGCGGCCCAGGTAGTCGCCGCGACGCTCCTTGCGGATGACGCTCTCGTAGATCTGTCCCGTCGTGAAGTTGTTGTTGCGTCCCATCCGGGTCCGCAGAAAGCGCTCGTAGTGGCCGAGGTCCAGATCGGTCTCCGCGCCATCGTCGGTGACATAGACCTCGCCATGCTGGAAGGGGCTCATGGTGCCCGGGTCCACGTTGATGTAGGGGTCGAGCTTGATCATGGTCACTCGCAGCCCACGGGCTTCGAGCAGTGCTCCGAGCGAGGCCGAGGCAATACCTTTTCCCAGCGATGAGACGACACCGCCGGTGATAAAAATGAACTTTGTCATAGGAAACAGGGGGAGGGTCGAGGGTAGTGGCCCGAATGCACGCACAAAGTTATCAAAACCGCCTCTTCGGCTCAATCAGAGCCGATCGATGCGCAGTCGCGGAGGGGGCTCGACAAAGGATCACGGACACTTCTATCCGCGGGCTAGGGTATGCACAACAGCTTAAGTCCCGCACACTTGTATTCTGACATGGATCAGGTTACAAAATAAGAAATCTTGACCCAGATCAAGCGGTGAACCCTTCGTGCAAACCGTCATAACGCTAAAGAGGACGGTGTCTTGAGTCAGCGGACAGTGATCTCCCTAGAAAGCATCCGGGTTGCATGCAAGAACTGCACCCTTTCGTCGCTTTGTCTCCCCATGGGCCTCGCCCAAGAGGACGTCGAGCGACTGGACGACATTGTAAAGCGAGCCCGCCCCTTGCACCGAGGGGATTTCCTCTTCCGCGAGGGCGACAAATTCCGATCTCTCTACGTCGTCAAGACCGGGTCTGTGAAGACCTTCGCACCCAGCCAAGAAGGCGGCGAGCAGGTCCTCGGCTTCCATCTCCCAGGGGAAATCATCGGACTCGATGCTATTGATAAGGACGTACATGCGTGCTCGGCACGGATACTCGAAACCTCGGCGATCTGCGAAATTCCCTTCGCGCGACTCGAAGATCTGACGGCGAACATCCCCAGCCTTCAGCACCAAATGTACCGCTTGCTCAGCAAAGAGATCAGCCAAGATACCGACATGCTCCTGCTGCTCGGCAAGAAAAACGCCGAGGAACGGCTCGCGGCCTTTCTCTTGAGCCTATCTCAGCGCCTGCACAAGCGCGGACTCTCACCCTTGGACTTCTATCTCAGCATGTCGCGACACGAGATCGGTAACTACCTCGGCCTCGCCGTCGAGACTGTCAGCCGGCTCTTTACCCGCTTCCAAGAGGACGGCTTAATGCAGGTCGATCGCAAGCACATACAGCTGCTCGACCTTCCCGCTCTGGAGGCGCTCGTAAAGGGCGTCGGACAAGGACGCGACAAGCAACAACAACCGGGCTAAAAGAGCGCTGCCACGGGCGACTCCGGTTTGGACGCGCTGCCCCGTCCCGACCGACGCACAAGCCCTGCTTCCTTAACGCCCCTCCTCCCGCAACCAGAGGCAGCCGCCGGCGCTCGCAGCGTCGATGGCATCAAGGCGCGCCGCATGCGCCTCACAGTCCGCGTCACTCGCCTTCACGACTCGCAGCCGAGGCCGGTTAGGATCGATGCGTCCGCGCCGAGCAGGTTTGGAGCCGGCGCCCGCCTCTTCCAGCGGATCACCACCAAGGTGCAGCGCGATCTGCCCGCCGGTCATCGCCAGATAGACATCCGCGAGAATCTCGGCGTCGAGCAGGGCGCCGTGCAGTTCACGATGCGAATTGTCGACCGCATAGCGCTTGCAGAGCGCATCCAGCCCATTGCGCTGACCAGGATGCATCCGACGCGCCATCTCGAGCGTATCCGTCACCTCGCAGAGGTCGGCGATGCTTGGCGCATCCGCGCGCCACAGGCGCAGCTCGTGATCCAGAAAGCCGACGTCGAAGGGCGCGTTGTGAATAATGAGTTCGGCGCCATCAATGAACCGGATGAAGCGCTCGGCGACGTCGGCGAAGCGCGGCTTGTCGGCGAGGAAGGCACTACTGATGCCATGGACCTCCTCGGCGCCGGCGTCGATCTCGCGGTCAGGCTGGATGTACTGGTGAAAGTTGCTCTTCGTCAGACGACGGTCGACCATCTCCACGCAGCCGATCTCGATGATACGATGACCTTCTTTGGGCTCGAGACCTGTTGTCTCGGTGTCAAGAACGATCTGACGCATTTAGCCTCGCCCCCCTCTTGGGAATACCTTGATTCGCCAGCGCGTCGGCCCGCTCGTTCTCGGGATGCCCGGCATGCCCCTTCACCCAGTGCCAGCGAACCTCATGGCCGCCTAGCGCCGCATCGAGCCGCTCCCAGAGATCCCGGTTCTTCACCGGCTTACGATCTGCGGTGCGCCAACCGTTGCGCTTCCAGCGAGGCATCCACTCACCGACACCGCGCTTGACGTATTGCGAGTCCGTGGTGATCTCGACGCTGCACGACCGCTTCAGCGACTCGAGCGCGGCGATCACCGCCATCAACTCCATACGATTGTTGGTGGTCTCAGACTCGCCGCCGCAGAGTTCCTTTTCAGTCTCACCCCAACGCAGGAGCACCCCCCATCCGCCCGGACCCGGATTGCCCTTGCAGGCCCCATCAGTGTAAGCATGAACAGCGTCAGGCATGTCCGGTCCCTCGTGTCGTCGGCCGCACGGCCCGGCCGGCGAGCAGCCTGCTCGGCGTCGCCCGCACCGGCTTTATCGGGGTCAGGGTTGCAACCCGCTTCACCGCGCGAATGACATAGACCGCGCCAAGCATGGGCCAAAAGCGCTTGCCGAGCCGCTCCATGCGCGCGCAGCGTCGTCCGCGCAGCGAACCAATGGGCGGGCAAAAGACGAGCGCCTCGCGAACCTCGATGTCGAAACCGAGTTCGACCAGCCAACCCTCGACGCGCGGGGCAAGAAAAAAGCGGCCGCACCAGGGCATCCGCCCCGGCGAGCGCCAGAGCACCCGGCGCAGACCCCAGGCACTCAAGGCATTGAAGCCAACCACGACGACACGCCCCTCCGGGATAAGGACACGCTCGACCTCGCCCAGGACGGCCTTAGGGTTCGCCGAGAAATCCAAGGTGTGAGGCAGCAGGACCGCGTCGATACTATCGGAGGACAGGGGGAGCTGATCCGGGAGCCCGACGATGCTCGCGGGCTCAAGCGCATCACTGGGCTCGATCGGCACTTGGATGCGATGACGGATACGGCTCGATGCCAGTGCCTCACCGAAGGAGTTGGTCGCGCCGACCTGAATCAGGTAGTAGCCAAAGGTATTCGCGAGCAGTCGCCTCACGGACTCGGTTTCCAGGCGCACAACCTCCTCGCCCAAGGGGGAGCGAAACCATGCGTCAAGCCGGGTGAAGGGAGGGGCCTGGACAGGCTCAAAATTCATGCGGATGCCTCTTCTGGGCGCACATGGTAACCGTGATCGCGAGCGATGTCCTGACGCGCGCAAGGGCATGTCCCCAACCGCAGCCTGGAATTGGCCTCAACCTTTGCGTATGATGGCGTGAGAAAATTTACAATGTTTCGCTCATACAGAGACTTAAGGAACATTTGATCGGGGTTCTCCATGTCAGAAGTCAGCCTTCTGCGGCATTTAGCCTTTGTGCTGGGCGCGCTCGCATTACCCTTCATCGCCGGTTGCGCCGGCCAGTCACAGGTCACAGCGACTGATGAGGGTGGATATTACGGCGACTACGCGGGCGTAATCTCGGCGCGCGAGTACGGTTATGTTCGCCCCGCTGGAGACGTCGTCTTCGGCAGCAGCTCACGTGCCGCGGGGCGCGCGCAGGGCAGCAACCTTTGGAGCCGGGTGCAGGCCGGCATGCAGCTCAACCTGCAAGCCAACCCGCGCATCGACAGCACCGTCGAACGCTTCCGCCGCGACCCCCGCTTTCTCGAGAAGGTCTCCCAGCGCGCATCACCCTACCTGCCGATCATCGTCGCAGAGATCGAGCGCCGCGGCTTCCCCATGGAGATCGCTTTGCTCCCGCATGTCGAGAGCCGCTATAACCCTGCCGCCACCTCGCCCAAGTCCGCTGGCGGCATGTGGCAGTTCATGCCCTACACGGCTCGCGAAATGGGGCTGAGGCTCGATAGCGGCTACGATGAGCGCCGCGATGTCGTCGCCTCCACGCGCGCGGCACTCAATTACTTGGAAATGCTCAACCGGCGTTTCAACGGCGATTGGGAGCTTGCCATGGCCGCCTATAACTGCGGCCCCGGCCGAGTCGAGGCAGCCCAGGAGGCCAACCGGCGCCGCGGCAAGCCGACCGACTTCTGGTCGCTCGATCTCCCGACGGAGACGGAGAACTACGTTCCCAAGATCTTGGCGACGGCAAAGCTCGTGGCCGACTCTCGCAGGTACGGTCAGCGCCTGCCGGCGATCCCGGATCGCCCACAGATGGAGATGATACGCAGCAGCCAGCCGATGGACCTCGTCCGCGTCGCGACCGCAACTGGCGTCAGCGTTTCAGAGCTGCGCAGGCTCAACCCCAACATCAGCATGAGCGCCAAGGGTGGACCCAACATCTCGAAGCTGATGGTTCCCGCAGGCCGCGGCAGCAAAATCAGCGCCACCTCTCGGAAAATCAGCGTCGCGCCGATCGGTGCCTCCACGGCATCAGGCGTTGCGGTCCGCGTCAATCAACGCCAGAAGCCACTGGCCGACAGTCGGCTGACCGAGGGCCGAACACAGGTCGTCAAGAACGGCGAGACCCTCGCCTCTATTGCACTCAGGCACGGCCTCGATCTAAAGACCCTCGCGGAGTGGAACGGCATTTCCTCACGCGAGCCCCTCCTACCGGGACAGTCGCTCAGCATCCCAACCCGGCGCGGCGGACCGGACCTCGTCACTCATCGCGTGCGCAAGGGCGATTCGCTCTCAAAGGTCGCCCGGCGCTACGGCGTCTCCATGGCCGATATCCGCCGCTGGAACCAGCTCACGGACAAACAGCTGAGGACCGGCGAGACGCTGCGTATTTACCGGCGCGGCTCCTCCTCCTGAGGCGCATGCCGAGACGCCACTCCGGCGAATGAAAGGGGTGCCATTCAGCTCTGGACGCAGAGCCACCACGCCCAACGCAAGGGAGTGGCCGCGGGAATACCTTGTCGCGACCGGACGCTTCGTGGTCTGAGAAGCAGCCCCCAGGGGCAGAGTCCCGCACCAGAGGGCTCACCGCCACGCGAACCGGCTCGCCCAGTCGGATCCTGTTTTACGCGGCTTGGGGATACAGCAGTTGATGAGAGACCAGATTGCCCTCTGCGTGCTGCTGCTTTGCCAGCACCCAGGGCTGAGCGCGATGTCGTGGCTTCCAGTACCGCCCACTTCAGAGCATCAAGTCAGTTCGCGCGACCAAGCGACAGGTCGCGTCGACAGAGTTGTGGTGAAAAAGGCGGAGCGCAGACTCTACCTCATGCGAGGCGATCAGAGGCTTCGCTCATACCCGATCGCCCTAGGCTTCAGCCCCAAAGGCCACAAGCGTCGCGAAGGTGATGGACGCACCCCCGAGGGGCGCTATGTCATTGATTGGAAGAACTCGGCGAGCCGCTTCCGTAAGTCCTTGCACCTGTCTTACCCCAACCCAGCCGATGCGCGACGGGCAGCCTTTCGGCACCAAGCCCCAGGCGGAATGATCATGATCCACGGTCAGCCCAGCGGGCACCGCGATGCCCAGCCGATTGAGGGCGACTGGACGCTCGGCTGCATCGCCGTCTCGAATCCTGCGATCGAAGAGATTTGGAGCCTGACGAGCACAGGAGTGCCGATCGAAATCTTGCCCTGAAAGGCGAATGGCATCCCGGAAGGACTCGCGGATAAGACAGACCTGAAGCCCTTTCCGGAAATTCCCATACCCCTGTACATCAGAGGATCCTTGTTGCTCTAGGGGCGAACTCATTCGCCCCTAGAATCCTTGAGGGCGCAAAATGCTCGCAGATGAGTCACATTTCGATGAAGCGTCCGACCACCCAAAGCCGCCGGTACCGGTATCGGTATCGGTATCGGTATCGGTATCGAGATCGAGATCGAACCGACGATAGCGATCCCGATGGCATGACTCGTCGGTCTGAGGCAAAGCCTCGCTAGAGACCCTCTGAGTATTTCCCTTCCCGGAAATCGCCTGAGAGCCCAAGCGCGCCAAAGGGGCCTTCCCTGTCCTCCCAGTGGCTGGAGACCGGAAGCCTATCACCTCTGCGCTCAGTGAGCGCAGCAGCGGTGCGATACCGCATCCGGTTGGCCGTCATATCACCAGGGAAGCATCCGCCGCAAACCATTGTCCTTGAGCACGTATTGATGCCAGAGCGCAGCGAGAACGTGCACACCGATCAGCACATAAAGGAAGATCTCCATCGGTTCGCCGTGGAAGAACTCCTCCATGATCTCGTGCAGACTCTGCATCTCGCCGGTGATGGAGGGAATCTGGATCCCGAAGAAGTCAGCTGCGTAGTTCTTGGACGCCACCCGCAGATAACCGAAGATCGGTACGAGCAGGGTGGAGAGATTCAGAACGACGTGAGCGCCATTCGCCGCGAGCTGGCTCCACTTGGGCGCATCAACCAGCGCTGGCGGCGGCACCAGCTTGCGCCAGCCCAGGCGTGCGAGGGTCAGCAGGAAGACGAGGATACCCAGCGACATATGGAGCCTCAGCCAATAAAGCTCAGATTCCTCCGGGACCATTTCACGAATGGTGTTGGTCAGGAAGAGGCCGAGCAATAGCAGCGCGACCAGCCAGTGAAAACCCTGCGCGACGAGCCCGTACCGCTCGACCTTGATAGATTGACTCATTGACGATGACCTCATTGTCGATAATCAGAAAACCAGGATTTTTACATGGTATCGTGCAAGGAAACCAGTCCGCTCAACGCTCATCGGAAGCGCCAGCGAGGCAGGGCACAGACCAGAAGAAGCGCAGCATCTCTCGCGATGCGTCCGGGCCGCGCGGTTCGGCAAAGGGACTGGATACACGGCCGCCAAGCCAGCCATGCCCAGCGCCCTGAGCCAGCCACAGCTCGGCAAGGGGATCTCCGCCTGAGATCTTATACTGGATCTGCAGGTAGTTGAGTCCGTTGTCAGTCTGACCCTTGCGGCGCACGGCATCGAGCCGCCCCACGGCAACACCCTCCTTCGCAGCCAATCCCGGCAGAAACTGCTGAATCAGGGCCTCCGCATTGGCTGGACTCACCGTGGGATCCCCATCACCGTGAAAGACGATGATCGGGGGCGGCCGCAGGTCCGGCAGTTCCACGCCGCCGCCAGTCGGCCCCTGAGCCATCAGTGAAAGCGCCGTGATCAGATCTCCCGCGACGCCGTAGGGAAGCCCAGAGTGAGCACAGACAGCGGCGAACAGGTCCGGGTAGGTGACCGCCAGGGTCACGGCCATGGCGGCCCCCGCCGAGAAGCCGGCAACATAGACGTGACGCGGATCCAAACGATGGGCATCCCGAAGATGGCGCGTCATAGCCGCCAAGATGCCCGGCTCACCAGCCCCCCTATCTTGATTCTCCGCGCTGTACCAAGACCAGCAGCCGGAGGCATTGGCAGCCGCGGACTGGGCCGGGTAAAGCACGACGAAACCCAGGTCTTCGGCAAGGTCGTCCATCCGCGTTAATTGCGCGAAGGCCTCCGGATCCTGGCCGCAGCCATGCAGCATGACCAAGAGCGCGGGCCGCTCAGCGAGGCGGCGCGGCCTGTAGAGACGATAGTCCCGTCTGCCCAGGGCATCCGTGAAGGTGCCCCGCGAAACACCTGGACGCACCCCGGGCTCAGATGGAATTGCGTCGAAGCTCTGTGGCACTGCGCCGTCCGTACCCCTGGCGCTGGAGTCGTCAACCAGCTCGAAGTCGCCTTCGATAGCGTCCTGCGCACTAGCAGACGCCGTCGCCCCCCAGTGCTCAGCCGCCCCGGCACCCAGCACCCCTTGGATCAGCGCGGTGGCCTCGGCAAAGCGTCCAGCCTGGGTCAAGCGCGTGGCCTCGGCCATCGCTGCCTTGATCTTGTCATCTATCATTACGAAGCTCTCGCGCTCTTTGCGGTTCAACTGATCTCTTGTCTGAGTTGACGCCAGCGGCCCGTCGCACCGCCAAGCGCCGGATCATAACAACAATGGCCGGACGCCCTCTCCGCCAACATTGAGGATGTCCGCACCATGTCCCATTAAGAAGCGCCGAGACGGCCCGCTCCAGTCTCCTGGACCCTTTCGACCGGGATGTCGCACCTGGTCCTCAGCCCATCGTCGCGCGACACATGAATCTGACGGGCGGCTGATCAGCCCCAGCGATCTTGGCGAAGACGCGCACCGATGCGCCCCCCTAGCTTGTGCGATTCGCGCCAGCCGATCGCGTCAGCCCCAAGCTCAGACAAAGGTGAGCCCCGCGCACAGCGCCGCTTCCTTTTGCGTCGGATCAGCCCCACTCTGCTCCCCGAGCGAGAACAAATTATGAGCACCGACGGATCCGAGATCGATCCCGAAGGATCCAAGGGAAGAGGCGAACCCAATGTCAGAGAAATCGAAGCTATTCCAGCTGCTCGCGCATGGTCACTATGCGTCGAGCTTCGAGCCGGAGCCTGATGAAGAGGTCTACGACGCGAAGAAGGAGGCCTTGGTGCGGAGCATGCTCGGCGAGATTGGCGAGGACCCGGATCGTGAGGGGCTGAGACGCACGCCCTTACGTGTCGCCAAGGCAATGGACTTCCTTACGAGCGGCTACACATTGTCGGCCGAGGACATCATTAAGGGCGCGGTCTTCGAGGAAGACGTCAAGGAAATGGTGATCGTTCGCGACATCGAGTTCTACTCCATGTGCGAGCATCACATGCTGCCCTTCTTCGGGCATGCGCACGTCGGCTATCTGCCAAATGGCCGGGTCGTCGGTCTTAGCAAGATTGCACGTGTCGTCGACGTCTTCGCGCGGCGACTGCAGGTGCAAGAGCGCCTGACCACCCAAGTCGCAGACGCACTCATGGATCACCTCAATGCCCACGGCGTAGCCGTCGTCATGGAGGCAAGTCACACCTGCATGATGATGCGCGGCGTCCAGAAACAGAACAGCACCACGGTCTCCAGCGCCATGCGCGGCGCCTTTCACGAGGATCCGCGAACGCGCTCCGAGTTCATGGCCTTTCTCAAGAACTGACCTTGGCAGTTGGCAGTTGGAGGATAACCGGCTGATGCCTATCTGGGCGGTCGATTTTGCGGCCTGCGCAGACCAACGCGAAAGGAGCCGCGCCCGCTGGGCGCGGCTCCTCTTCAAATCACTGGCAAACCACGCCGCCCGGTGACGGCTGGGTTGGCTCCGCGATCAGTTCTTGCTCTTGTCGACCAGCTTCTTCTCGCGGATCCAGGGCATCATCTCACGCAGGCGCTCACCAACCTCTTCGATCTGATGCTCGGCACCCAGACGGCGCATCGCCTTCATGGAGGAGGCCCCAGCCTGGTTCTCCAGGATGAACTCCTTGGCGAACTGACCGTTCTGGATCTCACCCAGGATACGCTTCATCTCGGCCTTGGTCTGATCGGTGATGACGCGCGGACCACGCGTCAGATCACCGTACTCGGCGGTGTTGGAGATGGAGTAGCGCATGTTGGCGATGCCGCCCTCGTAGATGAGGTCGACGATCAACTTGACCTCATGCAGACACTCGAAGTAGGCCATCTCGGGCGCGTAACCCGCCTCGACCAGCGTCTCGAAGCCGGCCTGGATCAATGAAGTCAGACCGCCGCAGAGCACGACCTGCTCACCGAAGAGGTCGGTTTCGCACTCCTCACGGAAGCTCGTCTCGATGATGCCAGCACGACCGCCGCCGTTGGCCGAGGCGTAGGCCATGGCGATATCGCGCGCCTGGCCAGTAGCATCCTGATAGACAGCGATCAGGCTAGGAACGCCGCCGCCCTGAGTGTAGGTCGAGCGGACCAAGTGGCCCGGACCCTTGGGCGCAATCATGATGACGTCGAGGTCCTCGCGCGGCGCGATCTGACCGAAGTGAATATTGAAGCCGTGCGCGAACGCCAGGGCGGCACCCTGCTTGATGTTCGGCGCGACTTGCTCACGATAGAGCGCCGCCTGATGCTCGTCGGGAGCCAGGATCATGACCACGTCCGCACCCGCAACGGCGTCTTCGATCGACTTGACTTCGAGACCCGCGTTGGAGGCCTTGACCGCGGAGGCTGAGCCCGGGCGCAGACCGACGGTGACAGAGACCCCCGACTCCTTGAGGTTGTTGGCATGGGCATGCCCCTGAGAGCCATAGCCGATGATGGCAACCTGCTTTCCTTGGATCAGGGAAAGGTCGGCGTCTTTGTCGTAATAAACGTTGATGGTCATTGCGTGGATCCTATTGGATTAAACGATCGGCTCGGGACGGCACGGAGGCCACCGCCAAGGCTGCGGCCTGCCCGATGACCATCCCGAGCGACTGATTCAGGGCTAGAGTGAAAGTCCCTTCTCGCCGCGCGCGATACCGGTCGGACCGGAGCGCACGACTTCGATGATGAGTCCTTCGGGCACAGCGTCGATGAAGGCATCGAGCTTCTTCGAGGCGCCCGTCAGCTCGACAACATAGCTGGTATCTGTGACGTCGATGATCTTGGCGCGAAAAATCTCGGTCAGCCGCTTGAGTTCCTCGCGGTCTTGGCGCTCGGCGCGCACCTTGACCAGCATCATCTCGCGCTCGATGTGCGGCCCCTCGGAGAGATCGAGTAGCTTCACCGTGTCGATCAGCTTATTGAGCTGCTTCTTGATCTGCTCGACGATCTCGTCGTTGCCGGTGGTAACCAGGGTCATGCGCGACAAGGTAGGGTCGTCGGTCGGAGCGACTGTGAGCGACTCGATATTGTAGCCACGGGCCGAGAAGAGGCCTGCAACGCGCGACAAGGCGCCGGCTTCATTCTCAAGCAGCACGGCAATGATATGTCTCATGGGTGGATCTCGTGTCGAATCAGGTCAAGTCTGCGACGGGATCAGGCCAGTTCCCGATCGGACAGGCTGGGCGAGAGATGCATCTCATGATGCCCTTTTCCCGCCGCGATCATGGGGTAGACGTTCTCCGTGGGATCCACGATGACATCCATGAAGACAAAGCGATCTTTCATCGCGAAGGCTTCACGCATGGCGTCTTCGAGATCCTCTGGCCGCTCGATGCGCATGCCAACATGGCCGAAGCTCTCGGACAGCTTTACGAAGTCTGGCAGGGCGTCCACATAGGAGTGCGAATAGCGGCTCTCGTAGAAGAGTTCCTGCCACTGGCGCACCATGCCCATGTAGCCGTTGTTCAGCAGCAGAACCTTGATCGGCAGCTGATACTGCTGACAGGTGGCCAGCTCTTGGATACACATGAGGATGCTGGCATCGCCAGTGATGCAGGCCACCTGTGCGTCCGGATACGCCAGCTGCGCGCCGATGGCGGCCGGAAGGCCGTAGCCCATGGTGCCAAGTCCGCCCGAGTTGATCCAGCGCCGCGGCTGGTCGAACGGATAGAACTGAGCGGCAAACATCTGGTGCTGGCCAACGTCAGACGCGAGATACAGCTCACCCTTGGTGACCTTGTAGAGCGTCTCGACCGCGAATTGAGGCTTGATGGCGGGACCTGAGCCGTCGTACTTGAGACACTCCACGCCGCGCCATTGAGCAATCTTCGTCCACCAGTCTGCGACTGGGCTCTCGCTCGATTTGGGCTTGCGCTCCTGATAGAGGCGCAGCATGTCGGCCAATACGCTCGCCACCTGACCAACGATGGGAATGTCGACCTTGACGTTCTTGGCGATGGAGGATGGATCCACGTCGATGTGGACGATTTGCGCGTGCGGGCAAAAGTGCTCGATCTTCCCTGTGACACGATCGTCGAAGCGCGCACCGACGGCGATGAGGACGTCGGTCTCATGCATGGCCATGTTGGCCTCGTAGGTACCATGCATCCCGAGCATGCCGAGGAACTGCGGATCCGTCATGGGGTAGGCACCCAGCCCCATGAGCGTGCTCGTGATCGGGAAGCCGGTCGTCCGCACCAGCTCGGTCAGCTGGGCCGAGCCTTCACCGAGAACAACGCCGCCGCCGGTGTAGAAGACCGGGCGCTTGGCTTGCAGCATCAGATCCACGGCCCGCTTGATTTGCCCGTGATGGCCCTTCTCCACCGGGCTGTAGGAGCGCATCTTGATCTCCCGCGGGTAGACGTAGGGAATCTTGATGCCCGGGTCGGTCACATCCTTGGGGATGTCGACGACGACCGGACCGGGGCGACCCGTGGTCGCGATATAGAAGGCCTTGCGGATGGTGATCGCCAGATCCTTGACATCCTTGACCAAGAAATTGTGCTTCACGCAGGGCCGCGTGATACCGACGGTGTCGACCTCCTGAAAGGCGTCGCTGCCGATCACAGGAGTCGGCACTTGCCCGGTCAGGATCACCATTGGGATGGAGTCCATGTAGGCCGTCGCGATGCCGGTCACCGCATTGGTCGCCCCTGGACCGGAGGTGACCAGGCAAACGCCGCAGTGTCCCGTGGCGCGCGCGTAGCCGTCCGCGGCGTGCGCGGCGGCCTGCTCGTGGCGAACCAGGATATGTTTCAGCGAGCCCCGCTTGAAGAGGGCGTCATAGATGTGCAGAACCGCCCCGCCAGGGTACCCGAAGACGTATTCGACCCCTTCGTCGATCAGGGCCTCAATGACGATCTCAGCCCCACTCAACTCTTTGGCCGCCACATTCGTGTCTTCCGGCTGCGCTTCAGTTAATGCCACCTTAAGCGACCTCCGATGGATCCACCCGCGAAGCCAAGCAGAGCGGCCGAGATGCATTCGCACGTCGGCCCGCATGACGCTGATTCACAGGTGCGCCGCGCACACCCTGAACACGCCATGCGTTGCAGCCCAGCAAGCGGATCCGATTAAAGCGTTGAAAAAGAGATTGAAGTTACAGCGATCTCTGACAGCGGTCAAGCCGTTGTGCGAGGCGGTTGGCGCAGAGACCTAGGCGGAAGCCGAGTCTCCTAGCCGCATGCCTCGAGATACAGCGGCACCCGCCAATTCGGGGGGAGATCAAGGGGCAACGAACGCGCACCGCCACGCGGTCCAGGAGTCAATGGCCAAAGGTCGAGCGGCCAAGGTCAGATCGTTCGACCGCCCTTGAGTATGATGTTTCGATTCGCGGACATGCCGTAGGCATCGTCGTGGATATTCTGCAGCAACTCCAGCTCAACCCAGGCATCGGTCGGCCAACCGCCGGGCTGCCCCTGATCGCCAAGCACCAAATCACGGAACATGATCTCGAATGCCTCGGGATCGCCCCAGCCAGCGATGAGGCGCGTCAGTGCATCGGGAAAATCACGCTCGAGGGCGCAAGGCTCGCCCCCATTCCCCGCCCCGCGCGCCATGTCGGCCTTGGTCGGCTTGGCCAAGGGCAGCGAGCGAATCCAGTCCGGCAGCTCGGCCTGACCCTCAGTGTGCGAGTTCGCCTCGGGGAGTTGATCTATCAGCATCTTGACGAAGGCCCTGATGGCCTTTCTCGGATGCTCGAACTCGAGGACTAGGGTGTAAAGGTCGGTCCAGTCGAAGACCCTCGTACGCGATTCCCTGACCTCCACGACACGAGCGCGCAACCGAATACCGGGCAGATCGCGTGTACCTGTGATGGACAAGCTGATGCTCTGACCGGGCTCATAGGCATCGAAGACGGTGACGGTATGTCGCCCATTAGCGATCTGACGCAGCATGTGGCGAAGCTCGTCGGCGTCGCTCACGGTGACCTCAAGCTCCCTCACCAAACCGCTGCTGCCGTCGAGTTCAATCGTCTCGTCGCTGGCGCTCAACATCTTGAGCAAGCGCTCCAACCTGGACTGACTGCGCGGCGAGAGGCTGATGAAGCGCACGGCAATGAGGTAGTCGCCGCCCTGCAAAGGGCGAGCCCTAAGGAGCTGGGCATGGGCCGTGATGCGCTCGTCACGCTTCCACGGGAAGATCACTTTCAAGGGCCCCGCCTGCTTGGGAAGCGGCTCTGAGATCAGCAGCAGCGCCCCACCCCAGGAGATATCTTGGCTGATCGCGGAAACAGGTTCGTCGCACCCAGGGAACTTAACCTGAACCGGGATCTGTATGCCAATGCGAACCTGGGTTCGGCGATCTGAGACGCTGGACTCCATTGCTACCTGCTGCTGCACGTGGCTCATAACGAAATTCCCCTAATGCCTACGCGACGAGACTTCCCTGACTGACAGCGCCAAGCCCAGCGAAGCAAGGGTCGGCAACTCTCTGGAAAGCCCCTTATTTTCGAACATTAGGCGATGAAAAGAATCCCAACTTTGGTACGAAGGGCAGAGGGCTTGCGGCGATCTGGCTCGCTCACCTCGTTGAGCCCGAGACGATGTCGGTAAGTCTACCCCACCGGCAGGCCCAATTCTGAGACTTAGAAGTTGTTTCTGCACGCTAGGATCAATAGACTTCCGCGCTTTATTCAGCCAAAGGCGATCTGATGCGCACTTCCCAGTTCCCCCTCCAGACCGTCAAAGAGACGCCCGCCGACGCAGAGATTGTCAGTCATCGGCTAATGCTGCGTGCCGGCATGATCCGCAAGCTGGCGGCGGGGCTCTACACCTGGCTGCCGCTGGGGCTCAGGGTGCTGCGGAAGGTCGAGCGGATCGTGCGCGAAGAGATGGATCGGGCCGGCGCGCTTGAGGTCTCAATGCCGGCCGTGCAGCCAGCGGAGCTGTGGCAGGAGTCCGGACGCTGGGACCAATACGGCCCCGAACTGCTGCGCCTGCGCGACCGCCATCAGCGGGACTTCTGCTTCGGCCCGACGCATGAGGAGATCATCACCGACCTGGCGCGCAACGAGCTGAAGAGCTACAAACAGCTGCCGATCAACTTCTACCAGATCCAAACCAAGTTCCGCGACGAGATCCGACCGCGTTTCGGCGTGATGCGCGCGCGCGAGTTCTTGATGAAAGATGCCTATTCCTTTCATCTCGATGAGGCATCGCTGACCGACACTTATCGACAGATGCACGACACCTACTGTCGCATCTTCACGCGCTGCGGGCTCGACTTCCGCCCGGTGCAGGCCGACACCGGCAGCATCGGGGGCAACGCCTCGCATGAGTTCCATGTGCTTGCGACCTCCGGTGAAGACGCCATCGCCTTCTCGACCGACAGCGATTACGCGGCGAACGTCGAACTCGCCGAGGCCCTTGCCCTGGCCGATGCACCACCCGCGCCTCAGCAGGACGCGCGCCTTGTCGACACACCAAACGCCAAGACCATCGCCGATCTCGTCGCGCAGTTCGAGCAGCCGATCGATCACACGATCAAGACGCTGGTCGTTGCGGCTTCCGACGAGGCGGAGGCGACGCTGGTTGCCCTGCTGGTGCGTGGCGATCATGAGCTGAATGCCGTGAAAGCAGAGAAGCTCCCACAAGTTGCGGCGCCGCTGCGCATGGCAACCGAAGAGGAGATTCGCGCTGCCGTCGGCGCTGGTCCTGGCTCGCTCGGCCCCAAGGACCTCCCGATCCCCTGCATCGCGGATCGGACAGTGGCGGTCGCCGCAGACTTCAGCGCCGGTGCTAACCAGGACGGCAAGCATTGGTTCGGCCTCAACTGGGGGCGTGATCTCCCGTTGCCCGAGGTCGCCGACCTGCGCAATGTCGTCGAGGGTGATCCCAGCCCAGACGGCAAGGGCACCCTGACCATTGCGCGCGGCATCGAGGTGGGGCATATCTTCCAGCTCGGACGCAAATACAGCACCGCGATGAAAACGACGGTACTGGGCGAGGACGGCAAGGCCACGACGCTCACCATGGGCTGCTACGGCATCGGCGTGTCGCGCGTGGTCGCCGCCGCCATCGAGCAGCACCACGACGATCGCGGCATCTGCTGGCCGGCACCCATTGCGCCCTTCGAGGTTGCCCTGCTGCCGATGAAGCTCAACAAGTCCTATCGTGTCCGCGAGGCCACCGAGCAGCTCTATGCAGACCTCCAAGCCGCTGGCGTCGAAGTCCTTCTCGACGACCGCGACGCCCGCCCCGGCTTCATGTTCGCGGACATGGAACTGATCGGCATCCCCCACCGCATCGTCGTGGGCGACAAAGGGTTGGACGAAGGGCAGGTCGAGTACAAGGGCCGTCAGGACGCGGAGATGCAGCTCGTCCCTATCTCGGAGATCCTGACCTTCGTTCGGGATCGACTCCGGGCCTGAGCGTGATCCGCAAAGGCATCTCCAGAAGAGATCGGATTAGACCGCGCCTGAGCATCGGCGCATCGCGCTGAGCGAGCGAAAGGATCACAAGGCAGCGCCCAGAGCAACCAAAGGATCTAAACGCCGCGCCTTCCGATCATCCATCGGCCGTCATGACCGCTGCGGCCCCGCTCAGGCCACGCGGCAAGACCGCGCTCCATCAACTTCCTTGCGAAGATCCAGGATCAACAGTGGAAAATAAAGAAGCCTCTTTCAATCGCGACGAACTCTTGGCCTGCGGCGCCGGCGAGATGTTCGGCCCTGGGAATGCCCAGTTGCCCGTACCCAACATGCTGATGATGGACCGCGTCATCCGCATCGCGAATCATGGCGGCGCTAATGGTAAGGGCGAGATCCTCGCCGAACTCGACATCAATCCTGATCTCTGGTTCTTCCAATGCCACTTCCCCGGCGACCCGGTCATGCCTGGCTGCCTTGGTCTGGACGCCCTCTGGCAGCTGGTTGGCTTCTACCTCGCCTGGATCGGGAATCCCGGGCACGGACGCGCCCTTGGCGTTGGCGAGGTCAAGTTCACCGGGCAGGTCCTGCCCAATGCAACCAAGGTGACCTACCACATCGACATGAAACGCGTCATCACGCGCAAGCTCGTGCTCGGTATCGGCGATGGCGTGGTCCAAGTCGACGGCAGGACCATCTACACGACCAAGGACCTGAGGGTCGGGCTCTTTACCTCGACCGACGGCTTCTGACCTCGCAGGGCACCACGGGGGCCGGGGCACTTGGCCCGAGCGACCATGCTGCGACTTGGGATGAGATCGGGTGATGAGCAGGATCGACTTCTACAGCCTCGAACCAGGAAGCCGCGGAGATCGCTTCTTGCTTGCGTGCAAGCTCGTCGAACGCATCCGCGCTAAGGGGCTGCGCGCCTTGATCTTTTGCCCGGATCTCGAGCAGGCGCGCCACCTCGACCGGCTGCTCTGGACCTATCGAGACGACAGCTTCCTCCCCCACGGACTGGTCGGAAAGGTCGATACCGACCTCACGCCCATCCTCATCAGCACGGATGGGCGCCCGGAAACCGAGCACCAAGTCCTGATCAATCTCGCGCTCCAGCCGCCCGACTTTCTAAATCGCTTCGAGCGCGTCTGCGATCTCGTTGACCAGAATCCTGAAATCCTGGCTGCCGGCCGCGTGCGTTACAGAGGCTATCGCGGCGCCGGCCTCGAGCCCAATCACCACAAGCTCAAACTGTAGCGCCGTCAGTCGTCAGTCCGCAGAACAGAGGAAGGTACTGCGCCATTCGCGCGGCCATGACAGCCGATCGGATCAGCCTTCGCTCTCACTGAAGCGTTCAGCAACCTCGCAAAAGCGTTCGAAGGTCGCCAGGAAGGCATCGGCGACATCCGGATCGAAGTGACTGCCGCGGCCGTCGCGAATGATGTCACGTGCGGCCTCATAGCTCATGGCAGGCTTGTAGACCCGCACCGAGATCAGGGCATCGAAGACATCCGCGAGCGCCATGAGGCGCGCAGCAATGGGGATGCGGTCCCCAGCCAAAGCGTCCGGATAGCCTCGACCATCCCAGCGCTCATGGTGATTACGGGCGATGTCCTTGGCGAGGACAAGAAACTCGACGGGGCGCTCGACGTCGCGCTCGGCCAGCTCGATGGCATCGCTGCCGAGCTTGGCGTGCGTCTTCATGATCTCCCACTCTTCCGGCGTCAGCTTGCCTGGCTTGAGGAGGATGTAGTCTGGAATACCAACCTTGCCGATATCATGCAGCGGGGCAGATTTGGCGAGCAGATCGATGTTGCGCGGGGTCAGAAAATCAGCAAACCGCGGATGACTCTGCAGATGGTCCGAGAGTGCGCGCACATAGCCTTGCGTGCGGCGCAGATGGTTGCCGGTCTCTGGATCCCGAATCTCGGCGAGATGCGCCAAGGCGTGAATGCTGACGTCCTGAACGATGAGGTTCTCGTGCAGCCGACGCTGCAGCTCGGTCTCGAGATAGGTGTTCTGATGCTTGAGCCAGTCTCTGGCTTGCTTGAGTTCGAGCTGCGTGTTGACCCGCGCCCTGAGGATCGGCGGCACGATTGGCTTGGCGATATAGTCGACCACGCCGACGTCCAGGCCGTGAATCTCCGCTTCGGTGCTGTCCATGGCAGTCACGAAGATCACTGGAATGTCCGCGGTCTCAGGGTCCGCACGCAAGCGCTCGAAGACCTCGTAGCCATCCATCTCGGGCATCATGACATCAAGCAGGATAAGGTCCGGCGTAGGCGCCGTCTTGACCACACGCAGTGCCTTGATGCCAGAGGTCGCGGCCCGCACCCGATAATCGGGATGCAGCAGCTCGTTCAAGACCGCAAGGTTCTCCGGTGAGTCGTCGACGATGAGGATGGTGGCAAAGGTCTTGCGCACCGCACCGAACTCGCCCGCTGCCAGTGAGCCGTCGGGAAACAGGGGCGACGCGTCCGAACCCGATGCCGAGGCAGGCCGCTGGGCTTGCCCCACATCTGATCGCGATTCCTCTTGTATCCGCGTATCCAAGACTTTTGTGTCGGCTGGCACTCTGCTCCCCTTATTTCAGCGGCTGGACCCACCGCAGTGTAGCGACTTGTCGACAACAATTCGCAATCCCCATCAGTTTAGCCCAGACACAGCCGCAAGGTCGCAATATCGGCCCCAAGCCAGACGACCGGGGCCAGATCGGCGGCCGCAATCCGCCGGCTCCACTCAGCATCATTGATCCGCACTCAAGGCATCGACGCGCTGGAAACCACGCGGCAGAAGGCGACCGCGCCTCCCGCGCTCACCCTTGTAGACATCGAGATCGGCTGGCTTGAGGGTCAAGGTGCGCTTGCCGGAGAGCACCGTCAAACTCCCACCCTCGGGAAGCACCGCGACCGCAATCATGATCTCCTCGCGGGTCTGCACCTTCGACGTGGGGATGCCGATGATCTTGTTCCCCTTGCCACGCGACATCTCCGGCAGCTCCGACAGCGGGAACAACAAGAGATGGCCGGCACTGGTCGCCGCCGCGAGCAGCAGACCCGTCACCTCCCCAACCCTGAGCGGCCGCAAGACCCCGGCACCCGCGGGCAGCGTCAGCACCGCCTTGCCCGCCTTGGGCTTGGCGATCAAGTCCTCGAGCTTGGCGACGAAGCCATAGCCGGCGTCCGAGGCGAGCAGGTAGCGCGCCTGAGGAGCATCACCCAGCACGGTGACGAACCGGGCACCCGACGGCGGATCCAGACGCCCCGTCAGCGGCTCGCCCTGGCCACGCGCCGAAGGCAAGGTATGGGCTTGCAGCGCGTAGCTGCGGCCCGTGGAGTCGAGGAAGACGACCGTTTGATTGCTCCGCAGACGCGCAGCGCTCAAGAAAGTGTCGCCCGAGCGGTAGCTCAGACCGGCCGGGTCGACCTCGTGCCCCTTGGCGGCCCTGACCCAGCCCTTATCCGACAGTACAACGGTGACCGGCTCGCTCGGTGCCAGCTCCGTCTCGTCGATCGCGGCGGCCGCGCTCCGCAGCACCAGGGGCGATCTGCGCGCATCACCATACTTGTCGGCATCGGCGGCAATCTCATCGCGAATCAGTCTCTTCAGGGCCTGCTCGTCGCCCAGCACCCGCTGCAAAGCATCGCGCTCCTCGGCCAGCTCCGCTTGCTCGCCACGGATACTCATCTCCTCCAAACGCGCAAGCTGGCGCAGCCGCGTGTTGAGCACATACTCGGCTTGGGCATCCGTGAGCCCGAACCGAGCCATGAGCGCGGGCTTGGGCTCGTCCTCGGTGCGAATGATGCGGATCACTTCGTCGATGTTGAGGAAGGCGATCAGCAGGCCTTCCAAGAGATGCAGTCGCTCGAGCACCTTCTCCAAGCGATGCTGGAGGCGGCGGCGCACCGTCTCGGTCCGGTAGATCAGCCACTCGACCAACATCTCACGCAAGTCCATGACACGCGGACGGCCGTTCAGGCCGATCATGTTCATGTTGACGCGATAGCTCCGCTCCAGGTCCGTGGTCGCGAAGAGATGCGACATCAGCCGCTCGACGTCGACCCGATTGGAGCGCGGCACGATCACCAGGCGCGTCGGGAACTCGTGATCGGACTCGTCCCTGAAGTCCTCGATCATCGGCAGCTTCTTGGCATTGAACTGCGCCGCGATCTGCTCCAGCACCCGGCTGCCCGAGACCTGATACGGCAGGGCGGTAATGACGATGTCGCCGCGCTCCACCTCGTAGCAGGCCCGCTGCTTCACGCTCCCGTTGCCGGTCTGGTACATCTTCACGAGTTCATCCGCGGCCGTGACGATCTCGCCCGCCGTCGGGAAATCCGGACCCGGGATGAAGCGCATCAAGTCGCACAGGCTCGCCTCCGGATGCTCGAGCAGATGGATGCAGGCCTTCGCCACCTCGCGCAGATTGTGGGACGGAATGTCGGTCGCCATGCCGACCGCGATTCCGGTGGCGCCATTCAAGAGCAGGTTCGGCAGCCGCGCCGGCAGCAGGCGGGGCTCGTTCAGCGTGCCGTCGAAGTTGGGCTGCCAGTCGACGGTGCCCTGTCCAACCTCACCGAGCAGGACCTCGGCATAGGGCGTCAGCCGCGACTCCGTGTAGCGCATGGCGGCGAAGGACTTGGGATCGTCCGGCGAGCCCCAGTTTCCCTGACCATCCACGAGCGGATAGCGGTAGCTGAAGTCCTGGGCCATGAGGACCATGGCCTCGTAGCAGGCGGAGTCGCCATGCGGATGGAACTTACCGAGCACATCACCCACGGTGCGCGCGGACTTCTTGAACTTGGCCGATGCGGAAAGACCAAGCTCGGACATGGCGTAGAGGATGCGCCGCTGGACGGGCTTGAGACCGTCGCCGATATGCGGCAACGCCCGATCGAGGATGACGTACATGGAGTAGTCCAGGTACGCCTTCTCGGTGAAATCCTTGAGGGGCCGACGCTCCAACCCCTCGGTGTTATAGATAGCTGTATCCGACATCGACAAACCGCAATCTGGTCAAGAGAAGGCCGCGCATAATGCGGCAAGGTGATCGCGAGGACAAACGCAAGACGTCAGACGGCCGCGCGACGAGCACCTTTGATGGCGGCGATGCGCGCGGCCCGAATGCGCTCCGGGATGAGGCGCCGCTCGCTGGTCGCGCGCGCGATGGCACCGACATCCAACGCCGCGACGGCGCTCAGCAGCTGCTGCAGCCTCTCTGCCTGCGGATAAGGCCGTCCCTCATAACCGCTGCGGCCGCGATAGTCGGCCTCGCAAGCGGTGAGCATCTGCGCAAAGCGCGTCGGCCGGCGGATAGCGTCCGTACGCTCGAGCAAGTCGAGGATGGTCGCGGCGCGCAGTTCCTCGACCTTGTGCACCAAGCCGTGGCTGCCGGCCGTAATCCGCGCCAGCTCGCGGCAGCGGCTCGGAATCTTGAAGCGCTCGCAGACAGCCTCGACGAGCCCCAAACCACGCTCCTCGTGACCATGATGTCGGGGCAGGATGTCCGCTGGCGTGGTGCCCTTGCCCAGGTCGTGACAGAGCGCCGCAAAGCGGACCTCGAGATCCTCGGAGAGGCTCGCGGCCATGTCGACGACCATCATCACGTGAACACCCGTGTCGATCTCCGGATGCCACTGCTCCGGCTGAGGCACGCCCCAGAGCCGCTCCAGCTCAGGCAGTAGGCGCGCCAGGGCACCGCACTCGCGCAGCACCTCGAAGAAGCGCGACGGCCGATCCTCCATGAGCGCGCGGGACATCTCCTGCCACACACGTTCCGCGACCAGCGCATCGACCTCGCCAGCGCCGACCATGGTGCGCATCAGCGCGAGCGTCTCGTCGGCGACCCGAAAGTCGAGATCCGCATAGCGCGCCGCGAAGCGCGCCAGCCTGAGGATGCGGACCGGATCCTCACCGAAGGCCGGCGAGACATGGCGCAAGACACGCGCCTCGAGATCGGCAAGGCCGCCGTAGGGATCGATGACGCTGCCGTCGGTATCCAGCGCCAGCGCGTTGATGGTGAGATCTCGGCGCAGCAGATCCTGCTCCAGGGTGACATCGGGCTCGGCGTGGACCTGAAACCCGTGATAGCCAGGTGCGGTCTTGCGCTCGGTCCGCGCCAAGGCGTATTCGTCCTTGGTCTCCGGGTGGAGGAAGACGGGAAAGTCCTTGCCGACCTGTAGAAAGCCGCGACTCAACATCGCTTCGGCCGTCGCGCCGATGACGACATAGTCACGTTCGCGAACACGCCGCCCCAGGAGCTGGTCGCGGACGGCGCCGCCCACAAGATAGGTCTCGAGCCCTTTCGTCACAGACATCTCAAGCTCCCGCACCCTGCGCACGCCTGCCAACGCGCCTGGAGCCGCGTGCCTAAAGGCTTTGTGAAAGAATCGCGCTGCATCCCAAGGACCAGTGGACTATTCCTGCCAATGCGGGATTATATCCGCCACGGCGATAGGGTTAGAATTCGCACAGCCCCCTTGACCTGACTCGACATGGGCTCGAGTCGCCCACTTCTCCATCAATGTCCTCGAGACGTTCAAGATGCGGTACATCGGATACATCCTTCTCCTAGCACTCATCGGCTATGGTCTGTGGCCCTATTACAGCGTCTATCGCTTGGACGACGCCATCAACGCGCCAGGCACGGTCGAGCTGGCCGAAATGGTGGATCTCCCCGCCATTCGCGCAAACTATAAAACACGCGTCTCGGCTGGCGTCAAAGGCGTCCTCCCCTCAGACGATCCGGACAGCGTAGTGAGCTGGATTCGCCAGAACCTCGAGCGACTCGGCGACTCAGCCCTGGAGCAGGCCATCACCATGGAATGGGTGCGCGACACGCTGCGCAGTGCGGTGACTCAGGCCACGGGCCAGACGCCGCCCTATCTGCTTGCCGGGATCGACTTCGCCTTCTTCGAATCCTACGACCGCTTCTTGATCCGTATCGGTGAACTCGGCCGAGGCGCCACCCATGTTCGTCTCTCCCTGATCGATGGTCAGTGGAAGATCACGGACATCATCCCCTGATCCCAGAAAGCGCGATCAGCCTCCAGCTTACACCCTTATCTTAGCGCTGCGCTGCGATCTCCCACTGCTCACGCGATGCTCAAGGGGGCCGTCTGGTGAGCAAGCCGCCAAGTGATCAGAAGGGCCTGAGTGCCACCAGAGTCATATCGTCGCGCCGCGGCTCATCACCACGATAACGCTCCAGCATGCCAAGCAAACCGCACAGCTGATCGCTCAGACTGAGTTCGGCGCGGCCTTGGAGCCACTCCAAGACGCGGCGGCGCCCAAGCAGCCGCCGCGGCGCTCCGCCCATCTGATCCGTGATCCCGTCGGTCATGAGATAGAAGGTCGATCCAACCTCGGCTCCAATGGTCTGATTGAGGATCTGGCGCGGCGGCGGCAGGCTCTGATAGCCCAGATGCCCGCGCGAGCCCCGGATGGTGGTCACCTCGCCATTCGCATCGATCTTGATCAGTGGAATCCCCCCCACGCTCGCGAACTGCATGCGCTGATCACGGCTGTTCCAGATGAGGACCGCCGCATCCAGACCGTCATCGGACTCCGACTCGGCACCAGCTTTCCCAGTACGGTCCTGGCGCAAACGCCCCCGGACTTCTCGGTCCAGCGCGGCAAGGATCTCGGCCGCGTCCCAAGCGGCGGGTTGACGCAGCAACTGCTGCGTCGCCGAGGCCACCACCAGGGTAATGAAGGCGCCGGGAACACCATGCCCAGTGCAATCTCCGAGCAGAATCAGATTCACATCGCCCCGCCGCTCGAGCCAATACCAATCCCCGCCCACCAGATGCAAAGGCTCCCAGAGGATCTCGATCTCAGGCACGGCGTCGTCCAGCGCATTCGGGTGCGGCAGCATGGCGGTCTGGATGCGACGGGCATAGCGATGGCTCTCCAACAGCCGACCGTTCGCCTCGCTCAAGTGGCTGTGGGCGCGATCGAGCTGCCCGAGCGCCCGCTCGACCTCGAGCTTCTGCAGCTCGAGGTCGCGGGTCCGCGCCTGGACGCGCGCGTCGAGATCCTGGGTGAGTGCGGTCAGTTGACGCTCGGCGCGATCACGCGCGTCGAGCCCATCTTGAGAGGCTTGCAGCAGGGTCGTCAGATTGCCGAGCAACAGCCCAAGCTCGTCGCGTGAATGCCCAAGCAGAGGCGGCGGCGCCCAGCCGCCCGGGCGCGCTGGATCCACCTCGGCGATCGCGTCGGACAGGCGCAACAAGGGCCTGGTGATCATGAAATAGAAGATGATCACGACCAACCCGGAGATGAAGAGGGCCCGCGCGATGCCGAGCATCGCGTCACGCATGGCCTGCTTTAGGAAGCGCTGGGCCAAGACGTCCGGGGATAGGTCCAGCGTCAGCACGCCGACCTCCGTGAGCGCGCCTCCTGGCACGGCGTATCGCAAGGGTCGCTCGAAATGGGTCACGTCGGCGAACAGCCAGCGCCAGGCGTGCATGTCGCCGGAGGTCGGTCGCTCGCGTTCCTCTTCGGCGAGCACCTGTCCGAAGTCATCGCGCAGCTCGACACGCCGCACCCTGTCGAAGACGAAGAGGCCGTCCACAAGCTGACGCCCGAGGTCAGGATGCAACTGATAGAGCGCCTCGGACGCGGAGCCCTCGACCAACGCCAGGGTTCGCTCGATGCCCTGATTGACGTCCTCGCGCATCCTGCGCCAATCGAGCACCAGCTCCAGGGCGCCGATGATGAGGCCGAGCGTCAGCATGATGAAGAGGGTGATGGCCGCCTGCTTCAGAGTCAGACCGCGCAGCGCAGGCACGGCATCATGGCGCCGACCTGCAGGGGCGGGCATCAGGGGGCGATTCTCCGAGCTAGTCCGGTAAGGCATCGCCCAATCCGGCGCGCTCGGCGAGCGCGGCGACGGCCTCGGACTCGAGCTGGATCCAGGCATCGAAGCGCTCGATCAGCGCTGGATGACGCCGTGTCGAGAGTCGATAATCACCGCGGGCAAACGGCAGGGACGGATCGAATCGCAGCACGTCCGGACGGCCGAAAGATCGCATCGATTGGTCGCGCGCGACGGCGACATTCGCATAGGCGGCATCGAGGCGGTGATTCAGCACCTGCTGAAACAGGGCGGTGAAGTCGGCATTCTCCTTGAGCGAGACCTGCCCCTGACTCAGCCTCGATCGCCAGGCGATGGGCGTAAACCCGATCAGGGTGCCAAGGGTGCGGATCTCGCTGGCGGGGAGCCCCAGACGCTGGGGTGTCACCAAGGTACCATCGACATAACCGAGGATTGGCCGGCTATAGTGGATCTCATAGCCCTCACGCTGCGCCAGGCTCCAGTCTGAATCGTCAGGATATTTGAAGTCGATGCGGTCTTGGAGAAGACTCGGCAGCAGCCTGGACGGTGGGAGTGGCAGGTAATCGAACTCGATGTCCGCCGCCACGGCAAAAGCGTCGAGAAGCTCGCGACCGAATCCCTCGAAGGTACCGGTGTGACCGGCCTGGTAGGGTCGGTAGTCGATATTCTCGACGCCAACAAGATATCGGGCGGCGAAGGCCCCGCTCATCGACCCCGTCCACAGGAGGCCCAGGCCAGCCAGCAAGAGGGACAGGCGCCTGGCCTTCACGCCACGCTACTCAGGGGCCGGGGTTGTCCGTGCGACCATCACCCGATCACGCCCCGCATCCTTCGCGGCGTAGAGTGCGTGATCGGCACGGCTGATGGCCTTCTCGAGGGTCTCCTCGCCCTCGAGGACCACGACGCCCACGCTGACGGTCACCGACAGCGTTTGGCTGCTCCAAAGCGTCTCATTGGCGCGAACACGGGCACAGAGACGCTCTGCTGCGGCCTGCGCCGTGGCGAGATCCGCCTCCGGAAGAATGGCCAGGAATTCCTCTCCGCCAAAACGGCCGGCGATATCACCCTTGCGCAGACTCGAGCGCAGCAGAAAGCCGA
>NZ_JAAIJR010000240.1 GCF_010915725.1 Thiorhodococcus mannitoliphagus
CCGCTGGACCTATGAGGGAAAGCCGCTCGCGGCATGAATGATTAAACAGTCTCGGGATTTCCACTCTGTTGCACTAGGCTACGCCAGGCAGCAGTCACCGACGTCCGTGAGAAGAGACAGCCACCCGGGATAGAAAGCGGACGCCCAATCCGCGCCCGGCGGCGTGGAGTCCGTCACAGCTCACCACCTATCGGTTTTATGTAGCCAGGGCTTCCAGCCCTGGCAAACCAGGCCAGGATGGCCTGGCTACGCAGGCTTGGAGCGGCTGTTCAGGTTGATTTCGGGAAACCGATAGGTGTTGAGCCGTCACAGTTTCGCAGATTATGACAAATAGGTTTTATGTATGCCGCAGAATCAACAGGACGCTAAAAAACTGCTCGCCGCCAGCATCCGTATCACCAAGGCTTCTAAAAACTGGCAGTTACCGTCTCCTGATCACCGCGTATCTAGCGTTGTTGCACGTTTTCTTATCAGTTTGGATACCGCATTGGTTAGGGTGCTATCCAGCCAGACAGCGCTGGATTCAATTGCAGTGGGTGATGCTGTGAAGGGTTACACTAGCGCAAAAGTTGGCAGCAGAAGCAATCTCTGCACTTCAACAAGAGCTGAGTTCATAGCTTTAACCGCAACGATCTATACCTAGATTCATCTGGCTATAGGTTTATTTGCGATCTCTGCCGGCTAGCCGAATGACGTTGCTGTCACCCGGCCCCAAGAGAACTCGACGTGCAAGCTTATTCGGGCCAAGCTCAATCCTCACATCAGGGCAATCGCATCACGTTTTTCTAATATTCAAGTTCTTGGAGGCGGTCTTTTATGGAGCGATCTTTGGCGGCTCGAACATCGCCTTGGGGAGAGCGCTCGTCCCAGCCGGCCTTGAGGCGTTTACTCTGGATGCCAAGCTTGGTGTTGTCGTGCTGCAAGAGCCTGAGGGCAGGGCTGTGAAGGTCGCGAAAAGTGTACAC
Organism: Thiorhodococcus mannitoliphagus; assembly: GCF_010915725.1. GTDB lineage: Bacteria > Pseudomonadota > Gammaproteobacteria > Chromatiales > Chromatiaceae > Thiorhodococcus > Thiorhodococcus mannitoliphagus. Next base: position 966 of record NZ_JAAIJR010000240.1, read on the forward strand.
ATGCAACCGCTTGATTTGCCTGCTGCGCGCTGCCTCGGATCCGGTGCTAACCACCGGCACACCGTCTGGCGACCTATGTAAGATGCTGATTATAAGAGTTGCATTTTCGCACCTTCAAAGCCCTGGAGCCTGAGGGCGATGCGCCGAATGAGGGCCAGATTCTCCCGCGCTTCGGGATCGCGCACCCGAGAGTCGTCCTCGTTGAAGGAGACATCCAGGCTCCAATGCAGCTGATTCTGCACGCCCCAGTGCCCGCGCACGGCGCGCGCGAAGGTCTCCACGTCGGTGCCAGTGCAGCCAATATAGCCAATATAGAAGCGCGTCTCGCGCCTGATCTTGCCGTTGATCTCGCGCTCGGACTCCACCATCCCGATCATGTTCATCGCCTCCCGCAGGGCGCTGTGTGGCACGCCCGAGAGATCACCGAGGGTGCGCTAGCGGTGGGTCTCATGCCGGCCATGGCCATGCTCGGTGGTCTCCAGAAATTGGGGCTCGACGTCGGCGTACGCGCGCGCATCGGCGTCGATGAACGCCACCTCGACCTCGGCAGCCAAGGTGCCCTGGTTGCCCTTGAGTGCCAGGACATACTCCCCGCCCTGTGCCACGATCTGCTCGGCGATGGAGTTCTGACAGCCCATGGCATCGATGGTGACAATGCAGCCGCTGAGGTGCAGCAGGTCGAGCACCTGCGGTATGGCGGTGATCTCATTGGACTTCGCCTCGGTGGCCACCTGTCCGAGCACCACCCGGTTGGCCGTCGCCCAGGCGCTCACCAGATGCAAGGCCGCCAGGCCCTTGCCGCGATCATGGGAGCGACGCGGGGTCTTGCCATCAATGGCGATGACCTCGCCAGGAATGACCTCGCGGATCGCCTCGACCCAGTCGCGGAAGCACGCCTCGAACGCCTCCGGCCGCAGCAGGCTGAAGACACGCCCGAAGGTATCGTGCGAGGGGATGCCGTTGGGCAACTCAAAAAATTGCTTCAGCCACGCCTCTTTAGCGCGTCCAAACTGCGCGATCTGCACCCAGCTATCGGCTCCGCAGAGGGTGCCCGCACTGGCAATCCACCCTCAGCGGCAATCAAACACGCCATTCACCACGCAAACGCAGCTTGCTGTCGTCAACTACACTCGTCGCGCTTGGGGCGGAAGAAGGGCCGTTTAGGTAGGCCCACGAGTGGCAGCTTGCATATGGTTACCTGCCGCTGGACTGATTGGACTCGGTGACCGCTCCTGGCCGACTCCGCCCTGTTCTGTCTACCGGACTGAGTGACCGTTCCTAGGGCGTAGGGGTCACCGCGCCAAGCAGGTCGAGTGCCAACTCCCCGCGTCGAAGAGACGGTCGCGTCTGTAGGATGACCGACCGCTCCAATCCAAAAAGGTTAGCAGCAGTCGGGGGCCGCAAGTGCGGGGTCTACGTGGCAATGGCGGCTGGTGACACGTTGGGTCTACCCCAAGTACAAGGTCCCTCCAAATCCCGCGGCGGGATCGTCGGGCTTCGGCTCCCAGAAAGGGTTGAAGTTTTGCGCTCAAGTCCTTTGGGTGCGCTGCGACTTCAGCTCCAGAGGTTGCTGAGCTCAAGCTTTAGAGCGTCGAAGGGTACGACCGCAATAGCCTCGTTCCCCGATGCCTTGGCAAGTAAACGCCATTCGCCGTTGTTTAGTGCATAGGCCTCCAGGGTGCGCCGCTTGGGATCGACGATCCACGCATACGCCACGCCATAGTGGGCGTAGATGGGCATCTTGACTTCACGGTCTTTGCTTTCGGTCGATGGGGAAAGGATCTCGCAGACCCAGTCCGGTACCACCTCGAAGCGGTGACCTTCCGGGATCTGTGGCATGCGTTCCTTACGCCATCCTGCCAAGTCCGGAACGGCGACTTCGCGATCGGTGATGAAATGGATCTCTGGCTCCACCAGTATCCACCAGCCGCCCGGTCCGCCCCGGCCACGCCCATAGCTGCCGACGAGATCGTACGTCAGCTCGCTCTCTGCCTTGGCGTGGGGCCCGGCTGGCCGCGGCTGGGTGTGCAACTGTCCGTTGAGGATCTCTCCAGTCAATCCCTCGGGCAGGGCTTCGAGCTGCTCGTAAAGTGTTTGCTTGTAGGCATGTTGCATGAGGTTTCCCCGGAATGTCGTCCTCCAAGCATGAGGTACGCTGTTTACCTGTCGAAGCCGACGCTTCAAATGATAATCCGCTCCACCTCATCGAGATTGACCTTCACCGACGGCGCCGAGAGTCGCGCCTGCAGCGTCTCGATATAGGCCGCCACATGCACCGGCTCGATGTCCTCGAGGGCGGTGAGCCCAGGCTGGTCACACCAGGCGGCGAAGTCGGCCGTCGCCCGCGTGTAGGCCCGCCGGGTGTTGGCATTGCGGATGTTGGCCGTGAAGAACTCAATGAAGCGCTTGCTGGCCTCTGGGGTGCGGACGAAGAGCGCCGGCAGATTCACGGCGCTCAGATCGAGCGCGTTGACGAGCTGATTCATGGAGACCTCCTCAGCGCGCGGCGCCGTGCCTGACACATCAATCGAGCGCGCGCCTTCGATTGACGCCTACATGTAGCGACCTGCAAACATCGCGATTTTCAGCCCAGATTAACTGACAATATCCTGGGCCTTGTGCCCACATTCGTTGCCAACAAGCCCACGGTTTCTGCCAACAGCCTGCAAAGGTAGAGGGATGTAGCCCGGCGCTGGAGATCAACAGACAAACGCCCACCTCGCTGTAAGGCAGCGCGTTGCTACGGTCGGCTT
>NZ_JAAIJR010000241.1 GCF_010915725.1 Thiorhodococcus mannitoliphagus
CGCCGTGGGGCGAGCGTCAGGGACAGCGCATGGTTGGGGTCCGAGGCATCGCTGACGAAGAGGGTCACCGGCGTCTCACTCCCAGTGGCGACATAGATGGCTGAGCCGTCGACACTGGTGCTGGCGTCCGAGACGGTGCGCACCTGCGGATTCGGGAAAGGGGTGAGGATGCGGTTCAGATGATCGATGGCGATCTCGAGGATGAGGTTGACGCCGATGGTGGCCTGCACCGTCACCGGGCCGACCTCGAGGTGGGTCGGATGCTCAGCCGGCGACTCCGCCTTCACGCGCAGGAAGCGCCCACCCCAGTCGTCCGGTTCCAGGGTCCACTCACCGGCGAGCACGGCGTCCGGGATCGGCGGCAGCTCGATGCCGATGTCCTCGGGCTGCGCCACGGCTGAGCCGATGACCGCAAAGAGCACCGCCACGATCATCGCGAGTGTTAGCACCGAAGCACGGGGGTCAGGCAGGCGGCAACTCAGCATGTCTCAAGTCCTCGATCGATCGGGCGGATGGACGGCCCGGGCGGTGTCACTGGGTCGACGCCGCCGGGGCGACGTCTGCCGTTGAATCCGCTCCGCGTTGCTTGCGCTCACGCGCATCCTGATAGGCATCCAGGTACGTGATGAGCGGGCGGTAGTTGCGGAAGGCGACCTGCACCTCGTAGGTCCGGGGCCGGGTCACCGGATCGGCACCGGGACCGGTGATGACCTGCTTGCCGCTGACCCGCACGCGATCGGTACCGGCCTCGTACTGCACCAGCTCGGGGGCAAAGCGCACACTCACCCGGTCGCGCTGGAGCGCCTCGACCTGGTCGTCGAGGATTCCGGCGACGGCGCGGCGCAGACCTGGGCTGAGCAATGGCTCGAGCGTCTGGCGCAGAAAGGGCGCATTGGTCGGGGTGACGTTGCCGAGCAGCTCGGTGACGAAGAGGCCCCAGGCCTCCTTGACCTCCTGACTGGCCGAGGCGCGCGCGACATTGACCTGACTCTCGAGGATCGGTGGCACCAGGACCACGGTGCGCTCGGCCTGCAGCAGCGCGCTGAGGGTGAGCAGGTTGGTGGCGAACAACGCGATCAGGAGACCGCGGTGGAAGCGGTTCTCGGTGACCAGGCGCTGCCAGGTCTGGCGAAAGCGCACCAGGTTCATGCGCCCGGCCTCATGGCAGATAGCGCCGCACGAAGGGGTTGGGCGTGCTGCGGTGCCCCATCGGCATCAGGCCGATCCAGTAGAGCGCGTGCAACGCATAGCCGTCGGCACGGCTCTCGCGGAAGCGGCCGTAGAGGCGCACGGTCACCCATCCGAGCAGGATGAAGATCAGCGGCTGATTGACCAGGATGCCGATCACCAGCACCAGGAAGAAGGGCGTGACATCGTCGATGCGCCAGAACAGCAGGTTCGGCGGATCGTCGATGTGACGGGGCAGCTCCAGGGTCGCCATCGGGGTCGCTCGCTCCGGGTGAGACAGTCGCTTCGGTGTGCAAAACGATGCCGACTTTCCCGCGCCGCGTCAGCAAACAACGGTTATTCGCGGAAGAACCGTTTCTGGGCAGTGGGCAGAAACGTCGTCCGATCACGAGCAGCGTTCAAGATGAGCGCACCAGCACACTGGAAGCGTCGAGCCTCCCTGTGCGCAAGGTCTAGACTGTCCTCCACCAACACCATCGGGCATGCCGACCGATTCAACCAGGAGCGACCCGCCATGACATCCGAGCGACTCAACGCGGACTTTGGACTCGCCGAGCACCTTGTCTTCTTCAACGGACCCGGCGGACTGGTGCAGGCACGCCTGGCGTGTTCCTGGGGAGCGGCGGTGGTCTCGACCTACGCCGGTCAGGTCTTGAGCTATGTGCCGGCCGGCGCGGCGCAGGATCTGCTGTTCGTCTCCGAGCAGGCCGCCTACCAGGCGGGCAAGGCCATCAAAGGCGGCATCCCGGTGTGCTGGCCCTGGTTCGGCCCCGATCCGCAGGGGCTGGGCCGTCCTCAGCATGGATTTGTCCGCAACCGTCAGTGGCAGGTCACCGGGAGCCATCGATCGGCGGACGGCGCGGTCCGGCTGGTCTTGGGTGTGACCGACACCGACGAGACCCGTCAACGCTGGCCGTCTGCGTTCGCGTTGCGGATCGAGGTCACCCTGGGTCAGGCCCTCCAGGTCACGCTGGTCACGGAAAACCACAGCGACGCCGCCATGGAGATCGGCCAGGCCCTGCACACCTATTTCAAGGTGGGCGATGTCAACCGGGCCAGAGTCGTCGGCCACGGCAAATCCGTTCTAACCTGCAGGCGCTGATTGGGCGGCGCGGGGAGCGGAGTTTGCCGTCATGCCCAGATAGTCGAAGACACGACGGACTTTACGGGCGAGTTTGTCAATGGTTGCCGAGACGGAATCGTTCGATTTCGCTTTGATCAGCCCGATGGCGAAGCGGCGCAGGCGGGTGATGTTTTCGGGTCCGTGGCCGGTGCGGATGGTGCAGTGATCCTCGTCCCAGTTCCAGTCAAGGATCCAGTGATGAGCCTCGACACCCCAGTGCCCACGGTTAAAGCCAAGTAGACGCGCGGGATCGGCGCTGTCGGGGGTGTGATCAGTGACACCGTAGACCGTCTCGATGGAGACCTTGCCGGTCTTCTTCTCGATGGTGTGTCGCTCAATGGCGAAGATCTGACCGACGTGGGGGAAGTCGAGAGAGGCGTTCAGCGCCGTCGAGGTCCAAATGGAACGACGTTCGAGGCGCCCGTGGTGCAGGGACCAAGGCTCACGGAAATCCGCCTCGGCGCGCTCGGCGAAGTGCAGGCGGATATCGGCGCTGAGCGTCGGTTGGTTGTCCTTGGCGGTGAAGAGAAAATGCGCACCGCGTTCGACCAGATACTCGGCGAGCTTGCGCTGGGTGAGCAGGGCGTCGGCGGTGATGGTCTTGCCGGCGATGTCGAGCGGTTCGAGCACCGGGATCGCCATCCCGATCTCGTTGGTACGCTTGAGTTCATCGCTGCCATCGACAGGCAGAGAGGCGACTTTTTTTTGGGTGTGACAGCGCTGCGTTTGATGTCCGACGACACCGAGGATATGGGTCTGGCGTCCCTCAGCGTCGATCGCATTGCACATTGTCTTGCCATCAATGGCCAAGCCCTCGTCGTCGGCGGCCAGCTGCGCATTCCAGCCCTGCACCGCCTGATCGAGGGCGCCGGGATCAACCCGCGTGAGCATATCGCGAATGCGGGTGCGGCTCGGGACCTCGTAGCGCCCGTGACGATAGCGGCAGCCAAAGCGCGCACGGGCGGCCTGGCCAAGATCCTTCGCCCAGGCGGGGATCGCCTTATCGCCACGCGCCCCGCACAACACCGCACCGGCGGCGATGGCGAGCACCGCCGGCAAGGGATGGCGCCGACCTTGGCTGCGACGTGGATCGGGCACATCGGCAAAGAACTCAGGAAGCGAACGCATCTGCTTGGCACTCAACATCAGTTTCGGGGCTCCGTCGTGGTCAAGAGGATCGCGCATTGGATGGGCCAGACGTGCCTGGGCGCGCGCGATCAAGGGACAAACAAAGACGCGCTTGGCGCCATCGGCACGGTCGCTGTAGTCGGCGCGCGTGCGTCGATACTCGCGCGTCTGCCTGACCTCCGGGCAGTTGGCGTCTCGATCGCTGGTGCCGGTAAAGCAGCGCGGATCGACGAAGGTCTCCAGCAG
>NZ_JAAIJR010000242.1 GCF_010915725.1 Thiorhodococcus mannitoliphagus
ACGATGGGGTCAGCGAACGTCTTTGCGAAATCCACGCGCTGCCACTCATGGTTGACACTGAGTTCACCGAACTCGATCGGCAGCACCTCATCGTTGTCAGAAGGCGTTTTCTTCGCGCGTGTTCAGAATATAAAGCCGTATTGCATCAGTCATGTCGATTACGTCTTTATTGACGAAGATGCTGATGTCGATCTGAGGCGGAGTCGTTGTAAGGAAGCCGACGTGGTCTTCACTATCACCGGTTACCCAGGAACTGCTGCTTATGTTTCCGAAGATGATTTGCCGATGAATATCAACCAGCATTCAGCTCGGTTCGATGTTGAAGATACATGGGGCGCGGGATACGTTTGCGCAGCACTGAATTCGCGGTTTGTGAAGTTGCAGGTGGAAAGATCCGCGATTGGTGGTACGAGGGATGCGCTCGACTATCCATCTGTGAAGGGGTTGCTCATACCCATTTTCGACGAAGAGTTGAGAAACGAGATCGAAGAAAAGGTAGTCACATACGTTGTGGCGAAGAGACTTGCGTCAAAACTCCTCGGCGCTGCAGTTTCGATGGTCGAGGGACTTGTCGAAGGAGAAGTGAGTGAAGATCAACTTATCGCTGCCCAACGTGCACTTGCGTCTGGTGATAGGTCGCTCGACCACGCAGTTTTCTCGCGATTGAAAGTGGATGGATGGGACGGCGACCGTGAACCGCTCTTTCCTAACCTCGAGCAGCTTTACGAGGTGCTGGAGAAAGCAACCCAGGAGCTGGAAGCCTAGATGCCAAAGCCCCGCGCCAACCCCCTTCAGGAAATGGACCTCCAACCCATCTACGACCAGGAGATGGAAACCGTCTGGCAATGGCTGGGAGAGCACCAGCTTGTCGCCTTGGGTGGGACCATGGACCTTGCGCCCGGAGACCTTCCGGAAGGCGATACCTACGACGGCGCCTCGGTTGTCATCGCTGAGGCAACCCAACGCAGCCCGGTTCGGCGCAACACGCAAGATGAACTGAAGGGCATCAAGGAGCGGTTCAAAGATACGACCCCAACGGGTGTCACCCCGGAATCTGTCTGGGGTGCGGTAAAGGATCCGCGCGCAAAGGTCCGCAAGCTGGATTGGCAGCGCCTGCCCGCCGATGCGATGGCCTTCTATCGGCCATTTCACTATCCGCCATTCGACCAGTGGGGCATCTACCTGCTGACCAACGCCTTTGCCTACAACGTCTTAAGCTTCATCTTTATTCACCACAAAGACACAAAGATCACAGAGTTAATTACTTGCTTTTCTTTGTGCCCTTCGTGCCTTTGTGGCGAATTAATCGAGCTAGAATCCAATTATTTTTCGGAGCTTAGCCAACCCGGCGCTGATCGCGAAAATCAAACGCGACGGGCTGCGGCTATTTCATGCATTTTCTATAGAGGCCATGCCATGAACATCCATGCCGAATATATTGTAGACGAGAATCTGAACAAGAAGGCCGTGATCATCCCTTATTCCGAATGGAAAGTCATCATGGAGGAAATCGAGGAACTCGATGATATTCGAGCTTATGACCAAGTCAAGAACGCAATCGACGATGAAGACTTGCCGTTCCAGCAAGCCCTTCAAGAAATCAATGCAGGCAAGATCGAGTGACCTACAGCATACGAAGCCGTAGCACATTCATCGTCCGATGAACATAACCAACCTCCAAGCCTTCCGGGGCCTCGACCCTGACCTGCGCGCGGCCCTGCTCGCCCAGATCCGCGACCTCTGGACCCATACCTCCACCGCGCTTGAGGGCAACACCCTCACCTTAGGCGAGACCAAGTTCGTCATCGAGGAGGGGCTGACGGTTTCCGGCAAGCCGCTCAAGGATCACCAGGAGGTGATGGGGCATGCGCGGGCCATCGAGCTGATCTACCAGGGGCTGGGCGGGACAGTCACCGAATCGCACCTGTTCGAGCTGCATCGCGCGGTGCAGTCGGAGGCTGTGGCGGACATCTACAAGCCCTATGGGGTGTGGAAGTTGGAGCCAAACGGAACCTATGCCGTCACCGAGGAGGGGCGCCAGACCTTCATCGAATATGCCGCACCCGAAGACGTGCCCGCGCTGATGACCGAGTGGCTGGCCGAGCTCAATCGGCTCGCTGGCGAACAATTAAGCGAGACGGAAGCGGTCGATGCTTATGCCCGGCTGCATCTGGGATTTGTGCATGTGCACCCGTTCTGGGACGGCAACGGGCGCATGGCCCGCCTGTTGAGCAACATCCCGGTATTGCGTTCTGGCCACCTGCCGGTGGTGATCGACGTGCGCGACCGCAAGGCGTACATCGACATCCTGGCCCAGTACGAACTGGCAAGCGGGCAACTCACCGCCGAAACCGGCGTTTGGCCTGCCGAGGCCCAGGAGGCACCGTTCCGGGCATTCTGTCAGCACTCGTACGAGGCGACGCGGCACCTGGTCCAACAGGCGAGCGAGCAGCAGGCGAGGCGCAATCGTCGGCACAACGGCGGGGATGGGGAATGACAGGCATCGCGTTCAAGCCTCTGCTGACCTTGTTCTCAAGCGGCAGTTGCCGCGCAGGCGACAAACACAACGACCGGCTGCTCGACGGTATCGCGCACCCCAGCACGGATTGGCGTCATTGGATCATCAGCCAGCGGCTGTTGCGCGGGCGCGCGAGTCTGAGCACCGACGGTGAGGCGGTGGCGGCCATTCTGGCGACGGACCCCTTTCAGCGACGGGATTGGCGACGCTGGAGCGCGACCTGTGGGACATGACCGCCGAGCAGGCACAGGCAACCCCGTTGCTGGTCCGCGTGCTGGCCGAGGCGAGTCGTCTGGCACAGTGGCAGGGTGATGCCTTGGCCTCACTCGACCCATTGGACCCGGCGGGAATCAAGACTGATCAGAACTGGTGCAAGGGACGCATGGTGGCGGTGCCCCAGATCCCCTCCGCCAGCCCGGACTACATCCTGTCGGGCGATTGGAGCGGTGCCGACGGCCTGCCTGTCATGCCGTGGGTGCTCGCGACCCCTTGGGCCTTTCTGCTGGCCGTCGTCGGTTACGTGCAGGATGCCTGGACGGCGGAGGGGCGCGGCGGGCTGTTGCTCGGACTGCCCGCGGGCCAGCATGCCTATCAACCCACCGAGATCCAGGTGCTGGTCGCGGGCCCGGATGGCGCTGAGGTGCTGTGTGGCAGCCTCGGCGGCTTCCTGCTGCGGGTGATCAGCCGGTTGAACATGGCGCTTTTCCCGTTCGAGCCGGGTGAGTCGCAGATCAACACCCGTTTGTCTCCGTTGATCGGCGAATTGCTGCGGCGCAAGGTCTGGCGCTATCGCGAAGGACTGTCCGGCGAGCAGGGGTTCTATCAGCCACATCTTTACCCAGAACTACTATCGACACTCCGTTTACTCTCAAGGGCGCGTTGAGCCTCGAGAGCGAGTGCAAAGTCAGCGGCTCGCTGCGGTCCGATCCACAGGGTTTGTGGCCCCGGGAAGCCGTCGCGCTTGCGGTTGAGGAAGCCCCCGAGGGTGGCGACCAGACGGATCATGGTATCGAGCGAGGAGGGCGCCTCCGGCGGTTCTTGGCGCTGGGTGACGAGGTAGAGGGCTTTCCACTCGGCCTCGTCAAATATAGTGGACCCGAAATTTGAGACAGCCCTCTAAGCGTAAAGTGAAGGCAAGCGGAGGGTTGAGATGACGCGCAAAC
>NZ_JAAIJR010000243.1 GCF_010915725.1 Thiorhodococcus mannitoliphagus
CTGCTCAGCCGTCATCGCGCCGCACTTCGTTGCCTTCGCTTGGCGCTACCTTGCCCTCGGTCCTCTTCGCTCCCGTGGGCCGGACCACCGCTCACGGGCCTGGGCGGCTTCTTACGCGGCGCCCGCACCGCGTCACTGACAAGGAACGACTGAGCCCTCCCAGGTTCCTGGGCGACCCGTGCGTGCATGCCCTGCTCTCAGACCCCGGCGGAGTGTCAACATCAGGCCGCTACAATGAAAACACTATTGCCTTCCGCTGTTCCGAAGACGTCGGCTCCGCTGGCATCAGTTTCGGGGCTCTATCACACAGCCTACACGCCCCCTGTGTTCGCTTCGCAGCCGGGATCGCTCCCGCACCACGCCACACTCGGTTCCGGTGGATGGCCAATCCTTACCGGCTCGGGACTTGCACCCGGTGGGCCGCAACAAGGAGTTTCCGATTCGCTTATCCGTCCGCTATCTTCCTCTCCTTCCAGGCTTTGCCTGGCGCAACGAAACGATGATCGACGCCCGATGGGCCGTCAGACCAAGATCGCCGAGAGAGCGGATCATCGATCAAGGCGGCGATGATGTCTTGGCGCTAAAGGGCAACAAAACCCCGTGACCATTATTCCTGCGATGGCCAGAAAGAATGATCCATCAGTTGCTCGAACGAAAAGGGGCAATCGCTTGGAAAGCTCGATTCCGACAATCCGGTTTCTCGCTCCGCTTCGATCGCGGCCAGTCGGTAGGCCTCCAAGATGGCCTCATCGAGCTTCGACTGTAGGCTGGGGTTGTCTGCTAAGTGTGACGCTAAGCGAATGCGCTGCTCTTTGATGGACAGACGCCAAGAGTTGCCCCGCAGAGCTGGCTGAAACCGCCACTTCAACAGATGCAGGAGGAGAACGACCAGGCGATTCACGAGTTCTCGTCGTTCGCTACGTCCCATACTCTCAATCTCCTCGATGATGTTGGCAATGTCCGCCTCCCTGAGCTTGCCTGCGCGCAGAAGTGAAACCTGCTCGTTGCTCCAAGCGTAGAAATCCAGCTCATAAAGACTCGTCATCGCGCTCTCCAGTGTTCATTCGCTACCCTCACCGCGCCCTGAGCACCTCGATCATCGTTTGATCCAACCGCGCGGTCGGTGGGAGCGGCGCCTCGCCGCGACGGGGCGCCGCTCCCACGTCGCTTTACCTGAAGGATGCGCGGTGCCGACTCAACCGACTGGGCGGCCCGATGATCGACGCCCGCCCTGAGCGTCCTTTGATCTCATTACGACCACCTCAGGCGCTGGCAGCGTTCACGTCCAGGTTTCGAGCCCGACCTGCCGAAAAGGTTAGCGTCGCGGGGGGCGAGTTCCGGCATGAGCGGACCAGCGATCAAGCTCCGTCTCTTTCCGCACGCTTCACCGCCCGGCTCACCGTCATCCGCCCCACACCGAAATAGTCCGCGATGGCCTGCATGCTGTAATCCCCCGTCCGATAGGCTGCCGCCATCGCCTGATCCCGATCGGTATGGCGCCCCGCGATGTCCGCCAGCGGGATCGGGATCGCCCGGTGCTGACGCCGCGGAACATCCTGCAGAGACCGATCCGGAGCGATGAGCGCCTGCATCTGCTCCACGAACGCCGCCGACCCGAGATACACCTGCTGCTTGAGCGCGTCCCAAGGACAAGGCGCCACCGCACCCTCAGCGACGAATGCACGATAGCCCTCAACAGCGCTGCGTCGCCCTTCGCCAAAGGCTCCCAGCAGCCAATCCGTGCAAAGAAAGGGTGCCGCCGCCTCCAAGCCAACCGTCGCGCGGTAGCTGCTCCAGCACCAGTCCTCGGGCCGGCTTACCATCCCCGCGCGCACCGGATTCAGCACCACATAGCGAGACAACTCCAGCAGGTACGCCTCCTTCTGCACCAGGATCCCCTTGAACCGCCCCTGAAACAGATGCCCCACGCGTCCCCGACTGCGGTTCACAAGCTGCGTATAGCGGCCGTTCAGCTGCCGCATGCCCTTGGAGAGATTCGCGTCCGGGGTTTCTATCACCAGATGATAGTGATTGGTCATCAGGCAATAGGCATGACAGATCCAGTTGAAGCGTTCCGCCGTCTCCCCGAGGATGCGGAGGAACGCTTGCCGATCACCGTCCTGGTCATCGAAAAAGATCGCCCGCCGCTCGTTACCGCGCGCAGTGACGTGATACAAGGCGCCGGCAAACTCAAGTCGGAGAGGACGTGCCATCGTGCATGGTCCATGCGGGTCAACACCTGGCAGAGCCTACAGGGGATAACAAGGGCGTGCAATGGGAGACCTGACCCCATGAGGCGCTTTTAATCGCTTTTAGCGTTTTGCGTTGCCAAGAACAGCAACCATACCTACGCTACCGATCAGTTATTGTTGAGCTAAGTTCCTAACGCGGCGTATTTGATACTTCCTGATGTCTGCCGCAAGTGGATGATTACGCAAAGGTCGAAGATGCGTCAGTGAAACAACGAAACTCTCTTCAGTTTTGAAGGGGAATTTCAAAGTACATACAATGCCTCCTTCATCCCCAAAGTAGTCAGCATTGATAATTTCCAGAAGTTGATCAGCTTTGAGTTTTATATTTTTCTTCTTCAATAATAAGACAAGCTCTTTAGATGGATAGGCGAAAATAGGTAGACAATCCTTTATCTTGTTTTCCAGCTCCATCGCTTCTTTCTTATTATCAATCATGATATAAAACACTTATTTCGACATTGATCGGACTATCAGTTTACGGCTTTCGAGTAAGATCTAGCGACCAATATAATCCAGCCCAAGCGCGGCACCACGCCTGAGATCAGCTACGATGCTAGCTGCGAGGATCGGCTTGAGGTGCGCGCTATGTGTCTCAACCCTTAAATGCATTATCGGAACTCAAATACTCTATTTCTGCTTCACTGCTTTCTCGTCCGAGTATTTTATTTCTAGAGCGAAAAAGGGGACGCATCTATTTTTGATCGAAGAGGTGGACGTGTTGGCCGTCCATGCTCATGAGCCTGGCTCCTTGTACTTCTAAACTCAACAACTACCGGCTAAAGCTGGTGGGTTGAAGTAACGGACTGAAAGTCCGGATACGGGTCGGATAGACCCGTTCAGGATGCCTCCGTTCGGAAACTGTCGTCTGTCTTCGGTTCACATGATTGCCCTTTGCCGCTCATTTGCGCTTCTTGAGCCTACCGATCGGCTTCAGCCGAATCGAAGCGCACCTTGTCGTAGATGTCGCTCAGCGTAAGCGCAGAGTCGACCGTGCGGAGGGGAAGGGACGCGTTCGGGTCTGTGTGTGCTTCGAGGAGCCAGCGTCCGTCCGGTTGGCGGGTGAAGACATCGACTGAGAAGCGGTCTTGGGCGATGAGCACGTATTGCGCGAGTTCCGGGAGGCCGCGATAGACCGCGAACTTGCCGCCGCGGTCGTATCCCTCGGTCGAGGGTGACAGGACCTCGATCAGCAGGGTTGCATTGGTGAGCACGTCCTTGCGGTTGTCGTGGAAACTCGGCTCGCCGCACAGGACGAGCACGTCGGGATAGGTGCAGGCGTCCGCGGCATCGATGCGGAGGCGCATGTCATTGACCAGGACGGTGCAGGGGCGGGACCAATGCCATGGACTTAGCATCTAAGGCTATGATTCTATTAAAATAAGGCATCTTCGCAGGAACCTTGTAGGAGCATG
>NZ_JAAIJR010000244.1 GCF_010915725.1 Thiorhodococcus mannitoliphagus
GTCGTAATCGTGATCGCGGTCTCGACATGGCGAATATTCGATTACGACAACGACAACGACCTGAGGCGGTCTCGGGACTTTCGCACAGTTGCACTAGTGGCGCCCAATCAGGCGCTTGGCTGTTCTTTTCGTAAATTTTCAATGACGCACGGCAGCGCCTCTGCGGCCAAGATCCCCTTGCATCCGATGCTCAGGCGGTCGGCGTGAGGTCTCTGCGCCGCACGCCGAATAGCGTCAGGGTCAAGACATAGAGGGTCGCGCCGGCCGTGATCCAGCCGAGAAGCCGCAGGGCGCGTGCCCCAGTGTTCAGCGCGATCCAGTCGGTTGCTGGCCCAGGTAGGACCAAGAGTGCCGTGCTCATGAGCAGGCTTGCCGCGAGGACCTTGATGAGCAGTGGCGTCCAACCCTGCTCAGGGGCATAGACGCCGGAATTCATGAGGCCGCGCAATAAGAGGCCGGCATTGGTGGTCGCCGCGATGGTTGTCGCGAGCGCGAGGCCGGCGTGCCCCATGGGGAGCATGAGCAGGAGGTTTAAGAGCAGTCCAACACCGATCGAGACAAGGGCAATGCGCACGGGTGAGTGCATGTCCTGGCGCGCGTAGTACCCAGGCACCAGAATCTTGATGGCCATGAAGGCGATGACGCCAGGTGCATAGGCCATGAGGCTTTGCGCGGCCATGACGACATCGCGGGTGACGAAGGCATCCGAGACAAAGAGCGTGGCCATGATCGGCTCAGCGAGTGCCAGCAGCCCGAGGGCGGCGGGAGTGCCCAGCAGGAGTGCCCAGCGCAGCGCCCAGTCGAGTGTGCGTGAGAAGTCACCCGCCTTGTCGGCGACGTGCTGTCGCGAGAGTCGCGGCATAATGACCGTGCCGAGAGCAACCGCCAGGATCCCGAGCGGGAATTCCATGAGGCGGTCTGAGTAGTAGAGCCAGGAGATGCTCCCGGTTTGCAGGAAGGACGCGAAGAGCGTGTCGAGCAGGAGGCTGATCTGGCCGACTGAGACCCCAATGATGGCGGGGCCTACGAGCTTGAAGACGCCTTGGATCCCTGGGTCCCGCAGATTGAGTCGAGGCCGTGGCAGCAAACCGAGCTGGAGCAAGAAGGGAAGCTGAAACCCAAGCTGGACCGCGCCAGCGATGAGCACGCCCCAAGCCAGCGCCATGATGGGCTCCTCTAGGTGCGGCGCTACAACAAGCGCGCAGCCGATGAGGATGAGATTGAGCAGCACGGGGGTGAATGCAGGCACGCCGAAGCGCTCGTAGGTATTGAGGATACCGCCCGCGAACGCGGCAAGTGTGATGAAGAAGATGTAGGGGAGGGTGAGCCGCAGCATCTCGGTCGCCAACTGGTGCTGAGCGGCGTCGCCCGCGAAGCCGGGTGCGAACGCAATGATCAGCCAGGGGGCTGCGAGCAGTCCCGCGCTTGTGATCAGGAGCAAGGCCAGGGTCAGCGCGCCAGCCATGTCGTCGACGAATCCCTTGAGCGCGGTGTCGCCGCGTCTTTGCTTGGTTTCGCTGAGGACCGGCACCAAGGCCATCGAGAAAACGCCCTCGGCGAAGAGGCGGCGGGCGAAGTTGGGGATTTTGAAGGCGACGAAGAAGGCATCCGTGGCAGCATCGGCTCCGAACAAGCGGGCGATGATGAGGTCGCGAGCAAAGCCGAGCACGCGCGAGAGGAAGGTGCTGCTGCCAATCTTGGCGATCGACGCGGACAAGGACGCCACGATGCCTGGCTCTCCTGGGCAAAAGGTGTCGGATTATAGAGGCGTTCGCCGCCGCCATCACAAATCTCCCGCGTGCAGTTGACAATGGCGTCAGATGTTCAGACAATGCGCGGTCTTTAGTTTTTAGATCTTGATTTCGATCAGCCGGATTTCCAGGAGACCCACTTGGCTAACTCACCACAAGCACGTAAGCGCGCCCGGCAAGCCGAGACCCGTCGTCAGCAGAACATGGCGCAGCGCAGTACGTTGCGAACCTTCATCAAGAAGGTGATCAAGGCCATCCGGGCAGAGGACAAAGACGCGGCTACGCAGGCGTACAAAGAAGCCGTGCCGCGTATCGATCGCGCTGCTCGCAAGGGCCTGATCCACGCGAACAAGGCTGCTCGCCACAAGAGCCGCCTCAACGCCCACATCAAGGCCATGGCCTGAGCCGCGACGGCAAGGCGACAAGAAAACCGGCTTCACGCCGGTTTTTTTGTGCCCCTTGTTTTCGGGTTCGGGTAGCATCGCTTGGGGTTGATCATCGCACCACCGCGTCGGTTGAGTCGGTGCCGTGCATCCTTCAGGCAAGGCGACCTGGGAGCGGCGCCCCGCCATGATCGCGCTGCCGTCGCGGCGGGGCGCCGCTCCCAACGGCCGCGCGGTTGGACCAAAGGATGTTCGAGGTCCATCGCTTCGAGCTGACATTCATTTCAAGCTGAAATTCATCGGGTGCGTCGATCAGGCTGCGCATGTTCAGGCTTCAGCAAATCCGTAAGGCCTTTCAAGGCAGGCCGGCCCTCGACGGGATCGATCTGGAGATCGCGCCTGGTCGCACCACTGTGCTCATTGGACCCTCTGGGTGCGGCAAGTCGACCCTGCTGCGTCTCCTCATCGGGCTCGCCGAGCCGGATGCCGGGAGTCTGCGCTTCGATGGTCAGCTGCTGTCGGACGCGAATATCGCCGCGCTGAGACTGCGCATGGGCTACGTCATTCAGCAGGGCGGGCTCTTTCCGCATCTCACCGCGGGCGCCAATGTCACCCTGATGGCCGAGCAGCTGGGCTGGGATGCCGAGCGTATTCGTCAAAGGCTGGCGCAGCTGAGTGATCTCACCCATTTTCCGAGGGACGGACTGGATCGCTATCCAAGCGAACTCTCCGGTGGGCAGAACCAGCGCCTGGCCTTGATGCGGGCGCTCATGCTGGATCCCGAGGTGCTGCTGCTCGATGAGCCGCTGGGCGCGCTCGATCCCATGATCCGTTATGAACTGCAGCAGGATCTCAAGGAGATCTTCGCGGCCCTGCACAAGACAGTCGTCTTGGTGACTCACGACTTGGCCGAGGCCGCATTCTTAGGGCATCGCATCGTCTTGATGCGCGACGGCCGCATCCTGCAGCGCGGCACCTTGGCGGACATGATGGCCGAACCTGCGGAGCCCTTCGTCGAGCAGTTCATTCGCGCCCAGCGGAGTCACCTAGGAGTCGAGGATTGATGAAGGGGCTCAGGGCATACCTGGCGCTGTCATGCCTGGTCGTCGCGGCCGTTCCCTTGCTCGTCGGCTGCCGCGGGGCGTCTGAGCAGGTGGTCATTGGCAGCAAGAAATTCACCGAGAGCGTCATTCTCGGCGAGATGCTGCGGGGGCTTGTGGAGACGACTGGGACGCCGGTGCGTCACCGTGCTTCGCTTGGCGGGACGCGCATCCTCTTCAATGCCCTGGTGGCGGGTGAGATCGACGCCTATGTCGAATACACCGGGACCCTGGGGTGCGACCAGAAGTGATGCACATGGCTCGACTGTCATGCCGTTTGCTTGATCACGTCTTGCCAGTACGACTCCCA
>NZ_JAAIJR010000245.1 GCF_010915725.1 Thiorhodococcus mannitoliphagus
GAGGCTTCGCCTCAGACCGACGAGTCATGCCATCGGGATCGCTATCGGGATCGCTATCGTCGGTTCGATCCCGATCCCGATCCCGATCCCGACGGCCTTGGATGGTCGGACGCTTCATCGAAATTTGACTCATCTGCGAGCATTTTGCGCCCTCAAGGATCCTAGGGGACTCTACGATGATTTCCAGACAGCCTCTAAGAGGCTGTCTGAGTATTCCAATCGCCCGAGCCGTAGGGGCGAATTCATTCGCCCTCTCGCCAGTGCCAGGGGCGACTAGAATCGCCCCTTGAGTTTACAGACAGCTTCTAAAACCAGGTGACCCAAGGATCAAGGCCGCAGATGCAGTCCCCCTTGCGCATAACGCTCAGCGCCCAACGAATCCCCAGGGCGCCCAATCCTGAGTTTCGCGCCGGATGTAGACACGCAAGCCGTTCTGATGGAAGTGCTGAGCGGTGAGCGCGAACAAGGTGAGCTGCTGACGGATCTGCGCCTCGTCGAGTTCAGCGTCGATCGGATGCGTGCCGCGGCGCGCCCGCTCACGCCGCCAGGCGAAGATCCGCTCCGCCGTCGGCAGGAGAAACTCGAAGCTATAGCGCGCGCGCCAATCCACCGATAAAAAGTGCCTTCGGTGAGGCGGATAGCGGACACGGTCTAGGTCGATCTCTAGGCTTCGCCAGTGGTCACACCACGCCGGCTCGAAGAGCGTCAGTCCAGCACCATGACCGACAAAGGGCAGCCCGAGATGAATCTCGCGCGGACGCAGTGTCAGCGACTGCGCCTTCCACCAACCCTTGAGCGTCAGATCGATGTAACCTTCTTCCGGCCAGCCATGCAGGCGGTTGATCAGCGTGCTCTTACCCGAGCCCGGCGGCCCGGTCACCAGGAGCCGTCCGAGCTTGACCCACGTCGGAAAGCGCGCCCCGCGATAGGTCTGGAGATCGCGGATCGGCTCCAGTGGCAAAGACAGCACGCCGAAGATCTGGCTCATGGATGCCTCCCCCGGCCCAGTCCCAGAGATGCCCTGCCCGCAGTGAGCCGCAGCTGTCCTAGGTGATTCATTCCCGACGCTTCCCAGCTCAAACTTTGCCGTCTCTATGCGCAGCGGCTCGCCGCCTGCGGAGCACTCCTCCACAGGCCGCGGAACCGCACCGACTGAACACAGGACCCATCCCTACGACCTCGCGCCAAGCGCCCGTCGGCGACTCTGCCCCGGGCGTCGCACTGGGCTGGACTGGGATCAGCTGAAGATGCCCTTGAACAAGAAGAAAAAGAGCGCCGCGAGGATGGCGCCCGCAGGCAGCGTGATGACCCAGGAGACCATGATGTTGAGGATCACCCGCATGTCCAGCGCCCCGATACCACGCGCCAAGCCGACCCCCATGACCGCACCCACCGCGATCTGCGTCGTCGAGACCGGCAGCCCCGTCTTGGACGCGATCACAACCGTCGTCGCGGCGGCAAGGGTTGCACAGTAGCCGCGCGTGGGCGTCAGCTCCGTGATCTTGGTGCCGATGGTCTGCATCACCCGGTAGCCCATGGTTGCGAGACCGACGACGATTCCGAGACCGCCCAGCGCTAGGATCCACAGCGGCAAGCCAGCCTTCTGACCAATCTCGCCAGCGCCCTGAACCGTTGAGACGACCGCCGCCAGGGGGCCAACGGCATTGGCCACGTCGTTGGATCCGTGAGCAAAGGCCATGGCACAGGCGGTGAAGATCATCATGGGCACGAACACCTTCTCGACGCTGGCATAGTGAAAGCTGCGATCGGCCTTCTCATCGACCTTCACGCGGTTGATGAGGACCTTGCCGATGCCGGCGACCACCAGACCAATGACGGTCGCCGCGATCAAGCTCTCGCCCATGCTGAGATGCAGATCCAGGTGCTTCAACCCCTTGAAGAGCGTCACCAGGCTGACGATCCAACCGACCAGGAAGATGTAGAGGGGTCCCCACGCCTTAGCGCGCGCGAAGGGCTGGTCCGTATTGAGAATGAGCTTGCGGATGCTGAGCATCAGCAGCAGCGCGATGGCGCCACCGATGATGGGCGAGACGAACCAACTCGCGACGATGGTTCCCACCTGCTCCCAATGGACGGCCTCGATCCCGATCCCGGCCACCGCGAAGCCGATGATGGCGCCGACGATGGAATGCGTGGTCGACACGGGCCAGCCGCGGCTGGAGGCGATCATGAGCCAGATGCCGCTGGCCAGCAGCGCCGCCAGCATGCCGTACACCAGCAGCTCCGGGGAGCCGGCCACGCTATCGGCGTCGATGATGCCCTTGCGGATGGTGCTGGTGACATTGCCGCCGGCGATGAAGGCCCCGGCGAACTCGAAGATGGCCGCGATGATGATGGCCTGCTTGACGGTCACGGCACCAGAGCCGACCGAGGTCCCCATGGCATTCGCGACGTCGTTGGCGCCGATACCGAAGCTCATGTAGACGCCAAAGATGATCGCTAAGACCAGGAAGACGGTGCCCCATTCGGAGATGATCTCCATCGTGATCCTCCAACGCTCTGATTCAATGCTTAATGTTTAGGACGCGCGCGCGCATGGACCAACTGATGGCCAGGCGCTCGGAAGTGAGCCCGATGTGGGCTTGCTCGAATTCGCGCGGGGAGTAAAGCGACAAGGCTTAGCGTGCGATCAGCAGCCTAAGCAGATTGCCGACCTTTTCGGAGTGATCCGCGAGATCGCCGATCCACTGGATCAGCTGGTACCAAAACACGACCGACACTGGGCTGAGGCGATCTTCCTGGGCGAACAGCGACTGCGCCAGCGACATACCCAGCTTGTCGGTTTCGTCCTCGATCTGATTGAGTTCGTTGACCATGCGCTCGACACGGTCGGCATCGCGTCCGCGAAAACCGGTCTCGAGCAGCTCACCCAGGCCATTGATCACCTCGTTGGCCTTGGCACAGCTATCGACACAGCGCTGCACCAGAGCGCGCAGATTCTCCACCATATCCTCGGGCACAACCATCTTGCGCTCCATGAGCAGACCGGCGATGTCCTGCGCCGTATCCGCGATGGAGTCCTGGACATCGAGCAGTTCTAGGAGGTCGCGCCGGTCGACCGGCATGAAGAGGCTTTGCGGAAGTCGGATCCGCATCTCATTCTTGATGTCGTCAGCGCTCTGCTCGCGCTCGAAGATGATGGCGGACACCCGCTCCAGCTCGGCGCGATCATCAGCGATCAACGCCTCGAAGAGCGCGGGCACCTCTTTGACGCATTCATTGACGATCCCCATGTGCCCCTGCAGGGGCTTGAAGGGTGAGCGCCCGAACATGGACGTCAGCGTGTTAGCGGCTTTCATTTCAAATCCTCCTCGGGGCAACCTCGTTGTTGTTGTTACAGCATAGCCCGGAAGCCATGAGCAGTTGACCACGGCCCTGCCCAACCGCAGGGTCAGCGGGAGCGGGGGGCCCCCCCCCCCCGGCGCGCCGGGCCGGCGGGGGGGGCCCCCCCCGGGGGCGGGGCCGGCGGGGGGGGGGGCGAAGAGTTGGGGGGGG
>NZ_JAAIJR010000246.1 GCF_010915725.1 Thiorhodococcus mannitoliphagus
GCCACGGCCGCCGACTTCTTCACCCTGCTGCGCGACGCCTTCGATGTCCTCTGGGCGGAGGGCGCGGACCGACCCGCTATCATGAGCATCGGACTGCATGCCCGCATCAGCGGCCATCCGGCCCGTGCAGTAGCCGTCGCGCGGTTTCTGGACCATGCCGCGGCCCATGAGGGCGTGTGGATCTGTCGTCGGCGCGAGATCGCCGAGCATTGGATCCAGCGCTTCGGCCGACCCGGTGATGAATGACGACGGGCATGGCGAGCGAGGAGCGTCGCGCCGCCACCAGCGACGCACCGCAAAGCGCTCCGCCGAGTAGCATCGCGCTCTGATGCGACGGATTCTGTCGTGAAGGCCTTTCCTCGCGATTGACCAGCCTCCACGGCGATGTGTGAGGATCCGATGGGTCAGCCGAGCGCACTCAGCGCTCGCGCCTCCAGTCGGCGCCGCGATAGACCCGGACCGCGTTACCACGCTCGAGCTGGGTGTGCTGGCGCCAGCGTTCATCTTCGGCCGCGTGGGCCTGATCGTCGGCGCGCGCGGCGAGCAGCGATGCCAGCCGCGCAAGGGCGAGGCGACGGTTGAGGTGCTGTGAGCGCTCCTCTTGGGCCAGGGTGGTCAGGCCGGTGGGAGTATGGGTGATGCACACCGCGCTCTCGCTACGGTTGACATGCTGCCCGCCGGGACCGCTCGCGCGCAGGGTCTCGATGCGCAGATTCCTTTCATTCCATGGATCCGCGACGGGCTCCGCGAAGACGGCGACACTGACGAACCAATTCTTGCGTTTGTGACGCGGCCGATAGGGACTGGTGCCGATCCACTGGATAGTCCCGAGCCAGTCCGCGACCTGGGTCGGCGCCTCTGGGCCGTTGATCCGGAACAGCACCGAGCGGGCATCGCCGACATGTGAGCCCGAGGTGCGGTCGATCTCCTCCACCTTGAGTCCTCGTCCTGCCAGCGCCTCGGCCAGCTGCGGGGCGAGCCGGCCGACCACCCACACGCACTCGGCTGGACAGCGCCCTGCGGAAATCTGCAGCCAGAGCGTCGTCTCCGTCGTCGGCGCCCGCGCTTCGGCTTGCGGGCAGCCGGCTGCCGGTGTGCCGGGCGGCGCAGCTTTAGGTCAGCACCGGACGCAGGGTGGCGATGACCCGGCAGAGTCCAGCCTCGACCAGGTCCGCGACCACGCGGTCGATGCCCTTGTAGGCCTCCGGGGCCTCGTCGTAGAGCAGCGTCTTGTCCTCGCAGATGACGCGCCCGCCGAGCGCGGTGACGCGCAGCGCGTCCGAACGCTGTCGGGCACTCAGCCGCGCGCGGGCCTCGCCGCACTTCCACTTGCGCCCGGCGCCATGTGCCAGCGAGCGCAGACTGGTGTCGCAGGCAGCCACTCGGCATCCAGATTCAGTCCTGCGGCGGCCTCGGGGTCAAGAATCTCCTCGACGCGCTGCAACTGGGCGAAATGGTTGCCGCCGCCGATGGTGCCAATCGCGGCATCGAAGTCGGTCGGCTCGGCGAGGAAGGCCGCGCCGATGGGGTAGCCCTTGCCGGGGTGCAGACGGGGAGACCGACCGCAGCGCGCATGCCCGGCAGGGCGGCGGTCTGCTCCAGTCGACGCACCGCCTCACCTTCGATCCAAGTGTCGGCGCAGGCGATGATGCGGGGACTCGTCATGGGCTGTGGGCGCTCCTCCAGGAGTTGGCCGTCGTGTCATGATCCCGGCCTTTGCGCCGAGCACCGTCCAGGGTGACGAAATTGGCAATGCTCTGGCAGTGAGCACGGGGCTTGCGGGCGGTGTCTGCTGAGCGCGCTCTGGGCGATCAGCTTCGGTGCCGGATCTGGCAGCGCGGATTCGACTGAGGAGACGCCAGGATCGCGGCTCTAGCGTCCTGGCCCGCGCAGTATCACCTTGGCTCTCGCTTCTGCTTCGTCTTTTGAGCGGGCAGCGTAAGGCGCTGAGACGTCGCAATCCCATGCCCTGGATCTTGTGCTTTCTCTCTCGGCGTCTTCATAGGAGCCGAAGGGGCCAACGGCAATCGCCTGACCGGGAGGTCTCGGCAAGGTTTGGCGGAATCCGAACCACCAGTCTGTTTCAGCCATCGATGCACTGCCTCCAGATCCGCAACACCGTTATCTGCCTTCATGAGTCGCGACTGTCGTTCCGCGCCAGCATCGGTCACGAGCGTGCTGGGTCAATCGTGCCTTTCAGGCGTCGCGCGTCAGCGAGCAAAGTTGACGCCGTCTCGGTGGTCGCCGGTTTGTCTTTCGCCGCAGCGCGCAAAGTCTATCAATGAAATGCGACAGTGCTTGTCGCAAGCGGCATCCGGTAGAAGGGTCGGCTGCGGCTTGGCAAGGCTCGCTCGGTACCGTGCCTCCAGGCTAACGGCAGACGCAGTTTCTCCCGCTTTCCTTGGCGCGATAGAGGGCGCGGTCGGCGCGTTTGAGCAGTTCCTCGGCCAGGGTCTCGAGCGGGATGTCTTGGTCCGCTCCGCGCTCGGTTGCGACCCCCAGGCTCGCGGTGAGTCTCAGGGTGTCGTCAGTCAGTTGATGACGACAGTCGGCGTTTGAGGTCTCGCGCAGCCGCGTGGTGGCGTCCGCGGTCAGTGGAAGCGGTTTGGATTCCAGGGCCAAGCGAATCCGCTCGGCGATCTGCACCGCCGAGTCGGTGGTGGTGTTGGGTAAGAGCACGAGAAACTCCTCGCCACCCTGTCGCACGGCCAGATCCATTGCCCGGCATTGTGCCTTCAGAATCGAGGCGAAGTGATGCAGGGCCGCATCGCCGAACGCGTGACCAAAGCAGTTGTTCACGTCGCGGAAATGGTCGAGATCGATCGCGATGACGGACAGCTGTGCTCGATTGCGGTGGGTCGCGGCCAGGTGACGGGGCAGGGCCAGCTCCAGCTCGTGGCGATTGACCAGTCCGGTGAGCGGATCGAACAGCAGTCGGTGCAGCTCCTGCTTCAGTGAGACCGGCTGGACGATCCGCACCGCGTCCTGTAAGCCGAGGAGCCACGAGCGTAGGCCGAGACTGTCGGGGACGCGTCCCTGGAGCCGGAACCAGCCGTCCTGCGGCGGAGCGATCTGGATGTCTTCGCCCTCCGGGGGCTGCGCCTGGATCGCTGAATACAGCGACTCGGACAGCTCCAGCTCGAGCCCCATCAGCGTCTCATGCTGCGGTGCCAGCGGCGGACTGTCGAGAAATGCGTCAATGGCCGATGGCTCGGCGCGCGATGCGACGCTGTCCTCGAGTGCCCGTGCGCTGTCGATGCGATGCACGGCCAGCCAGCGCAGATCCGCGTAATTCCAGAAGGTGCAGGCGACATAGGCCACCCGATTGCGCTTGGCCCAGCCGAGTGGATGGATCCTGCAGGTGGTCTCGCTGTCCGCATCGGTCTTGGAGTAGGAGATCTCCACCTGGCGGCCGTCTAACGAATAAGGTTAGATCGTCCGAGCGAAGCGAGCGACGATCTGAACCGGTTGTTGGACAAGCCCGGGATCGTGGCG
>NZ_JAAIJR010000247.1 GCF_010915725.1 Thiorhodococcus mannitoliphagus
GCCAGCTCGGGACTTTTCTTTGCGTCTCACCCAAAATAGGTCGCGACGCTCTCCCTAAATCAGCGCGGGACGTAACAGCCGACTACGACATGGCAAAGGCACGGGCGAGCCTGGGCGATGCGCTGGACCGGATCGCGCCTTTCACCCAGCACGTGGCATGATGCGGTACAAGTTGCCCGCAGTAACCAACGAGACGGGCAATCTGGCGGGGGAAACGATGGGAGCGGCGGCGGATTTCGTGTGGTCGCTCGACACGTGGGACGCGCGGTGCATGCTGAGACCCTGCGGATCCTGCATGACGCACTGACGGGCACCCTGGGGGGCGCGGACTCGCGCCAAGTCTTCCCGAACGGCAAGGGTCGGGGGACCGGTCAACCCAACACGGCCGAGATTGGGTGGTGGCGTGTTATGTCGAGTCGCGGCGGCGAGCTTATGGAGGACAGCGGGGCGCGCTGTCCTCGGCCAAGCGGGGCGCGGCGGACGTGTTCGATGGGGAAGGCGCGGGCGTGGAGGATGCGGAAAGCGCGATCAAGACCGCGTGGACCAAGCACGGGGGGACCTTCGCTCACCACACGGACGCCATGATCTCGGGGTTGTTGGTCCCCTGGGAGTCGGGGGAGTCATCGCCGATTTGTCCCCCTGACGGTCGGCACGAGCACGAATAGTCTTGCTCCATCGTAAACAAAACCGATGGAGTCCGAGCAATGCAAATAGTTGAGCAACCCCGCGAAACCGGGCGAGCCACTCCCCGCCTATCCCTCCCGCTCGCTCAACGGGCGAGGCACTCCTCGTCCGAATATTGCGCGCTTCATGGATCGGGCGAACGACCTTGCACAAGATGGGGAAAACGGGGCCGGGCCGGAATACTTCATGGTCGGGTCACGTCGACGGATCCCACTCGGGGCACTGCCCAAGGGTGCCGCATGCGTATCAACGACACGGCAAGATCCCAAGCAGAGCAAGTGACGGTGATCCAGTTTCTACGTCAGCAGGGGCGCGATCCGTTCGCGATCCAGGCGGACGACCGCCCGCTCCGCGCCTTAATGGAAGAGGCCGTGGACACGAAAGCCCGCGAGCTGGGCCTGACCCCGGTGAGGACCGGCCGCGTGGTCTGGAGCGAGGAGCATAACGCCCTGGCGGAAGCCGTGGACTGGGGAGCCGACGATGTTTGACGCGACCCTTGATATCCCAAACCTCGCCGACGTTGATGTCTCCAGTTGGCGGGAGGTGGCCATGTTTGACGGCAACACCGAAACCGCCACGGAGCCGCTACGGCTCGACATCACCATATTCCCGGACAGGCACGCCAAGACCAAGCGACAGCGCAACGTCGCTTGGTCCGAGGTGGGCGAAATCATCGCCAGCGAGCCTGCGAAGCGCGACAAGGGACAGTGCCCTGCCATCAAGCTCATGACGTTTGGGGATGCGACCTCAGATGCCGGCTGTCTGCGCACCAACGACAACGCGCTCCAGATCAGTGGGCGCGAAGGCGACTACGACTATAACGATGACGACGCCGTCGAGTTGGTCACGCACGAGGAGGGTATCTCGCGCCTCGACGCGGCGGGAGTCCGAGGGCTGGTCTACACCACATGGAGCCACACAAGCCATGCACTCGGATCGTTCTTCTGATATCCGCCCTCCTCTCGCGCTTCCACCAAGCCCTCTGCTTTCAGAACCGCAAGCAAGAAGCCTGGCGTATTGGCAGACTTCCCTTGGCAGACACCAGCCCGCTTCAGGTACCCGGCAGTGACCGGTTTGTCTGTGTCTAAAGCCGACTCGAAGGTCTTCCATAACACCCATTCCTTGTTAAACAATCCTCCTCCATCGTTCGCCCAAATCCGAAGCTGTAACTCGTCATTCGGGCTGAGACCAACGTGATACGTCAACGTCGATGCTCCACTCAGCGACGGACATTCAGCGGTTTTGAACACAGGTTCTTGCTTGGGTTTTCGTGCCATGGTGTCTCTCCTATGTTTAGGATCGAGGTGTTCCTCGAGTGCGCTGCGGTAATGCGATGGTAACCAGGGTTGAATCGGAACGACGAAGACAATGCCGAACTGGTTGTTGGCTAAGAAGATCACTTCATAGAAGCCATGAACCTTCATGACGCCTTCCCATGGCACGTCCAATAACGTCCAGTCGTCCCAGAGATCAATGAGGGGTTTGTCGATAGCACCGTCATCAATCAGGACGACCCAACCGTCAGCATCAGGGTCGGAACCCTCAAAGGTGGTGAGGCTGTTGACGAGTTCAATCAGTTGTGGTTTGGCAGGGTGATCACAGGGGAAAGACTTCAGGTCCTTTGGAGATTTGAACGAGCGCATGGATTCCTCCTTAAAGAAGACTTAATAGGACTGATTGGAAATGCCAGTGATGGCGTAGGGAAAACGGTCTTTAGAGAGGGGGGAGCGAGCGGGGGGTGTTAATCGAGCTAGACGGCTTTAGTCACAATCCAGTTCATCAACAGAGCAGGAAGAAGCGAGCAGAAATCGCTCTAGATGACTTTGAACACAATCCAGATCATCAACGCAATGGTGATGAAGGATGACAAGAATATGATGAACTGACGCAGAGCTAAGAAGGCGAGCACAACGATGGCGATGCGGAATACTGGATGCACAGAAACTCCTCTGGTTTCGAATAAGATGGATCAAGGATCGTAGGCACAAAAAACCCGCCGAAGCGGGTATCTGTTGATGTAGTCTAAATTCGAGGTTCTTGCGGATAGACTCTGATCGTCTCAGTTTATTAGTCAATGATTGCTTCAGACTTAACGATCTTCATAAGGCAGCTGGAGGGGAGATCGTCATAAACCAAGACGATGAATTGATCTTCAGAGTAATGAAGGGCTCCTTGAAGAGATTTATCAAGAGAATTGCACTAGCGGAATTCCGTCATCACTTCCGGCACAACCGCTTGTAACAATAAATGGAGGAAATGAAAGAGGTACTTATGCCACTAAGAAACTTGTTTACGCTTATGCCACATGGATAAGCGCAAAGTTCTTCAGTCATGTTCTAGATGTTTTTGATGTTATTTGTGTGTTTAGATCGCAGCGAAATCGTAGGATCAAAAGCATCAGGCACAAAAAAACCGCCCTTGGTCATCAGTTGGGTCGGTAGGGGTGAGGGTGGACGAGCGAGAGCAAAGTCCACCGAATCCCGCGTCGGCTTGGCGCACAGAGCGTGCAATGGGAGACCCGGGTGACCTGGCAATGGTTGCCGACTGTGAGAGAATTGCGCAAGCGGGAAGCTCTCCCGAGTAAGGCTTAGTCAGCCGCTCGGAAGTGTCATGATCGGACGGCGCAAGCCGGACGGTCAGATAAATGAGTGACACGAGGTGAAGGGTGTGGCCCTGAATCCGACACAGAGCCCCGAGAAACATCAATTTTGGGTGAGAGCCGATCCTGTCAGGTCGGGCGCAGGCCAAGCGGGCGGTGCGTTATAGACGAGCATCAACCGTCCCCCCGGGG
>NZ_JAAIJR010000248.1 GCF_010915725.1 Thiorhodococcus mannitoliphagus
CCAATATTTTTTAAACCCCGCCCCCACAAAACCCGGGGGGCGCGCCCCCCCCCCGCCCCCCGGCGCCCGGGGGGGGGGGGCCCCCCGCTCCCACGGACCGCGCGGTTGGATCGGACGATGATCGGGGCTTTTCGTTTTACATGAATAAGCTACTATTATTCTTAGACTTTTAAAGTTACGACACCTTAGATTTTCGCAAAATTGGGTCGATTTGCGCGCAATTCATGCCTGATGAAAAGTGAGCGCTAGCCTCCCCGAGGCGGATGCGACCGGCTTCGAAATTCTCGTCTCGCTACTCCCCTGGGGTCTGTCACCCATCGCTCGATCGAGGAATCGCCGACAGCGGAAGAAACATGGGAAGCCCGGTAGGGTACGCATCGCGTGCCTTACGTCGGTTCGGATCACTGGCATCGTCGGATGAAACCGCCGTGTTTCTCGACTGAGACGCGGCGGTTTTTGATACGCCGAATGGTACGCGGTGCGTCCCCTACCCCGCTGTCGATGATGATCTAGAGACCTGTTCAGGCGTTCGGGAAGGAGCCCCAGCTCCCCGGCTTCGATCCCGCACCACTGCGCGTGGCGCCCGAGGTGAATCGGCGCGCGGTCACATGCCGCCGCGCGGACGGGTCAGACGCCGGATCAGTGGACGGAGGAGGTCCTTGGGCAGGCGGCGGGCTTGGGCGGCTAAGGCTTGGTGAATTAGGAGATCAAGCGACCAGACGAACGGGCGCCCTCGCCTGCCGGGAGTGGCCCATAGGTTCGGGTGGGGGTGAAGAAACCGTCCCGCTTGTCGGGCAATCCCTTGATGCATAGTGTCACCAATGGCACTATTTAGCCATGAGCAAACACGCTAAGACACTACAAGCCATGCGCACCAACCCAAGGGACTGGCGTATTGGGCAGATTGAATCCGTGGCAGAGCACTTCAGCATCAAAGTACGCAAACCGGGTGGCAGCCATGTGGTGTTCATGCGCGATGACTGCCCGCTGGAGGTATCCATTCCAGCCCGCAAGCCCATTAAGGCCGTGTATGTGACGCAGTTTATTGCGCTGATTGATTGGAGAGCAGAATGATTCCGAGGTTTGAGGATTTCCCGATTGAGATTCGCCCGTTGACCCATGATGAAGGCGGCGGATTTCTGGCAACATTCCCTGATCTTCCCGGCTGCATGGCAGATGGCGAAACGCCAGAGGAAGCCATTACCGATGCACGCGGGGCGTTTGCCGCATGGATGGCTGCACACATTGATGATGGCCGCCCGGTTCCCGTTCCGGGCGCGGAGGCAGCGCCGGTGCGGTTCGTTCAACGCCTGCCGCGCAGCGTCCATGCTGCGCTGAAATCGCTCGCTGCCAGCGATGGCGTCTCCATGAACACTATGGCCACCGTGCTGATTGCCGAGGGTATTGGCGCCAGGAATCATGCCGGCTGATCCTGCGAGAACCCCCCAGCCGGGAGCGCCCCAAAGGTTCGTGGCGGGGTGAATACCCCGTTCCGCTTGTCGATCTTACCCGTCGGGTTAGCGTAGCCTCGACTTTGGCCATTTTCTCCGGCTGGCAATCTCTTTTTTATCAATAGCTTACGATGCGTGAAAAATTAACGAGGGGTCCAGTTTCGGCGTTCGAGCCTCCCGACCCCCTCTAATTTTCAGCCCTCACGATACTTCAAGCAGTTAGCTTTCTGGAAGACTGCAAAAATGGCCAAAGTCGAGCGTAGCGTAACCCGACATTTCGTGGCACTTTGTTTGCCACGCTCAACCCAATCGTTTTGCGACTGTGTCGATTGCGTATCTCATCGATGCCTGAGCATGATTTTAGTCCGTGACTGGATTTTGCCTTGCCCGTGATCGAAAGCCGAGATCTTCATCGCACGTTTTGGCTGATGGGCGTCGCTCCTCCCAGCCGGTAGGGTCAGCATCGCATTACCGTTTAGGCGTTTTCCGGAAAAGAGACTACCCGTCGGTCGGGTTAGCGCAGCGTAACCCGACATTTCGGGGCACTACGTCGGGTTACGGCGCGCATTAAGACTTTGAGCAAAAAATGAAAAGCCGTGGCCATGCGCGCCTAACCCGACCTACAACGTTTGACGCCCCAGTAAAGTCATTTCCGGAATTCACCTTAGAAACCGTTCTTGCTTTCCTTGTCGTTGTCGTTGTCGTTGTCGTTGTCGTTGTCGTTGTCGTTGTCGTTGTCGTTGTCGTTGTCGTTGTCGACGTGATCATATCGGTCAGGATTCTCCGTAACCTCATCATTTCGCTGTCCGAGCTTTGTCCGCATCGAAACGATCCGAATCCTCCCGCGTGTCGCAAGCTACAATCTGTCCATGAACATCACCCCTGAACAGACTGACGCGCCGCCCGGGACCGTCGCGGCGGACGATCCTCAATATCGCCACGTTGTTGTCGGTCCGGTCCATTGGGTACGGGGGCACTTCGCCCGACAGACCGATCTCGCCGAGCACCGCCAGATCCAGCGGTAGCGGGCGGTCCCGATCGCTCGACAGCAGGGCCAGGATGAGCGGCAGCAGTCTCGCCAATGCGTACCCCGCCGACGACATTGACGACGACATCCCGTTTGAAAGACCCATCCCGAGGTTCCGGTGCAGCACGGCCAGCAGAGGGATGCCTTCGCCGGCCAGACCTAGCCGGCGCATCTTCGCCAGCAGGATGCCTCTATAATCGATCGGCAAGCCGCTGCCCTTGGAGTGCTTGTCATGCCCCGCCTGAAACTGCCCACCCGTCTGAAACTCCCCATCGGAATCCAAACCTTCCGCGAAATCCGCGAGGACGGCTGCTACTACGTCGACAAGACCGGGCTGGCCCTGAAGTTGATCGAGGAAGGCAAGGCTTACTTCCTCTCGCGCCCGCGCCGCTTCGGCAAGTCGCTGCTGATCGATACGCTGGCGGAGCTGTTTGCGGGGAACGAGCCATTGTTTCGCGGGCTCTATGCCCATGAGCGCTGGGATTGGTCGCGCCGGGCGCCGGTGATCCGTTTGAGCTTCGGCGGCGGGGTCCTGCGAACGCCCGAGGAGCTGACGGGCAAGATCGGCGAGCAGCTGCGCCTCAATCAGGCCGCGCTGGGCGTGGTCTGCACCGAGCCGGGTCTGGATGGTTGTTTCGCCGAGCTGATCCGCCTAGCGCATGCACGCCACGGCGAGCGGGTGGTGGTGCTGGTCGATGAGTACGACAAGCCGATCCTCGATAATCTGACCCGCCCGGAGATGGCGCGCGAGATGCGCGATGGGCTGCGCAATCTTTACTCCGTGATCAAGGATTCCGACGCCCATATCCGCTTCGCCTTCCTCACCGGGGTGAGCAAGTTCAGCAAGGTGAGCCTCTTCTCGGGGCTGAACAATTTGCGCGACATTACCGTGTCCGCTGACTACTCGGCGCTCTGCGGTTATACCGAGCGC
>NZ_JAAIJR010000249.1 GCF_010915725.1 Thiorhodococcus mannitoliphagus
GCGCTCCAACACCGCGCGCGCCATGGTGGGGATGGGGAAATGCTCGGCAAAGCGCTCAAGCAGTGGATTCAGCAACAGCGTCAACAGCCCGCTGGTTAAAAAAGGCGCGATTGTACCGAGGACTCGCGACTCGCGCTGCTCGGGCGGTTCAGCCGCGTGGAGGCCGTGGCGACCGACAGGAGTTGTTGCGTTCACTTTTTGTGACCTTCACAGCCCTGCCACGCATAGCCTATGCGATGGTTGCCCAGATCAACCACGCGCAACTCGCCGCAAACGCACCCCAAGCGCGAGCATATGCTGCTGCTTGATACTCACCCCTTCCCGCTTCATCGCCTCCCAGACCCAGCCCCACTCGCCCAGCACCGCATTGTCGAGGTACTGGGCGGCCTGATGCTGCCGGGCGAAGTGCGCTCGACTGCCTTTGGCCAGCAGTTGCTCGTCAAGATCGGGTAGCAGCAGGGCGTCGGCACGGGGGAGGGTGTGGGCGATGCGCAGGCCGGCTGGGTCCCAGTCGGTGAAGACGGTGATGGGGATGTGCTCGGGCAGGATGCTCAGGAGCTGGCGGGTGCCGCGTGCCAGTCCGCCGTGGCCGCGATAGAGCACCAGGCTGTCGGCGAGTTCGGCGGGGGCGGCGAAGGCGTGCCAGTCGTCGAAGCTGTCCAGGTTCTCGACGACGACCACTTGGCTGATGCCGTCGAGACTCAGGGCTATCAGGGGAACGCGTAGGCTCAGCTCATGAGGCAGGCTTGGCAGGGGCGGCGGGAGTCGGCCCTTCACGAGCACATACCCATCGTTCGGGCGCTCTCGGGCGATCTTCTCGTCGATGGCGCTGGCGGCGACCTGTCGGCGGTTGCCCTCGGGGACGCCGGCGAGCGGGTCGAAGCCCCAGGCCCGCTGGGCCAGTTCGCGCAGCTCGCGGCGGTGCTCGGCACTGAAGTGCAGTCGACGGCCGCGCGGCTCGCCCAGCTCGAAGGTCTGCTGGATCTCGTCCCAGGTCGTCGACCGCTCCACCGCCTCCAGTTCCTCGCGCAGCAGGCGATGGACCGCCCGCATGTGCCGTTTGCTCAGGCTAGCCATAGTCGAAGATCCCTAATGATGAAGTTGCCGCTATAGAGCGGGTGTGGCTCGCCGATCATGTCCAGCTCGAAAGAGAGATCCTTCGATCCTGATGGATCGACCCGCCGGGTATCACGAGCGCTGACGCGACACTCCGGCTTGCCGCACTGCCCAAGGCAAAGGCACGGCCAGTCCCGAAGTATGCTTGTCCATGACGATTGGGTGCGGATCGATGGCTTTGAGCAATCGCCGCAGCTGGCCTTTCAGCTTGTCGGGCTCTATGGCGCGCGGACGAAGCCGGCTCGTCTTGGCTGGCTGTTCGATATTGCAGACCACGCGCACTTGCCTCGCGCCAAGCAGTTTACGAGCGAATTGCTTTTCATCGGCATCATTTGCCCGGGTCTGCGCTGCAAGGATTCCTGCTAGGGAATCTCGAACCTTGATCTCAATCTCGTCGGCCAAATCAACTGTCTTTGTGCGCTCATGCCGCCGATAGTCCTTCACCTCAATGAGCCACGCGACGCGATCAGAGTGACACAGGATGTCCACTGCCTTGTTGTCGCGGAAGCAGCCGTTCTGAAACTGATTTCGGTAGAAGGACCAGTCATCGTACTTACAGGCCGCGGTGGCCTCATCGAAGGTGAACAGCAAATCCCCTTCCTGGATCTCCGTCATCAGGCCTCTTCCCATTCCAGGAAGCGATCCGACTGCGCCAACTCTTGCTCCAGCATCACCAGTGTCTGGATGTCTTCGACGCCTTCGCTTTGCTCCAGTAACACCGCATCCTTGCTGGCCGCCAGTGCAAACCAGCGCCGTGGCAACTTAGCACGAGCCTTGTCGCCGAGCAGCATTTCCAGTTCGCGCAGCAGAAACAACGAGTGCGTGGTAACGAATACCTGCACGCCCGATGCGGCAACCGCAACGATACTGGCGGCCACGGTCTTGATGAGCTTGGGATTTAGGTTGGTTTCCGGCTCGTCCCAGAACAGAAAACCTTGTTTGAGCAAAGTGCCGGTGCTGATGAGGCGAGCCAGCATCGAGAGCTTGCGCAAGCCCTCGGCTACCAGGGGTATTTCCATGGCTCCTTCACCGGAAGCTTGCAAATAAAACCGGCCGCTTTGGGAATCAACGACAACCTTGCCGCCCATCGCTTGTTCCAGCGGATGCAGCAGTCGCGCCACATCCTTTTCTCGTGGACCCTTGAGCGCCGGGTTGCCCAGCAGCGACACTGTGTCCCGCCAGGTTTCCTCGAACTCAAGGTGGTAGTTGTCGTACAGCGGCAGGAACCACGGGCACAGCGTCACCAGCTCGCGCGTGGGCAGGTAGACCGGCGACAGCGTTAAACCCTTGGCTGGCGCCTCAATGATCTCGACCTGACTCTTGGCGTTGGTGGCAAAGCCGATGGCGCAATTGTGGTCGCTGTCCTTTAGCTCCAAAGCGATTTCACAGCGCTCGCGGCCACGCTTGCGTTTCGCGAGTCGCCCCAGGCTTTCCGGGCGCATCACCGCCACCAGCTTGTCGGCGTATGCCTTTTCCAGGGTCGATTTAGACAAGCCCTTGGCATCGGCCTGCACCTTCATGAGCGCGTAGAGGGCCTTGAGCACATGCGACTTGCCCAGACCATTTTCGCCGACGATGACATTGACCCCGGAAGCGAATCGCCAAACGTCATTGGGCACACAGCTGAAGTTCTGGAAACGCGCTTTTTCGAGCATGTCTCCTCCTCAAATATCGAATTGTATCTGGCTGCCGATGAGTTCGGCGATGTGAGGTTCCCCCGGTTTTTCGTCTTCCAAGGGGACGATGCTAGGCTGTCGAAATCGGGCACTTTCCGCAGTGTTCGACGCCCCCGGTTTTTGGATGACAAGTGACAGGATGAGAACGCTGGAACGGACGGTTTGGATTTGATAGAAGATCGGTTCCATCCATAACCGACCCTGTCGATGTTGTCCGATGCTTCAGCACTCGAAAATCCTCCGTAGTCGCGATGCCTGGAAACGCAAGGCGGTGCAACGCGCCGAGGCGTTGCGTGAACAGAAGAAGGCGCACAAACGCGCTCGGCAAAGCATTGCGCAACTCAAGGCCGAGGTCAGAGCCTTGGAGCAGGCGGTGGAAAAAAAAAGTCCCCCTGCCTCCTCTGTAGTCGGTAGCGACCTGACCGAAGCCGACCAGGTGCGCACGTTGTGCGTAATGCTGGTGTTGCAGGCGGCGGTGTCCTTTCGCAGCGTGCCACGCATTCTGGGGCTGTTTCAGACCCATGCACGAGCGGGCGATGGTTGGGTGCCGCATTTCACCTCGGTGATTAACTGGAGTTTGCGCATCGGCCTGGGTCTGCTGC
>NZ_JAAIJR010000024.1 GCF_010915725.1 Thiorhodococcus mannitoliphagus
GCCAGCTCGGGACTTTTCTTTGCGTCTCACCCAAAATAGGTCGCGACGCTCTCCCTAAATCAGCGCGGGACGTAACAATATCGACCAGCAACCAGACCCCGCCTGTATATTCGGGGGCGACCGCCAACGTCTCAAGCGGAGTCGGTGCCGGGATCTCCATGTCTTCCCCCTCGAAATAGAGTTCGACCGCCTCTTGGATCGCCCCTGGTAAAGCGTCCCAGGCATCTGCGGCGGAAAAGCACCCGGGGAAGTCCGGCAACGTCACGCTGTGCGCGTGCGCCTCGTCTCCCAAATGGACATACGCCGGATACAGCATCATTACCTCCAGTTCCAGCCAGCTTGCCGGTAGATGTTGCGCAGGGTGCCCACGGCCAGATCCTTGCGCGGATGCGGGACCACCACATGGCCAGGACGCTCGGGATGCTTGAATTTCTCGTGATCACCTTTACCGCCCACGCGGACCCAGCCTTGGGCCTTCAGCCGTCGAATTACTTCCGCGCTGTTCATGGTGTGTAGTCTTACAGGCTACCCCAAGGCGCGCCAGAAGAAGGATAGGTGACAAGAAGCAAGGGGCTGACATGTTTTGACCTGCAACAAGCTGTTTCGAAAGGGACTTCGGAACAGCTCTTGCCAAAAAATCAGACTTCATGTTTTGACTCGACAAAAGATCTGTAGCAGGTCAAAACATGTCGTTTAGACTCGAATGGCACCCTCAGGCCGCTGGCAGCACCTGGCGCGAGGTCGCCTCCGTCACGGGGGCTGCCTCGGGTGCCAGACTCGTCCGCAGCGTCTCGTAGCCCTTCCCTCTCTGCGCCGCGCGGTCTCGAAATGCCTTCAAAATCTCATCGTCCAAAAACAGCGTGATGCGGGTCTTGCCCGGCGCGTTCGCTAGGCCCTCCGTGTCCCCTGGAAAAATCCTAGTCGTCTTGCATGATCTCGCCCTCCTGATAGATGCGCCGTTCACGCGGCTCAGCCAACCGCGCGGAGAGACGGAACTGCCTTGAGAGACTGCACCGCCGACCGCGCGCCTTCAATCTCGCCGAGCGGATCATCGCTGTGGTGCCTGACGAGGATTTCCTCGACTGCAATCGCGAGTTCCTGATCGAGACCCTCCGTCATTGCGGCGACTGACTTTTGCTCGCGCTCCATTGCCCTCATGATCCCTGTTGGTTTTGGGTGCTTGTCGGCCATGCGACGATTGACAGTGCAGGGCCGGCAGCTTGCCGCTAACCTGAGCCAACCACACGCTATGGAGATTTATCATGTCCAACGAGGGCTACCACGAGCCAATCGATGAGCTGTCCGACGAAACCCGCGATATGCACCGCGCCATCGTTTCACTGATGGAAGAGCTTGAGGCCGTCGACTGGTACAACCAGCGGGTCGATGCCTGCAAGGATGATGCGCTCAAGGCCATCCTCGCCCACAACCGGGACGAGGAGAAGGAGCACGCCGCTATGGTGCTGGAATGGATTCGTCGCAAGGATCCAAGCTTCGACAAGGAGCTGAAAGATTATCTCTTCACGGACAAGGAGATCGCGCACCACTAGGCATCGCTGATCCAAGCCGGCGTCTTCACGCCGGCTGCCCCCTAGCGTCAAGCCCTTGCCTGGTTTCGCGATCTTCTCGGAACGGGTGTGGGGTGGTGTTCTGATCCTCATTATCGCGGCCAGCGTTTTACCGCTGGCCGCGATGATTCATTGCATGCCCTTCTCGCGAAGGCGCCACTGGAAGTGGCTCAGCAGCCTTGAGCGGACCTTCTTTTCCTTGTGCTTCGCGGATGCCGCCAAGCGCTTCTCGGCGACCCCGATCAGGGTTTCCTGGGCGCCTCGGGCGTTTTCATCGTCCGGGGTGCGCTGGGTATAGATGCCGTTCGCGTCCAGATCCCAGGCGGAGCGGGTGTCGGCGAACTGCACATCCAGAATGAGCCGAAGTTCCTGGCGTAGCTCGGGATTCTCGACCGGTGCGTGGACCTCGACCCGGCTGTTGAGGTTGCGGCCCATCATGTCCGCGGAGCCGATGTAGTACTCCTCCTCGCCGCCGTTGTGGAAATAGATGATCCGCGCGTGCTCCAGGAAACGCCCCACGATGCTGACCACACGGGCCTTCTCGCTGGTGCCCGGCAGCCCGGGGCGGAAGCGGCAGGTGTCGCGGATGATGAGGTCGACCTGAACACCGGCGCGGCTGGCCTTGTAGAGGGCGCGAGTGATGTCGGCGTCCTCCAGGGCGTTCATCTTCATCTGGATGAGTCCGTTGCCGGCGCGGTTCTGATGATCGATCTCGCGGTTGATCTTGTCGATGAGGCTGCGTTTGAGGTTGTAGGGCGCAGCCAAGATCTTGCGGTAGCTCGGCGGCGGCGAGTAGCCGGTCAGGTAGTTGAAGAGTTCGGTCAGATCCTGACCAATGTCCTCGTCACAGCCGAGCATGCCCAAGTCCGTGTAGAGCTTGGCGGTGCCCGCGTGATAGTTGCCGGTGCCGATATGGTAATAGCGGCGCAGCTGCGAATAGTCGCGGCGAACCACGAAGATCAGCTTGCTGTGCGTCTTGAGCCCCATGACGCCGTAGTTCACGTGGATGCCCTCGGCCTCCAATCGGCGCGCCCACTGGATGTTGGCCGCCTCGTCGAAACGCGCCTTGAGTTCGACCAGCACCGCGACCTGCTTGCCGTTGCGCGCCGCCTTGATCAGCGAGTCGAGGATGGCGCCGGCCGAGGTGCGGTAGAGCGTCATCTTGATCGCGAGGACCTTGGGGTCGTCGGCCGCGGTGCGCAGGAAGCGCTCGACCGAGGTGCTGAAGGGCTGATAGGGGTGCTGCAGCAGGATGGGGCCGTTCTCGCGGATGATGTGGAAGATGTTGCGGCGATCATTCGCCAGCAGTGGGTGGTCCACCGGGCGGTGCGGTTTGTCGTGCAGCTCGGGGATGTCGATGGAGGCGATCTCGAAGAGGTCGCGCAGCGCGAACATGCCCTCGACCTCGATGACGTCCTCTTCTTCGTTCAGTCCCAGCTCGGCGGCGAGCATGCCGCGGTGCGTCGGCTCCATGCCGGGTTGGACTTCCAGTCGCACGATGGGCGCGAAGTGGCGCTCGCGCAGCTCGCTCTCGATCATCTCAAGGAGGTCGTTCGCGACCTCCACGTCCGGCTCCACGATGGCGTTGCGGGTGACGCGGAAGAGACCGCAGGAGACGAACTCCATCCCGGGGAAGAGCATATCCAGGTTGTTGACGATGAGGTCTTCCAGGGTGACGTAGGTGTGGGTGCCGTCGACCGAGATGAGCCGCTTTGAGACGTCCTTGCTCACTGGAACCTTGACCCGCGCCATATAGACCTCGTTGCCGCCCGGGTAGCGCAGGGTGACGAGCAGGTTGAGCGCCAGGTTCGAGATGAAGGGGAAGGGGTGCGCCGGGTCCATGGCGAGCGGTGTCAGCATGGGGAAGATGTTGGCGCGGAAGTGTTCGCGCAGGCGCACGCGCATGTCCTCGTCCAGGTCCTTGTAGAGGACGAGGCGGATGTCGTGATCCGCCAACTCCTCCATCAGGGCGACATAGATGCGTCGT
The DNA here is from genome assembly GCF_010915725.1 of Thiorhodococcus mannitoliphagus. Taxonomy (GTDB): domain Bacteria; phylum Pseudomonadota; class Gammaproteobacteria; order Chromatiales; family Chromatiaceae; genus Thiorhodococcus; species Thiorhodococcus mannitoliphagus. The sequence continues at coordinate 3,556 of NZ_JAAIJR010000024.1, forward strand.
TGTTCGCTCTGCAGTTCGCGCACAGCGCTCTGACATTCCTTGAGCTGCTGGGTGGGCGTGCGCCCGTCGAGGCTCTGGGTGTGGACGCTCGCGGCGATCTGCTGCTTGAGACCGCCGATGCGCTTCATGAAGAACTCGTCGAGATTGTTGCTGACGATGGCGAGGAACTTGACCCGCTCCAGGAGCGGGTTGCGCGGATCATTTGCCTCGTGGAGCACTCGCTGATTGAACGCCAGCCACGTCAGTTCGCGATTCAGATAGAGGCTGGGGTCGTCGAGGCTGATTTCTTCCGGGACCGCCGCTGGGATGGCTGTTGCGGTGTCGTTCTCGACCTCGATCGATTCTTGCATTGCGCTTGTGCTCATGGCGGGTCTCCGGGCTCCTCGAGACGGGTGGCTGGCTACCTCTAGATTCTAACAACCGTTTGCTGTCTCCGATGGTGGTTTTGGGGCGACGGCCTCCATTGGGGCGACTACCGCGGTGCGGGGTAGAATGGCCGCCATGATTCAGAGCGATCCAGATGACCTTTTCGACCGGCCTGAAGTGTCGGTGCGACCGTTCGAGTTCGATGCCGATGTCGCCCGTGTCTTTCCCGACATGGTGCGCCGCTCGGTGCCCGGCTATGCCGAGCTGGTGGGGCTCTCGGGGCTGATCGCGCGCCGCGTGGCGCGGTCCGGGACGCGCTGCTACGACCTTGGGTGCTCGCTGGGGGCCGTGACGCGCTCCATCCTGCGGCAAACCGGCCCGGATGTCGTCATCGTCGCCGTGGACAATGCGCCGGCTATGGTGGATGGACTGCGCGTGCGGCTCCAAGATGTGCCAGGCGCGGATCGCGTGGAGGCGGTCTGCGCGGATATTCAGGCGGTTGCCATCGAGCAGGCGTCCGTCGTGGTTCTGAATCTCACGCTGCAGTTCGTTCCGGTGACCGAGCGGTTGGCGCTCTTGGCGCGGATTCGCGGTGGCCTGGTGCCAGGCGGTGTCCTGGTCCTGGCCGAGAAGATGGCGGTCCCGGACGATCGCGGCGGCGCCTTGCTCACGGCCCTGCACGAGGATTTCAAGCGCGCCAACGGCTACAGTGAACTCGCCATCAGCCGTAAGCGCTCGGCCTTGGAGCAGGTCCTGGTCCCGGAACGCATCGAGACGCACGAGCAGCGGATCGAGGATGCCGGGTTCGCGGGCCATTGTCGCTGGTTTCAGAGTCTCAATTTCGTCGCCTGGGTGGCATGGACCTAAGGATCTTTCAGCCTTTCCTCGAGCAGCTCTCGCGCACCCCTCTGGCGCCCTGGCGAGCCGACCTGGCCAAGGCAGTCGAGCGCCGCCTCGGACCGGGCGCGCACGGTGATCTCCCGCGCTGGGAGGCCGCCGTCGCGGCGCTGCCCGAACTGCCGGGGGGCAGTGTCACCCTCGATCAGCCCTGCGTCGGCCTTTGTTCCGCAGCCTCCGTGGACGCAGCGACCGAGTCCCGCCTGCGGGATGCCCTGATGGGGCTGCACCCTTGGCGGAAAGGCCCCTTCTGCCTGCATGGGGTGCGCATCGACACCGAATGGCGCTCCGACCTCAAGTGGGACCGGCTGGCCGGCGCGATCTCGCCCCTGGATGGACGTTTGGTGCTGGACGTCGGCTGCGGGAATGGCTATCACGCCTGGCGCATGCTGGGCGCTGGCGCGGAGCTTATCCTCGGCGTCGACCCAACCCTGGTCTTCGTGGTCCAGTTCCAAGCCATCAACGCTTACCTGGGGCAGGATCGACTGAGCGTGCTGCCGCTCGGAATCGAGGACCTCCCCGGCGATCTGACGGGGCTGGATACCGTCTTTTCCATGGGGGTGCTCTACCATCGGCGCTCGCCCATGGACCATCTCGCGGAGCTGCAGCGCCTGTTGCGTCCTGGCGGTGAGCTGGTGTTGGAGACGCTTGTTCTGGAGGACTCAGGACAGCAGCTCTTGGTCCCGCCCGGGCGTTATGCCAGCATGCGCAATGTTTGGTTCATCCCGACCGTGGATGCCCTCGCGGTCTGGCTGAGGCGCTGTGGCTTCAAGGGTGTCGAGGTCGTCGACGTCACGCGTACCAGTGTCCAGGAGCAGCGCGCGACCGACTGGATGCGCTTTCAGTCGCTTGCGGATCATCTGGATCCGCAAGACCCGAGTCGGACCCTGGAGGGGCATCCCGCGCCGACGCGCGCGATTCTAATCGCCACGAAACCTTGAGGTGCCGTTATGAAGACAGTCGCCGAGGCATTTAAACGCAAGGAGAAGGTTGAAGAGGACCTCTACTTCGCGAAGCGTGATCGTGAACTGCTGAAGGCTTCGAACAGCCAGCAGGTCAGGCCATGGGCCGGGGAGCCCATCGTGATTGTCTCAGGGGGGCAGACGGGGGTGGATCGGGCTGCGCTGGAGGCGGCGATGGCCTTGGGGCTTCCGGTTGGCGGCTGGTGTCCCAAGGGGCGTCGGGCCGAAGATGGGGCCATTGATGCGCGTTATCCGCTGCGCGAGACCCCGAGTCTGGACTATGCCCAGCGGACCGCTTGGAATGTCCGCGATGCCGACGCCACGCTCATTCTCTACCGTGAAGCGCTCAGCGGCGGCACCCTGCTGACCGCGCAGCTTGCGCGCCGAGCCGGGCGGCCCCTGCTGACCCGTGATCTCAGCGCGGGCTTCGATGAAGTCTCCGCAGCGAGATGGCTTACAACCAACCATATCGATGTGCTCAACTGCGCCGGCCCTCGCGAGTCGGGCGTTCCAGGCATTCAGGCCGAGGCCCTTGCTTGCCTCGGTCGACTCTTCAGCGCTTGGCGGGAGTGTCTTGCGGTCGTCGACTAGAATCCTTGAGGGCGCAAAATGCTTGCAGATGCGTCAAATTTTGATGAAGCGTCCGACCATCCAAGGCCGTCGGTATCGGTATCGGTATCGGTATCGGTATCGGGATCGAACCGACGATAGCGATCCCGCTAGCGATCCCGATGGCATGACTCGTCGGTCTGAGGCGAAGCCTCGCTAGAGTTTAAGACCCACCGCCAGTCCCGCAAAGAAGGAGGCCGCGCTCGTCAGGTTGTCTCCGACATAGCCGAAGAAGCTGCCAGCCGCGGCGCCCAGCCAAGTGGCTAAGCCGTCGTAGTGGATCTCCATCCCGCTCCAGTTGACGTCGATGACACCGGCGAGCTGCAGCCCAAAGAGCGAGAGCAGGAGCAAGCCGACGACGAAGAGCGCGATCTTAAAGGCGACCTTGAGCGCGAATCCCATGGCCAGTCCGACCATGAAGGAGAAGCCGAGCTTCAGGAAGAAGTATTGGCTGAAGAGCGCGCCGCCATCCGTTGATGCGCCAGCGCCCGGCATTGGCTGGGCGGAGACGCTCAGCGGGCCAAGGGTCATGAGTGCCGCGGAAGTGCAGCCGCGTCCTGGCCTGAAACGCGATCTTGTCCAAGCGGAAAGCCAGCAATCAAGCATGTGCGAAGGTCCCTCAATGAAATTTACGCGCAGGTTGCCAGGAATGGACGCTGCTGTCATGGGTGCAATGCCTTTTCAATCTCCAGTGGCGCTAAGTTCTGGTCCTAATCTTGCTCTGGACGCTTGCGTGCGTGTCGGGAGTCCGCGGTGCCGGATCTCGAATGGACGGGGTCGCGTAAGCCGGACGCCCGCTAAATCATTGCGTGGCTTATGGTCTTTGCTGCTGGCGCGCACCGAAAGAAGATGTCGTCGATGCCGAGTTGGCTGTGTCGCAAAGATGAGTTTGTTGCTAACACGACAATCGGGCCTGTCCGCACCCAAGCCAGCGGCTCCAACCCTTGGCGGCACTGAGGACGACGACGGCCATGATGACGATTTCGATACTTTGGAGATTCATTTGCGATGTTGCTCGACAACTACGAGAAAGAAGAACGCTTCTGGCTGAAGTCGGTGCTCGGCGCCACAAGCACGGATGGGCAGTATGCATTCCGGGGTGAGTTCGTCGTTTTGGAAGGCGAGCTGAAGGCGAGCGCGGGAAAGCGCGCACCGCCCAAGGCGATGATCAAGCAGGCCGTCATCCTGACTGAAGCGGACAAGTTGCGCATGGTCGCCGGCAACTTCGAGAGTGTCGATGAGCTTCCGGAGTTCGTGGCGCGCTTCAAGGATGATCTGGCGGAGAATTGCGTGCTGATCTTCTACATCGACAACCTGGCCGAGAGCTGTCAGGTGGAGATCGAGGGCAGCAACTATGTGCTCATCGAGTTCCGCGAAGGCATGGTTTGGAACGAGCTGATCGACGCCTTCTACGTCGAAAAGGCGGACCTGAAGGGGATGTCGGGCGAGGACAAAGTCGCTGTCCTTTGCGAAGCGAGTAAGGACTACAAACCTAGCTTCCCGACCAAGACCCTGGACGAGGTGCTGGCCTCCAAGACGGACGCCAAGCGCGAGGTTTGGGGGGCAGTCTGACCGAGGCGGCTAAAGGCATAGACGAGGTTCCGTCCTGGCGCTCTCGCGCCAGGACGGAGCCTCGAGGTCGCCCGGGACTTTGAGATCAGCGCGCTACCGCGCGGCGTCCCTCGTTGTCCCAGATGGCGTCGAGGGCAGCATGCCCTTTGTTACTTAGCGGGCCGGGGCTGCCTGGGGCTGAGCTGCCACAGGGGGCTGTGCAGGCATGCCGCCATAAGGTGCGCCGTAGGGTGCGCCGTAGCCATAGGGTGCGCCATAACCATAGGGTGCACCATAGCCATAAGGCGCGCCGTAACCGTAGGGGGCGCCATAGCCATACCCATTACCATAGCCGTACCCATTACCGCGGCCATAGCCACGCCCGTAGCCGCGTCCGCTGCCGCCGCCGCTCATGTTCATGTTGAAGTCGCCGTAGCCGTCGCCGTTACCGAACATGTCGCCCATGTTGTCCCACATTCCATTGCCGCCGCCCGGGCCACCCCACCAAGCACTCGCGGTGAAGGATGCTCCGGCGAGCATGGCGGTTGCAGCAAGACCAGCGAGCGTTTTGAGTGTTGTCATCGTTATGTCCTTCTCTGTGTGAGACGTAATAAATGGCGTTGGCCACTTTGGCCTAGGCGCCAGGGTGCGTGCCAGGGGTCGCGACGGTCGACGTGCGAATAGGATCATTGGGAGCGGGACGCTACTCCGATAGGAATCGGCAAAGCCTTTGCGTCGGTGCAGCTCGCCGGATGGGAAGGCCGCGCGGTGCGAGCCTCTGATCCGGACGGCTGCCTGGAGGGCGTCCGATTTGCGTCTCTTAAGGAATGTGAGTTCCGGGGCGAGACACCAAGACCGTTCGGATCCCGTATGGCACGCGCAGTATATGGGGCTGTCTCTACAGAACGCAAATCCTTGTCATTTCGCTCGATGCGTCCGCACCTGATGTCTGTCTCAGGCGCCTTTCTTGGCGGGCGTGCTTGGGGCGTGACCGTCGATGGACAGCCGACGCCCCGCAAGCCAAACCAGGCCGATCACCGGGATGCCGATGAGGCAGGTGAAGACGAAGAAGCCTGGGTAGCCGATGCCGTTGACGATGGAGCCCGAGTAGCCGCCGAGGAGCTTTGGCAGCAGGGTCATGAGTGAGCTGAAGATGGCGTATTGCACCGCCGTGAATGAGACGCTCGTGAGACTCGAAAGAAAGGCGACGAAGGCGGCACTCGCCAGTCCCGCGACCAGATTGTCAGCGCCCACGGCGATGTAGAGCAGGGCCAGGTTTGGACCCGCGAGCGCGAGGGCGACGAAGACCAACTGCGCGGCCGACGACAAGGCGGCTCCCAGCAGCAGGATGCGCATGACGCCGTAGCGGCTGGCGAGCAGCCCGCCCAGCAGCCCTCCGGCGATGCTGACGAAGACCCCGAAGGTTTTCACCGCGGTGGCGATCTGTGGCTTGGTGAATCCCAGGTCCTGATAGAAGACGTTAGAGATCACGCCCAGGACGATGTCCGAGATCCGGTAGAGCCCGATGAGTGCCAGGATGAGCAGTGCCGTCTTTAGACCATAGCGGCTGAAGAAATCGAGCACCGGCTCGATCCAGGTCTCGTGCGCCGTACTGCGATTGATGGCGCCGAGCTGGATCATGGACCAACCGGCGAGCACGGCCGCGCCGATGGCCAGGGCTAGATGCAGGATCTCAAAGACGAAGTTGGTGAGGTTTGCGTTGCCGGCGATGGCCTTGAGCTGAGTGAAGAGATTGTCGCTGAGGAAGAAGCCGGCGACGAAGGTGCTGGCCACGACGATAAAGGTCCCGGTCAAGCGCAGGTATTCCGACGTCGGATAGGTGTGGGAGCGGGTCGCATGCGTCTCTGGCTCGCGCACCAAGAGGGTGGTGAAGACGCCGATCAGCATGACTGCGGCCATGATGTGGTAGGTCGACTGCCAGGCAGCATAGCTGTAGCTGCCGGCCTCGGAGCCGAAGGAGGCGGCCAGAACGAGCGCGCCTGCGCCGGAGGCGACCATGCCGACCCGGTAGCCGGCGATGTAGGTCGAGGACATGAGGGCCTGCAAGCGCGGCGGCGCCGACTCGATCCTGAAGGCGTCGATGACGATATCCTGGGTCGCCGCTGAGAACCCGAGCATGCCGGCCGCCACGGCCATGCGGACCAAGCTGTCGGGGTCGGCGGCCGGATCCACGGCGGACATGAGCAGGACCGAGCCGATGATGCCGAGCTGTGCCGTGAGCATCCAGGCCCGGCGCCGCCCTAGCCACTGAGTGAGAAAGGGCAGTGGGAGCTTATCGATCAGTGGGGCCCAGACGAATTTGAAGGAGTAGGCCAAGGCCGCCCAGCTGAAGAAGGTCACCTCGTTGCGCTCGACGCCGGCCTCGCGCAGCCATAGGGAGAGTGACGAGAAGATTAGCAGCAGCGGGATCCCGGCGGAGAAGCCGAGAAAGAGCATGCTGATGACGCGGCGGTCGATGAGGTTCCGCGTGGTGCTCCGCCAACCGTCGTCGGCCTTGGTCATTTGAGTCATTGCTCGATGGGCTGTTGGGTCGCGATGGCCGTGGAGACGCCTCGGCACGGCGACGTGCTGGCCGGCGCATCAAACGGGGCCAAGCCACGGCTTGAGTCGGGGAAGGGCGCGAGCATACAGGGCGGGGTGGGGCAGCTCAAGCAGACATCCAGGTTGTCTCAACACCTATCGGTTTCCCGAAATCAACCGGAACAGCCGCTCCAAGCCTACGTAGCCAGGCCATCCTGGCCTGGTTTGCCAGGGCTGGAAGCCCTGGCTACATAAAACCGATAGGTGTTGAGCACAGCGACAATGCCGGTTGCAATCGAATGCGATTCATCCGCATCAGTGGATCCTCAGCAAACAGTGGTCCAATGTGGGCCATTTGTCGGCGAAAAACTGACTTGGCTGAAGAAACTTGCTAATCAGGAGCCGGGAAGCAATGGATGCACATCTGACTCAGCTGGATGACCGATGCGTACCGAACGATGGCAATACTCCAAAGATGAGCGCAATGATCTCCACGTCCTCCGCCAAGACCTCACCAAAATGGGTTGCCTTCGTGGTCGGGTGTTTGTTTTTCCTGGTGGTTGCCGTCTTCACGGCCCTGCTGGAGGACGTTTTCAGGCAAGGGAAGGTAGAGACCGCGCGGCAGCTGTCCGAGCGGATGGCGCGACAGATCGACCAGGATCTGGCGCGCAATCTGTCCGCGACCTACGCCCTGGCGGCGCTGGTTCGAGAAGGCAAGGGGACGATCCGGGACTTCGATGCGCTCGCCGCCGAATTCATCAAGATCAATCCAGGGGTCTCCGCCCTGCAGCTCGCGCCCGGTGGGGTGATTCGTCAGTGCGTGCCGCTGTCCGGCAATGAGGAGGCGATTGGTCACGATCTGCTCACCGACGAGCCGCGCAATCGCGAGGCCCGGCTGGCCCTGGAGACCGAAACACTGACCCTGGCCGGGCCTGTTGCCCTGATCCAGGGCGGCGTGGGGGTCATCGGGCGCCTGCCGGTCTTCCTGGACGCACCGCAGCCGCATACCTTCTGGGGCTTCACCAACGCCCTGATCAACTTCCCCGAATTCCTCGAGGCCGTGCGTCTTGCCGACCTGGAGGCGGAGGGCTACGGCTACGCGCTGTGGCAGATCCACGCCGATGGTGAACGCCACGTCTTCGCGGCCTCCTCGCGGCCCTTGAGCGCGACTCCAGTGACAGCGGTCATCGACGTACCCAACGACCGCTGGACGCTCGGCATCGCACCCGCCACCGGCTGGTTCTCCGTGCCGCGCCTGATCGCGGAGGCCATCGTCATCCTGATCCTGTCGATCCTGGTGGGGTGGATCCTGCAACGCTATCTGGAGCAGCAGCGTCAAATCGAAAACAACGCCGGGCTGTTCCAGGCGGTGATGGACGCCTCCCCCATTCCCTTTGCCATCACGGAAAGGGACGCGGTTCGCCATTTGAATCCGGCCTTCGTGTCATTGCTTGGCTACACCTTGAGCGACATCCCGACGCAGGAGGATTGGTTTCCCAGGGCCTATCCGGATCCGGCCTATCGGGAGCAGGTGGCGCAGGAATGGCGGCGCCGGATCGAGCAGGCAGCGCGCGCGGGCGAGCCGTTCGAACCCATGGAGGTGCGTGTTCATGGCAAGGATGGCAGCGTCCGCACCATGCTCGCCTCCGCCCAGCCCTTGGGAGCCGCCTTTGACGATCGCGTGCTGATTTCCATGGCCGACATCACCCAGGTCCGCGCGACGGCCGAGCGACTGAGGGTCTTGTTGGACAGCGCTAGCGACGGCGTTCACATCCTCGACACGGATGGCAATGTCGTTGATTGCAGCCAGTCTTTCGCCCGCATGCTGGGCTATTCCTTCGATGAGGCACTGCGTCTCAATGTCGCCGACTGGGAGGCCCAGCTTCCCCGCGACCAGTTGGTCCCCGAGCTGCGTCGGCTGATCCGCGAGCCATCGACCTTCGAGACCCTGCATCGTCGCAAGGATGGCTCCACCTTTGCCGTCGAGGTCAATTCGACCCGCGTCGTTCTCGATGGGCAAAGCTATCTCTATGCCTCCTCGCGCGATGCCTCGGAGCGGCGTTTTTATGAGTCGGCACTCAAGAACAGCGAGGCCCGTTTTCGCAGCATCTTCGAACGCGCCAATGCGGGCATTGCCTTCGGTGATCCAGTGGGCAATCTCATTGTCTGCAATGCGAGCTTCAGGGCGCTGATGGGCTACAGCGAAGACGAATTGAAAGGGATGAATTTCGCCGATTTCACCGACCCCGAAGACATTGAGCAGGAACAGGTGTTCTTTAACGACATTGTCGCCGGTACGCGCAGCGACTACCGCATGGAAAAGCGTTATCGGGTGCGCGACGGCGGAATTGTATGGGTCGACCTGGCCGTGACGGCGTTTCGTGACGACCAGGGCGAGGTGATCAACTTCGTTGGCCTGGTGGTGGACATCACCGAGCGCAAGGCGGCCGAGAAGTCCTTGCGCGAGAGCGAGGAGAAATTCCAGAAAGCGATGTTATACGCCCCGATCGGCAACGCGCTGGTTGCACCGGATGGCCGCTTTCTGGAGGTGAATCCGGCCTTGTGCCAGATCGTCGGCTACTCGCGGGACGACCTCCTGGCGTGCGACTTCCAATCCATCACACACCCGGACGACCTCGACGCCGATCTCGATTATTTTCACCAGTTAATTGCGGGGGAGATCGAGAGTTACCAGATGGACAAGCGCTATGTCCACCGGGACGGGCACCTTGTCTGGGTACAGCTCAATGTCGCAGTGGTGCGTGATGAGGGGAAGGCGCCGCGTTACTTCATTGCTCAGATCCAGGACATTACCGAGCGCAAGCAAGCGGTAGCGACCATCCAGGCGAGCGAACAGCGCTACCGAGCCCTGATCGATGCCTCCGCGCAGATCGTCTGGAGTTGCGATCCTGACGGGCTTGTCGCCGAGGACTCGCCCAGTTGGCGGGCCTATACCGGTCAATCCTTCGCGCAATGGAGCGAGCACGGCTACGCCGACGCTATCCATCCCGACGATCGGCCCGCAGTCATGGCGCGGTGGCGCGACGCCTTGGTCAAGGGGGATGTTTGCACCAACGAATACCGCCTCCGGCATGTCTCGGGTGAATGGCGTTGGAACCTGGCGCGCGGCGTGCCGATCAAGGACGAAGCGGGAAGGGTGCTGTCCTGGGTGGGCATCAACTCGGACATCCACGACCGACGCATCGTGGAAGAAGAATTACGTGATAGCCAGGAACGCTATGACCTCGCCGTGCGCGGTAGCAACGATGGTCTCTGGGACTGGAACATCCAGACCAATGCGCTCTACCTGGCGCCCCGCTTCAAGGAACTCATGGGATATCAGGATGACGAGTTCGAAGCCACCGTGGCGTGGTGGCGGTGCCGAATTCATCCCGAGGATCAAGACGCCGTCTTGGCCGCCGTCGAGGCCCATCTGATCAACGAAGCGCCCTTCGAAGAGGAATATCGCCTGCGCCACAAATCGGGCGACTACTTCTGGATCAAGGCACGCGGTGCGGCGATCTTCGACCCCGCGGGCCAGCCCCTGCGCATGGCCGGCTCGATTCGCGATATCACGGCGCAGAAAGAGGCCGAGCTGCGGCTCCAGGAGGCCTTGCGTTTCAACGAGTCAGTCCTGCTCAAGTCGCCGCTGGCGATGGCGGTGTATCGCGCGGCGGGTCCATGCGTGGTCGCCAACGAGGCACTCGCGATCCTCGTGGGCGCGACGCGCGAGCAACTGCTGACGCAGAATTTTCACCAGATCGACTCATTCCACGAGACAGGGCTGTACGGCGATATCCTGGACGCGCTGGCGGACGGTCGCTTGAGAGAGCGGGAGATCCACGCTAAGTCAACATTTGGCAAGGATTTTTGGGTCACCTGCCAGATCATGCCGACGGTGCTGAACAATGAACCGCATCTCGTTCTGCAATTCTCGGACCTGACGGAATTATATGCACGCAATCTCGCACTCCGCTCGGCGATGGGTCGTTTGGAGCTGGCGGCCAAGGTGGCGGCGATCGGCGTCTGGGTGTGGGATCTGGTCGATGGCAGCCTGACCTGGGACCAACGGCAGTACGAGATCTATCAGGTGCCTGAGGACGTCCAGGCCAGGGGCATCGACTATGACTTCTGGCGTTCGCGCTGCCACCCGGAGGATTTGGCGCGTACCGAGGAGGCGCTGGCGGCCGCCGTGCGGGGGGAAAGCCCCTTCGACAGCCCATTTAGGATCCTGTTGCCGGATGGATCCATTCGTCATTTGCAGGCGGCTGCGATCGTCGAGGAGGACGCATCAGGCAATCCGCGTCGCCTCGTGGGCATCAATCGCGACCTGACCGACCAAAAGGCCACCGAAACCGCGCTACGCGAGAGTGAGGCCCGTCTGCGCGGTCTCTTCGAGAACGTCCCCATCGGCATGTTCCAGTCCACGACCGAGGGCCGCTTCGTCTACGTCAATCCCGCCATCGCCACCATGCTGGGCTATGCCTCGCCGGCGGAGATCATCCAGGCCGTCAATCGAACGTCCGTCGCCGAGGCGCTCTATGAGGATCCTAGCCGCAGCCCGGCGCTGGTCCAGCAGGTGGGAGAGGACGCTGACGCCATCAGCACCTTTGAAAACCGCTACCGATGCAAGGATGGCAGGATCATCGACGTCATCCTCTCCTTTGGCGAGCGTGCCGATCCGCTCAGCGGACAGCGCTTCTTGTTCGGCTTCGTGCAGGATATCACCGCCCGCAAACAGGGGGAGGCGGCGCTGCTGGCCGCTAAACAAGAAGCCGAAACCGCGGCGCGCATGGCGGAGGCTGCCAACCGCGCCAAGAGCGAATTCCTGGCAAACATGAGCCACGAGATCCGTACCCCGATGAATGCCGTGATGGGACTCGCGCAACTGCTGCTGGATACCGAACTCAGCGCCCGCCAGCGCGACTATCTGACGAAGCTGCACAATGCGGCGCGCTCCCTGCTTGGCGTCCTCAACGATATCCTCGACTATTCCAAGATCGAGGCCGGCAAGCTGGATCTGGAGGCGGTTGATATCGAGATGGCCGAGCTGCTGGAGGGCGCTGCGAATCTGTTCAGCCTAGCCGCGGAGGATAAGGGCCTAGAGCTGGTCTTCGAGGTGGACCCAGGGATCCCGTCGGTGCTGGTCGGCGACCCCCTGCGGCTGCGCCAGATCGTCAATAATCTGCTCGGCAACGCCGTCAAGTTCACCCACCAGGGGTACGTCCGGTTGTCGATGCGGCTGTGGGAGCGGCAGGGCGACGAGGTCACCCTCGAGGTCGAGGTCCAGGACACTGGCATCGGCATGACGCCCGAGCAGCTTCACCGCCTGTTCCGCGCCTTCGAGCAGGCCGATACCTCGACCACGCGCCGCTTTGGCGGCACCGGACTGGGGTTGGTCATTACCAAGCGTCTGGTCGAGGTGATGGGCGGCGAGATCTCGGTCGTGAGCGAAGCCGGGCGAGGCAGCACCTTTACCTTCACCCTGCACCTCAAGGTCTCGCCCACCCCCACCAAGCGCCACACCGCCGTCCACCTGCGTGGCATGCGCACCCTGATCGTGGATGACCAGGAGATCGCCCGAGACGTGCTGAAAAGCCTGATGGATGACTGGTCCTTCGCGGCCGACGTGGCCTGCTCGGGCGAGGAGGGCTTGGAGAGGGCATTGGAGGCGCTGCGCGAGGGACGGCCCTATGAGCTGATCCTGGTCGACTGGAGACTGCCTGGCATCGACGGGATCGCGCTCGCGCACCGGCTCCGGGAAGAGGAGGCCAAGCTGTCTACGGATACACGTCATGCGATCGTGATCATGGTGACCGCCCATGGGCGCCTGGAGGCTCAGCACGCGACCCAGCAAATCAAGGTCGATGCCATTCTGGACAAGCCGGTCATGCCCTCCCAGCTCTTCGACCTGGTCTCCGGTTTGCAGGATGGAGGACTCGACTCAGAGTCGGTCCAACAGTGGAGCGTCTTCCAGCAAGTGCGCGCCCGCACGCAGGCGATTCGGGGTGCCCGCATCCTGCTGGTCGAGGACAACCCGACCAACCAGTTGGTCGCCCGTGACCTGCTGGAGAAGATGGGGCTTGCGGTGACGGTGGCGAGCCAGGGTCGCGAGGCCGTCGAGCAGGCAGCCGCGCAGCGCTTCGATGCCATCCTGATGGACTTGCAGATGCCGGAGATGGACGGTATCGAGGCGACACGGCGGATTCGCGCCTTGCTGCAAGGCCGCGAGGTCCCCATCATTGCGATGACCGCCGCCGCCATGCTGGCCGACCGCGAGGCCAGTCAATCGGCCGGCATGAACGACTTCTTGTCCAAACCCATTGATGTCGCCGAATTGACCTCCGTCCTATTGCGCTGGATCCTGCCGCCGGGGGCCGAACAGGCGTCTGCCGCCGAGATGGTCCTGCCCGAGGGTGCGGGCACCCACTTCCAGGCGCCTGGTTTGGACCTGGACGAGGCGCTGCGGCGCATGGGGCGGGACTGGGCTCTGTTGCGACGCTCGCTGGACGGCTTTGCGCGGGACTTCGCCGACAGCGCAGCGGACTTGGATAGCCATATCGCCCAGGGGCGATGGGCGGAAGCCCGTCGTCTGATCCATACGCTCAAGGGGATCGCCAAGACCATCGGCGCGACCCCGCTGCACGAGGCGAGCGAGCAGTTGGAGGTCGAACTGGAGGCCGAGCATAGCGACTCGAGGGCGTTGCTCAAGACGGCGCTGGCGGACACCCTGAGCGCCATCGCGGCCCTGCCGCCGATCGCATGCGCCGCGCCGCTGTCGGATGACCGCGAACGGATCGCGGCGCTGTTGCACGAGATCCAGGTGCGGCTCAAAGGCTCCGGGTTCGTGTTGCCTGAATGGCTGGACGAGATCGAACAGGGATTGGCCGCACCACAGACCCAGGCGGCGTTTCGCAAACTTAGGGGCCGGATCGAGGCGTTCGACTACCCGTCCGCCGAGAAATCGCTTGCCACGCTGGCTGCACTCCTCGACATCCCGCTCGATGCGTGAAGCCCGACCAGGACATGAAGACGATGCCGCAAACGCACCCCCGAAGCAGGTTCGCCGACGACACCCCGCCCGCCCCCCCCTTCGCTGCCCAGGCCGACCCTGCGCGGCCCTGTCGAGCGAGGATCCTCGTCGTCGACGATACAGCGGCTAACATTCAGATCGTTGCCGCGGCGCTCTCGAAGCAATATGAGATCATGGTCGCGACCGGCGGTGAGGCGGCCCTGGCGTTGCTGCGCGAGACCGACAAGCCCGATCTCATCTTGTTGGACATCATGATGCCGGAGATGGACGGCCACGAGGTCTGTCGGCGCATCAAGGAGGATCCCGCTACCTGGGACATCCCGATCATCTTCCTGACCGCCAAGGGTGCGGTAGAAGATCAGCAGAGGGGGTTCAATCTCGGTGCCGTGGATTACATCACCAAGCCGATCGAGATCCCCCTGCTGCTGGCGCGGGTCGGCGTCCATATCCAGCTGAAACGCAAGTCCGAGCAACTGGAAAAACTGGCGATGCTCGATGGTCTGACCGAGATCGCCAATCGTCGCGCACTGGATGTCAGGCTTCCGCAAGAATGCCAACGGACGGCGCGGGAGGGCGTCCCGCTCGCGGTCCTCATGATCGACATCGACCACTTCAAGGCCTTCAATGATCGCTATGGGCACGGTGCGGGGGATGAGTGCCTGCGGCGCGTGGCGCAAACCATCGAGGCCGTTCCGCATCGACCAGGGGACTTCGTCGCCCGCTATGGCGGCGAGGAGTTTTGCGTCATTCTGCCCAACTGCGATCGGGCCGGGGCCTTGCAGGTGGCGGAAAACCTGCGCTCGGCCGTCGCCGCCCTCGACATTCCGCATGCGTACTCCAGTGCTGCGAGACATGTCACCATCAGCATCGGGTTCTCGGCAAGATGGGTCGCGGGGGAAGAGACAGGCCCGTCCGCGATCCAGCGAGAGGCCGATGCGGCCCTCTATCAAGCCAAGTCGCAGGGGCGTAATCGGGTCGTCGGCCACGAGGACGGCACCTGACTTGCGCATGCAGGCAGCGGCTCCCACGGAAGGTCGCGAGCGGATTTGGTGAGTCGGTCAGGTCCTCGCGTTGCGGGTTAGCGTGGAACAGCAGCGCAGCCGCTCGATTTGGTGGCAGCGACGCCCCGCCGCGACGGACGCTTGATCGTGGCGGGGCGCCGCTTCCGCATGGCTCGACCTGGTTGATGCGCAAGGCCCATTCAACCCAGTGGCGGCCGCAGCGGTGTGCGTTTCAGCCCGCCTGCACGGCCGCGAGCGCCGTCATGTTGAGCAGTCCGCGGACGGATGTGCTGGGTGTCACGATGTGCGCCGCGGCTGCCGTGCCCAGCAGCATGGGCCCGAAGGCGCCACCTTCGTTCATGGTTTTCAGCAGGTTGAAGGCAATATTGGCCGCATCCTGATTGGGCATGATCAGCAGATTGGCGCGGCCTTCCAGGCGCGATTCAGGGAAGCGCGCCTGACGACCGATGGCGTCGAAGGCGAGGTTGGCGTGCATCTCGCCCTCGACCTCCAGCTCGGGGTCTTGGCCACGCAGCAGCCTCAGTGCCTCGGTCATCTTGGTCGCGGTCGGCGAGTCGTGGCTGCCGAAGTTGGAGTGCGAGACGAAGGCCACCTTGGGCACCAGTCCGAAGCGTTTGACCTCGGCGGCGCACAGGCGGGTGATCTCGGCGAGATCTTCCGCATTCGGGTCGGTCTGGACATAGGTGTCGGCGATGAAGAGCGGGCCGGAGCGCAGCACGACCGCATTCATGGCCGTGAGCTTGCGCACGCCAGGTGCCGTGCCGATGGCCTCCTCGACGTGCTTGAGGTGGCGGGCGTAGCGCCCGACGATGCCGCAGATCATGGCGTCGGCGTCGCCGCAGCGGACCATGGCCGCGGCCAGCACTGTGGGGTCGTTGCGGATGTATTCGCGTGCCTCGTCCGGGGCATAGCCGCGACGCTTGACCCGGTCGTAGAAGGCCTGCCAATGATTGTCGAAGTTGGGGTTCTCGCAGGGGATGATGAGATCGAAGTCGCGATCCGGGCGAATGCTCAGTCCCAGCTCGCCGAGCCGGTTGCCGATGACCTCCGGGCGGCCGATCAGCATGGGTCGCGCGATGCCTTCCATGACCGCCTGCTGGGCGACCTGAAGTACGCGCTCGTCCTCGCCCTCCGCGAAGACGATGCGCTTGGGTGCGAGCCGGGCCTGATCGAAGACGGGCTTCATGGTCATGCCCGTGCGGTAGGCGCGATGGCCAAGGGTCTGACGGTAGGCCTCCAGGTCCTCGATCGGACGGGTCGCGACCCCTGATTCCATGGCCGCACGGGCGACCGCTGGGGCCAGGTGCTCCATGAGGCGCGGATCGAAGGGCTTGGGGATGAGATATTCTGGGCCGAACTGGAGCTGGTGCCCGCCGTAGGCCGCGCGCACGATGTCCGAGGGCTCGGCCATGGCGAGATCCGCGATGGCGCGGACGCAGGCGATCTTCATGGCCTCGTTGATCTCGCTCGCGCCGCAGTCCAGGGCGCCCCGGAAGATGAAGGGGAAGCAGAGGACATTATTGACCTGATTCGGGAAGTCCGAGCGGCCGGTGGCGATGATGGCGTCCGGACGCGCCGCGCGGGCGAGGTCGGGCATGATCTCGGGGACCGGATTCGCCAGCGCCATGATGATGGGACGCTCGGCCATCCGCTCCAGCCACTCCGGCTTGAGTACGCCGGCCGCCGAGAGCCCGAGGAAGATGTCCGCGCCGTCGATGGCCTCGGCGAGCGTGCGTTTGTCGGTCGCGATGGCGTAGCGGCCCTTGTAGGGGTCCATCTCCTCGGTGCGGCCTTCGTAGACCACGCCGGCGATGTCGGTGAGGGTGACGTTCTCCTTCGGCAGCCCCATCTCGACCAGCAGGTCGACGCAGGCCAGGGCCGCAGCGCCGGCGCCCGCCGTGACCAGCCGTACCTGGCCGATGTCCTTGCCGACGGTCCGCAGGCCGTTGAGGATGGCCGCGTTGACCACGATAGCCGTGCCGTGCTGATCGTCGTGGAAGACCGGGATGCCCATGCGCTCCTTGAGCGCGCGCTCGATGATGAAACAGTCCGGGGCCTTGATGTCTTCCAGGTTGATGCCGCCGAAGCTGGGCTCCAGCCGGGCGACGGTCTCGATGAACTGCTGCGGGTCGCGCTCCTCGATCTCGATATCGAAGACGTCGATGTCGGCGAACTGCTTGAACAACACCGCCTTGCCTTCCATCACCGGCTTGGAGGCCAGCCCGCCGATGGCACCTAGTCCGAGCACCGCGGTTCCGTTGCTGATGACGGCGACCAGGTTGCCGCGCGCCGTATAGTGCGAGGCCGTGAGTGGATCCTTTTCGATCTCGCGGCAGGCCGCCGCGACGCCGGGAGAATAGGCGAGCGCCAGATCGCGCTGATTACCGAGCGGCTTGGTGGCCTTGATTTCCAGCTTGCCGGGCTTGGGATAGCGGTGATAGTCGAGGGCACTCTGGTCGAATTCTTCCGACATTGGGGTCTCCGGTGGTAGCGCTTGCCGGGGACAAGCGGTCTCCCGGCCATTATTGTCCTGTCATTATGCTGCAGCGCAATATTCCTGCAAAGCCTGGAGTCTGTCCGAGGCGATGACGACTCCGCGCCGGGCGCTTGTTGCTCAGGCGAATGCGATTCCGGCCTCGATGGCGATCCTCGCCGCCAGCCGCTGGAAGTCGGCGTAACAGCTCTTGACCGCCTCGATGTGCGCGCCGATCGCGCCGTCCGCCGACTTCAGGAAGAAGATCGGCTTGCGCGCTTCCATCGCCATGGGCATCAGGCTGCGATAGTGCTTGAGCAGCGAGAGGCAATAGGGATCTTGGTCGACCGGTGGATAGGGATGCGCGTCCTCATCCAGCACGGCTTCCCGGTAGACGACGGGGATGCGGTCCATCCAGCGCTTGTAGGCAAGACCGGGCCGGCTGTCGCGCAAGCCATGCTGCATAACGATGTAGCCGATCGGTTGCATGCTGCCTCTTGGGAGTGACAGATCCGGTGGCGCCTTGGTCACCAGATGGCTCCAGATACGTCCCCAATCGCGCAGGGTTGGTCCAAGGTTCTTGAGTCCCTGGAGAGAAAAAAGGTCGGGAGCGAGCGGGATACAGACTTGGTCCGACGCGATCAGGGCCGCGCGGTTGATGGCGCCCAGGTTTGGTCCGACGTCGATCAGCACCAGCTCCGCCCCCCGCTCGGCCCCGGCCAAGATCAGCCGGTGGAAGGCGGTCATCGTCCTGTAGGCACCCTCGTCGTCGTTGTGGCAGCGCGGCCAGGCATCCGATAGCTTGTCCTCGAATCGAGACAGACCGAGGTCGCCTGGGATCAATCCAAGGTGTGCGGTGATGGGCTCGACATGGGGTGTCGCGATGTCACCGACACCGCGCAGGATCGGCCGGATACTGCCGAAGACCGTATCTGGATGGTCGTCGTCCGACCACAAGGTCTCCAATCGAGCCTCGTCGAGGAACATGGCGGTGAGGTTGGCCTGCGGATCCAGATCGACGGCCAGCGTGTCGATGCCATGATCGGCGAACATCCAGGCCAGGTGGTAGACGAGTGAGGTCTTGCCCACGCCGCCCTTGTTGTTGAAGAAGGCGATGGTCTTCATGCCGGTCTCCGGAGGATTCCGGCGTGCGTGAGACTGGCCGATTCCGGGGCGTAAAGGCGCAGGGACGCCAGTTGGAGTTCGAGGGGGCGGTGATTCTCCGCGATGGTGTCCGCGTCGAGGGCTTCGCGGCGGTAGGCGTCAAACTGGCCCAAGGCAAGGTCGCTCAGAGCGGACTCGCGGCAGGGGCGTGCGTCGAAGGTGCGGGCCAGCGCGACACGCCGCTCGCTGAGGATGCGCTCTTCTTGCTCGTTCGCGATGCCTCTCCTCGGGCCGACACGGATGTAGACGCGCCCCTTGTAACGCACCGGCGGCAGGTCTGAGGGCAAGACCTCCACGACGGCGAGTTCGCCACCCTCCAGCCTGTATTTCTGTACGCTGAGGACGGGCTGAGGCAAAACGTTGCCGTCGGAGCGGATTGCGCTGAGATTCTTCAGCAGTTCATCCGTGACCTCGAGCCCGGACAAGGTGCCGTCGTCATAGGCTCCGACCAGTAAATAGCCAGGCTGCCGCCGGTTGGGCAGATCATTGGCAAAGGCGCAAATGGCCTCGGCGAACTTGTCGGTCTTGTTGACGGATATTGTGCGCTCGATGTTGTCGGCTTCCAGATCGCCGAGAAGCTCGGCCAGTCGCTCGTGGGTCAGCATGGGGAGTAATACCTGTGTCAGTATCGACGCCGCGGCCTGGCTTCGGCGGGCTGGTCTTCGTCCCGCAGGCTTGGTGGGAAGCCGGTCCCTGCGACCCGGCCGCGCCAAGCGCTCGGTGCCTTCGCAGTATAGCGAGCCGCGCACGCCGATCGAGATCCTGGTGCAGAAGCCGATTGGCGGCTCAGTCTCCAAAGGCTAGCATCAACGTCCACGAGTCCAGGTGCGTCGATCCAATCAAGGAGCCCGCTGTCGTGAAGATCGTCATTTTGGGTGCGGGCCAGGTCGGCAGCTCGGTCGCCGAGCGATTGGTCTCCGAGGCCAACGACATCACCGTCGTCGACCTCGACGCACGCGGTCTTCAGCAACTGCAGGAGCGGCTGGACCTGCGCACCGTGACGGGCAATGCCGCGCTGCCCTCGGTGCTGCGTGAGGCGGGGCTGCAGGACGCCGACCTGCTCATCGCCGTCACCCAGAGTGATCAGACCAACCTCTGCGCCTGCCGCACCGCCGCGACCCTGTTCAAGGTGCCGACCAAGATCGCCCGGCTGCGGTCCGGTGACTACATTCGCCACCCGGAGCTGCTGGACGACAACGGCTTTTGTGTCGACTTCAACATCTGCCCCGAGCAGATCATTACCGATTACCTCATCAAGCTGATCGAGTTCCCCGAGGCGCTTCAGGTGCTGGAGTTCGCCGATGGGTTGGTCAGTTTGGTGGCGGTGCGCGCGGTCGAGGGCGGACCCATGGTCGGGCATCCGGTCGCGGATCTGCGCGAGCACATCCCGCGTATCGACGCCCGTATCGCCGCGATCTATCGCAAGGACCAACCGATTACGCCCACGGGCGACACGCGCCTGCGCCCCGGTGACGAGGTCTTCTATCTCGCGGCGCGGCGCGATATTCGCCAGGTGCTCAACGAGTTGCACGGCCGCGACCGGCCGACGCGCCGCATCATGATCGCCGGCGGCGGCAACATCGGCAGTCGGCTGGCGACCGCCACCCAGGATCGCTACCAGGTCAAGGTGATCGAGATCGATGAGGATCGGGCCAAGGCGCTCGGCGCGAGCCTGAACGGCTCATTGGTGCTCTGGGGCGATGCCACGGACGAGAATCTGCTCAATGCCGAGAACATCGAAGACATGGACCTCTTCCTGGCCCTCACCAACGACGACGAGAACAACATCATGGCGGGCTTGCTCGCCAAGAGTCTGGGCGCGCGCCGGGTTCTGGCGCTCATCAACAGGCGTGCCTATGCGGATCTCTTGCAGGCCGACCGTCTGGATATTGCCATCTCGCCCGCGCAGATCTCAATCGGTACGCTGCTGGCGCGGGTGCGCCGCGGGGATGTCGCGGCGGTGCACAGTCTCCGGCGGGGCGCCGCGGAGGCGCTCGAATTCGTCGTCCATGGGGACATGTCGACGTCCAAGGTCATCGGGCGCCGCCTTGCCGCGCTGAACTTGCCCGATGGCGTGAGTGTTGGTGCGATCGTGCGCGCGTCCAGCCAGGACAGCCTGGGCAGCGGACAGGCCCGGGTGCTGATCGCGCATGACGACCTCGTCATCGAGCCGGAGGATCACGTCATCCTCTTTGTCGCGCGCAAGGGCTTGGTCCGCCAGGTCGAGCGCTACCTTCAGGTCGGGCTTGCCTACTTCTGATGGCAGAGCTGTTGTCGGTCGCCAATGTCCTCGGGCGCCTGCTGATGGTGTTCAGCCTGACCTATTTGCTGCCGATCATTTGCTCGCTCATCTATCGCGATGGCACCTTCTTGACCTTTCTCGTGAGCCAGGTTGCTTGCCTGGCTGCGGGCGGACTCATGACGCTGGCGACCCGGGGGTTCCAGCGCGCGCTCAAGCCGCGCGACGGTTTCATGCTCGTCACCCTCGCCTGGCTCCTCACGGCGACGATTGCGACCTTTCCCCTGCTCCTGCATCTGCAGCTCTCGTTCACGGACGCCTTCTTCGAGGCCATGTCAGGCATGACGACCACGGGGGCGACCGTCATGATTCACCTGGATGTCTTGCCGCCCTCGATCAATCTCTGGCGCCACGAGCTGAACTGGATCGGCGGCATGGGGATCATTGTGCTGGCGGTCGCGATCCTGCCTCTGCTCGGCGTCGGTGGGATGCAACTCATGCGCGCCGAGGTTCCAGGACCAATCAAGGGCGCCAAGCTGACGGCGCGTATCGCGGATACCGCCGTCGTCCTCTGGGGTGTCTATCTCACCATCACCATCGCCTGCATGCTGAGCCTCAAGGTTGCCGGCATGGGATGGCTGGACGCCATCTGTCATGCCTTCTCGACCTTGAGCCTGGGTGGCTTCTCGACCCGCGATGGCAGCATCGGGGAGTTCGACTCGCCCCTGATCGAGACTGTGCTGATCCTCTTCATGACGCTGGCCGCGCTCAACTTCGCAACACACTTTGCGGTGTGGCGTGAGCGCAGCTTGCGACCCTTCTGGCTGGACGGAGAGGCCCGCGCCGTGGTGGGGCTGTTGGTCCTGAGCTGTGTTGGATGCGCGCTCTATCTCTGGGAGGCCGGGACTTACGGCGGTTTCCTGACCGCGCTCAGATTCGCGAGCTTCAACCTGGTCTCGCTCGCGACGGATTGCGGCTTCGTGAGCACCGACTATGGGGTCTGGCCGGCCTTCGTGCCCTTTTGGATGCTCTTTCTGTCCTCCTTCACGGCCAGTTCGGGCTCAACGGGAGGGGGTATCAAGATGTTTCGAACCTTGATCCTGGTCAAGCAGAGTTCGCGGGAGCTGACCCGTCTCTTGCATCCGTCTCTTGCCGCGCCGGTGACCATTGGGGGCATAGTTATCCCCAATGGCGTCGTTGTCGCCATCCTGGGATTCCTGTTCCTTTATTTCATGAGTATCGTCACCCTAACCTTTCTGCTCATCTTCGGCGGTCTGGACTTCATTTCGGCCTTTACTGCGGTCATCGCCTGCATCAACAATGCGGGACCAGGTCTCGGGGTCGTCGGACCCGGGACCAACTATGCCAGCCTGACGGACTATGAGATTTGGGTCCTGAGTTTTACTATGCTGCTCGGTAGGCTTGAAGTGTTCTCCCTGCTCGTGCTCTTCACTCCACAATTCTGGCGGAAATAGCCGGCCTCCAATGCCTCCTTCTGAGGACATGAGATGTACTTGATCAGTTTTCTGATTCTCTTTTCTCTCATCGCGGGTCTCGCCATCGCTGCGGCGCCGACCGTCGGTGCGCAGGCGCTTCGTATCCGTTTCTCGGTTGGCGCCTTGGCGCTTGCCTCGGTGTTGCTGGCCTTGCTGCAGGCGAGCAGGGGGCCTGAATTCTACGCCCTGGGTGACGGGCTCACGCATGTGCTCGACTGGCTCTTCATGGCGGGCGGTGTTGCGCTCGCGGCCCTGCTGCTCTGGTTTTGCCGGCGGATCAAACCCCGCGAGTGGTATATCCCCGTCCTGATCGTCGTGCAGACGGGGCTGATGCTCTATGCGGAGCTGTTTGGTCAGCATCCGGAGATCGCGCATCCCTTCTACGTCGACAGCTTCTCCGTGCTCATGGCGCTCATCATCGCCATCGTTGGCGGACTCATCTGCATTCACGCCATCCGCTACATGCATGACTACCTCGCCCATGCGGCGGGTCAGCACGAGGCCGGCGACGTCGATACGGCGCAGCAGCGGCCAGAGCGCAGCCGCAGCCTCTTTTTCTTCGTGCTCTTTCTCTTTCTGGCGGCCATGTTCGGCATCGTCTTCGCCAACAACCTACTGTGGCTGTTCTTCTTCTGGGAGGTGACGACGCTCTGCTCCTTCTGGCTGATCTCTTACTCAGGCACGGATGAGGCGATTCGCAACGGTTTCAGGGCGCTGGGCTTCAACCTCATCGGCGGGGTTTCCTTCGCCGCAGCCATCGTCTGGCTGACCCATGGGCCTGGTCTGCACACCTGGGAGCTGGATCAACTGGTGGCGGGCGGCAGCGCCCTCGCGCTGATTCCCGCGGTGCTGATTGCGGTGGCAGGGCTGTCGAAGTCGGCGCAGATGCCCTTCTCCTCCTGGCTGCTGGGGGCCATGGTCGCGCCCACGCCGGTTTCGGCGCTGCTGCACTCGAGCACCATGGTCAAGGCGGGCGTCTTTATCCTGATCAAGCTTTCGCCCGTCTTCCATGACACCTTCGCTGGATTGCTGCTGTCGCTGATCGGCGGCTTGACCTTCCTGGCGACCTCGCTGATCGCAGTCAATCAGCGCAATGCCAAGCTGGTCCTGGCCTATTCGACCATCGCTAACCTCGGCCTCATCGTCATGTGCGCCGGCGTGGGCACGGCGGCGACCATGTGGGCGGCCATCCTGCTCATCCTCTTCCATGCCGTGGCCAAGGCGCTGCTCTTCCTCGCGGTCGGGACCACGGAGCACCTCATCGGCAGCCGCGACATCGAGGACATGGAGGGGCTGGTCTATCGCCGGCCCACGATCGCGGCCATGCTGCTGGTCGGGATGCTAGGCATGTTCTTGGCGCCCTTCGGCATGCTGCTCGGCAAGTACACCTGCTTCCAGGCCTTCCTCAGCATGGATGTCATGTGGGGCGACGGTGTGATGCTTGCAGTCATCCTCGCCTTCGGCAGTGCGCCGACGCTCTTCTTTTGGAGTAAGTGGATGGGCAAGCTGGTCGCCGTGCCGCGCAGCGCGCCGCCGGGTTCGGCGCCGATCCCGCGCGACGAGGCCATCGCGCTGTTCTCACTGACGGCATTGACCTATATCGCCTGCGCACTCTTCCCGCTGGCGGATACCGGCTTCGTCCTGCCCTACACGCAGCATCTGGCGAGCCTGGGGCTGATCGCCGCGCCGAGCTTCGCCATGCCCTGGGAGACCATCATGCTGATGAGCATCATGCTCGCGGGACTCTTCCTGATGCCCCTGGCCTTTTGGTTGCGGCCGCCGCGATACGCCGAGGTGAGCGCCTATCTCAGTGGGGCCAATGTAGACGGCAGCGCCTCCTACCGCGGAGCCATGGGCGCGGAGCGCATGGTCGAGAGCCGCGGCTATTACCTGTCCGGTTTCCTTCAGGAGGCCACCATGGTTAGGGTCGGGCTGATCGGCTGCGGCGCGTTGATGTTCTTGATGTTGATAGGGGCCCTGCTATGAAGCCTTACGCCTGGTCGCTTGGCTTTGCATTCATCCTTCTGGGACCCGTTGTGGGGGCCCTGCTCGCCGGCATCGACCGGCGGCTGACCGCGCGCATGCAGGCCCGCAAGGGGCCACCGATCCTGCAGCCCGTCTATGACGTGCTCAAGCTCTTCGAGAAGGACACTCTGGTCGTCACCCCGCTGCAGACGCTCTATCTCTGGGGTTTTCTCTTCTTCATGGTGGTCTCGGGCTTCATCCTCTTTCTGGGGAGCGACTTGCTGCTAAGCCTGTTTGCGCTAACGGTGTCGGGTATCTTCCTCTGCCTGGCCGCTTACGCAACCAACTCGCCCTTCAGCAACATCGGCTCTTCGCGTGAACTCATGCTCATGATGGCTTACGAGCCCATGCTCATCCTGGTGCCGCTGGGCTTTTTCCTGGTCACCGACAGCTTCCGGGTGTCTGACATCGTCTCGGGGAGTCCCTGGCAGGTGATTCAGCTCGCGGGGATTCTGATCGGCTTCCTCTTCATGCTGACCATCAAGCTGCGTAAATCGCCCTTCGATCTCAGTTCCTCGCATCACGGCCACCAGGAGCTGGTCAAGGGGATCACGACCGACCTCTCGGGCAGTGATCTGGCGATCGTCGAGATCGGGCACTGGTACGAGAACAGCATCCTGCTCGGCTGGCTCTACCTCTTCTTTGCGCCCTGGGGGCCGTGGATCGCATTACCCATTACAGTCGTGCTCTTTTTCGCCGAGGTTCTGGTGGACAATACGAATGCACGGCTCACCTGGTCGAGCACGCTCAAGGCGTCCTGGTTGGTGACCGTCGTCTTCGGGGTGACCAATCTGGCGCTGCTGCCATTCATCTCTTGATGCCGATGCCGATGGCGAGCCTCGAGCCCACTTCCATGCAAGCGTCCCTGTCCATGACGTCCGTGCGTCTAGCCGCAAACGGCATGGGCGCCTCACTTGGGTCACGATCATGAGCTTTCTCAAGAAATCCCCCTGGGTCCTGCACTATGCCGCGACCAGCTGCAATGGCTGCGACATCGAGCTGCTGGCCTGCCTCACGCCGCTCTATGACGTCGAACGCTTCGGGATCGTCAATACGGGCAACCCCAAGCACGCGGATATCTTCTTGGTCACCGGCTCGGTGAATGAGGAGTCCCGCAAGGTGGTCGAAAACCTCTACGCACAGATGCCCGACCCCAAGGTGGTGGTCGCCATCGGGGCCTGCGCCCTCAGTGGCGGCATCTTCAAGGATGCCTATAACGTCTATGGGGGAATCGACAAGGTGATTCCCGTGGACGTCTATGTGCCGGGCTGCGCGGCGCGGCCCGAGAGTATCATCGACGGTGTGGTGCAGGCGCTCGACATCCTTGAGCAGCGCGCGAAAGACCGTAAACGTCAACGCAAGATGGTGGCAGTATGAGTTTGGACGAGCCTTTCAACGATCTGGCACTCGGCGACTGGTTGTCCACGGCGGAGCGGCATCGCGCCGAAGGCTATCGCCTGGTGCAGATGACTGGGACGGCGCGGCCGGACCACTTCGAGATCATGATCAGCTACGACAAGGACTACCGCTGCACCAACTACCGCACCTTGCTCCCGCGGGATCGGGCCGAGCTGCCGAGCCTCAGTGGGATCTTCCCCGCCGCCTTCACCTACGAGAACGAGCTGAAGGATCTTTTCGGCATCGCGGTGCCTGGGTTGACGGTGGACTACGGCGGTAATTTTCTGCGCACCAAGACCAAGATCCCCTTCTCCGGTGACGTCACCGTCAAGAAAGAGAAGGTCAAGCCAGCGGCGGCTGGCGCATCTGGCTCCGAGGGCTGACCCATGTCCAATACCACCATTGTCCCCTTTGGTCCTCAGCACCCGGTCCTGCCGGAGCCGATCCATTTGGATCTGGAGCTGGACGACGAGCGGGTCGTCCAGGCATTGCCCTCGATCGGCTACGTCCATCGCGGCCTCGAGCTGCTGGCGGAGCGCCACGACTTCATCGAAATGGCCAATGTTGCCGAGCGTATCTGCGGCATCTGCAGCTTCATCCACGGCCAAGGCTATTGTCAGGGCATCGAGCAGCTCATGGGCGTCGAGGTCCCGCCCCGCGCGGTCTACCTGCGCACCATCTGGGGCGAGATCTCGCGCATCCAGAGTCACTTGCTGTGGTTGGGTCTGTCGGCCGACGCGCTCGGCTACGAGAGCCTCTTCCAGCACAGCTGGCGCATCCGCGAGATGCTGGTCGACATCATTGAGGAGACGACCGGCGGTCGCGTCATTTTCGGCGTCTGCAAGGTCGGCGGTATCCGCAAGAATGTCGACGACGAGGTGCTCAAGGCCGTCAAGGGGCGGATGCGCGACATCCAGGCCGCCTTCAACGAGATTGCGGACGTCTTTCGCGAGGATCCGACGGTCAAGAAGCGCACTGTTGGGGTTGGTGTCCTGACGGCCGAGGACGCGCATATTCTCGGCGCGGTCGGTCCGGTACTGCGCGGCAGCGGGGTGCCCCAGGATACCCGCAAACTCGGCTATGCCGCCTTCGGCGAGCTGGACTGGGAGCCCGTGGTCGAGCAGGAAGGCGACTGCTACGCCCGCTGCATCGTGCGGGTGCGCGAGATCGACCAGTCCTTCGACATCATCGCCCAGTGTCTCGACCGCATGCCGGCCGGTGAGGTCGAGGTGTCGGTCAAGGGCAAGCGGCCGAAGGGTGAGGCCATGTTCCGGCTGGAGCAGCCGCGCGGCGAGGTTTGCTACTACATCAGCGCCGACGGCAAGAAGAACCTGGAGCGTTTCCGGGTGCGTACACCGACCTTTGCCAACATCGCGCCCCTGGTCCACATGCTGAAGGGCTGCGAGCTGGCCGACGTTCCGGTGATCGTGCTCACCATCGATCCCTGTGTGAGCTGCAACGAGAGGTAAGCCGATGTCCTGGTCCTGGCTCCCGATTTCATCGCTGGTCACGCGCAGCGCGCTGAGTAAGCCCGTGACACGGCTCTATCCCTTCGAGCGCCGCACACCCTATGCCCGCACCCGAGGACACATCCTCTTCAAGGTCGACAACTGCAACTTTTGCACGATCTGCGCCCACAAGTGTCCGACCGACGCCATCGTGGCCAACAAGAAGGACAAGACTTGGGCAATCGACTACAGCCTCTGCATCCTCTGTGGGAACTGCGTCGAGGACTGCCGCGAGGGTTGCATCACGCTGAGCAATGACCCGCATCCACCGATGCTGGCGAAGGAGATCTGGAGTGTCCGTAAGGACTACGAGGCCCCGCCGCCGCCGGAGAGTCCGAAGGTTGTACTGCCGGGTAAGGACTCACATCCGTCCTGATCACTTCGGTGCCGCCGTCGCCCTGGAGGGCGACGCTCCCAGCCATCTTCCTGCCCGAGTTGGCCTCTAGGCCAACTCGGGCAAGGCGCCAGGCTAGGCGCATTCGGTGTTTCTGGGGATGCAGCGCCAGGGAGGGACGCCGATGCCAGACGGCGAGCACCGAGGCTGGTACAAGCACGACAAGCTTCCGCATTTCGACCAAGGCGGTCTTTACCAATCGATCACCTATCGTCTGGATGACAGCTTGCCGCGTGCGGTTCTCATCGAGCTTGAGCGAGAGCTTGGCGAAATCAACGCGACCAGAGCCACTCTGGAAGCCACGCGGCCTAGGCGGATCGAGACCTTCTTGGATGCCGGCTACGGCTCATGCATTTTGCGACATCCATACAACGCGAATCTGGTCATGGAGGCTTGGCGCCGTTTCGATGGCGATCGTTATGACCTGATCATTGGCGTGGTCATGCCGAATCATGTGCACGTCCTGGTAAGGATCTATCCAGGCACACGGCTGGGTGATTTGCTCGGCTCTTGGAAGAGCTTCACCTCACGACGCTTCCGCGCCGACGAAGCGCTGGGGTATGCGCCGCATTGGCAACGGGGCTACTGGGATCGGTTCATCCGGGATGAGGCCCATTATCGAACGACGGTGCGCTATATCGCGTTCAATGCAGTGACAGCCGGGTTGGTCGAAGCGCCAGCGGAGTGGCCCTATCTTGCCTTTGGGTGTGGTATCGAGCTCGCAAGTGTCGCCCTGGAGGGCGACACTCCCAGCGCCGTTTCGCTGGGAGTATTGGCTTCCAGGTCAACACGATTTGGACGTAGGTCTGACGACACCAAGTGACAATCTGCCCCCCTTATGAATCTAGATTCTGTGCTCCCATTTGTACCCTGCTGTAAACCTTGCCGTCCTGAGCGAACTCTCCGGCTAATGGGATGGCACAAATCGCGTCTAGGATTCTCATTGTGCGGCGCCGTTGTGCTCCTGCTCGCCGCCTGCACCCAGCAGCCAGATCCGGTACTCGAGATCAACGGCCCCACCATGGGAACCTACTACTCGGTCAAGATCGCCCGGCCTGCCGAGGGACTGACGGCCGAGGATCTGCGTCCGGAGATCGAGGCGGTTCTAGACGCGGTGGTCGCCGAGATCTCGACCTACGACGAGACCTCCGAGCTGTCTCGCCTCAATCGCAACCCGAGCACCGACTGGATTCCCGTCTCCCAAGATCTGCTCGAGGTGATCGCCGAGGGGCAGCGCATCGCGAAGCTGACCGGCGGTGCCTTCGATATCACCATTGGTCCGCTCGTCAATCTGTGGGGATTCGGCCCCGAGCGGCCGCGTGACCGCCTGCCGACCGAGGCTGAGATCCAGGCCGCAAAGGCTCGGGTCGGTTGGAAAAAGCTCGAGCTGAGGACCCGTCCGCCCGCTGTCCGTAAGGCGCGCGGCGATCTCTATATCGACCTTTCTGCCTTGGGTGAGGGCTATGGCGCGGACCGCGTCGCGGCCTGGCTGGATGCTCAGGGTCTCACTGACTACATGGTGGCCGTTGCCGGTGCGATTCGGGCCAAGGGGCTGAACGCCAAGCGGGAGCCTTGGGCGATCGCCATCGAGCAGCCGATGCCGGACCGTCGCGCCGTGCATCGTGTCATCCCCATCTCGGATCGCGCGCTCTCCACCTCAGGCGACTACCGCAACTTCTTCGAGCAGGGCGGCAAGCACTACTCGCACGAGATCGACCCGCAAACCGGCGCCCCCGTGGGTCGGCAGCTCGGTTCGGTTACTGTCGTCGGGGAGGTCGGGATGGTCGTCGATGGTCTCGCGACCGCGCTCATGGTGCTAGGCGCCGAGAAAGGGCCTGCCTTGGCCGATGCATCCGGGATCGCAGCCTACTTCATCGCCCGTGAAGGCGAGGCGATTCGCGGGATCGGGTCGCGGGATTTCCAGTCCTTCTTGGAGGGGGCGCCGGGTCCGGAGTAGGGCATGATGCGCCTGATGCCATTTCAATAGAGAGCATTTAGGAATTTTTCCTCGCCCAGATTCGTCGCCCCAGGTCGCGAGGCTTCCGAGCCGCGATGCACAGGTCGCTTGCTCTAAGTCCTTGAAAGATTCTGGTCGGCAGTGGATGTCTGGGCGGCTGTTGAGGCTGCCTTGAGCCTATGAAATGGCCGATGCGAGGACTCTGAAGCTCATCACATCTGCCGCGCGGGCGAAAAATAGGGTCGACAGGGCAAAACGGCAAGACCTTTATGTTAAAGTTCCGTGCCGTTTTTCGCGGCTAGTCGGTCCGTCTGCTGCAGTATCCCGACGTTGCGATTGGTCGCCTTCTTTGATCGGCTCAAACCAACAAATCCCGTAACGGGGGGATGTCAATGTCAACAGATTTTGTCCTTTGGTTCGCGATCGGCGCCGGGGCACTGGCGGTGATCTTCGGACTTGTCGTCGTGGCCTGGATCAATTCGCAGTCGGCTGGCTCCGAGCGCATGCAGGAAATTGCGGCGGCCATCCAGGCCGGCGCGCAGGCCTATCTCAATCGCCAATACAGCACCATCGCCATCGTCGGTGCCGCACTCTTTGTCGTGCTCTGGCTGGTGCTCGACCTGGCAACGGCCGGCGGATTCGCGATCGGCGCCTTGCTCTCCGGGCTGGCCGGCTACATCGGTATGAATGTGTCGGTCCGCGCTAACGTGCGCACCGCGCAGGCCGCAACCGTTAGCCTCGAGTCCGCGCTCGCCATCGCCTTCCGCGGCGGCGCCGTCACCGGCATGCTGGTGGTCGGTCTGGGCATCATCGGGGTTGCCGGCTACTTCCTGTACCTGGGCGCAGACGAAGCGGCGCTGCATGCGCTCATCGGTCTCGCCTTCGGCGGCTCGCTCATCTCCATCTTCGCCCGACTGGGCGGCGGTATCTTCACCAAGGGCGCCGACGTCGGCGCGGACCTCGTCGGTAAGGTCGAGGCCGGCATCCCGGAAGACGACCCACGCAACCCGGCGGTCATCGCCGACAACGTCGGTGACAACGTCGGCGACTGCGCCGGCATGGCGGCGGACCTCTTCGAGACCTACGCCGTGACCATCATCGCGACCATGGTCCTGGGTGGTCTGCTATCGAAGGCCGCTGGCGGCTTCGACATCAACTTCGTCATCTACCCGCTCGCGCTGGGTGCGGTCTCCATCATCGCCTCCATCGTCGGCGCCTACTTCGTCAAGGCGACCGACGGCGGCCGCATCATGACCGCGCTCTACAAGGGCACGGCGGTTGCCGGTGGGCTGGCGTTCATCCTGTTCGCGGTCGTGACCGCGCTCCTCATGGGCGAGCACTTCTTCGCGATGCTGTTCTGCGCCCTCATTGGTCTCGGCTTGACCGCCGCGCTGATGGTCATCACCGAGTACTACACCTCGACTGAGTTCCATCCGGTGCAGTACGTTGCCCAAGCCTCGCAGACCGGTCATGCGACCAACGTCATTGCGGGTCTCGCCATCTCCATGAAGTCCACGGCCATGCCGGTTCTCTCGGTCTGTATCGCCATCTGGGCCTCCTACATGGTCGCCGACCTCTATGGCATCGCGATCGCTGCGACCGCCATGTTGTCCATGGCCGGGATGATCGTCGCGCTCGACGCCTATGGCCCCATCACCGACAACGCCGGCGGTATCGCCGAGATGTCCGGTCTGCCCGAGGACGTGCGCAAGACCACCGACGCCCTGGATGCCGTCGGCAACACCACCAAGGCCGTCACCAAGGGTTACGCCATCGGCTCCGCCGGCCTGGCCGCGCTCGTGCTCTTCGCCGACTACACCCACAATCTGGAAGCGGCCGGCAAGATGCAGGACTTCATGCTCTCCGACCCGGCCGTCATCATCGGTCTCTTCATCGGCGGTCTGGTGCCCTACCTCTTCGGTGCCATGGCGATGGAGGCCGTTGGCCGTGCCGCCAGTTCGGTCGTCATGGAAGTGCGCCGTCAGTTCAAGGAGATCAAAGGCATCATGGAAGGGACGGCCAAGCCGGACTACACCCGTGCCGTCGACCTCCTGACCAAGGCCGCCATCAAGGAGATGATCGTCCCCTCGCTGCTGCCGATCCTGGTGCCCGTCGCGGTCGCGATCGGTATGAACATCCTCATGGGCGACGGCGCCGGTATCCGCGCCTTGGGCGGCATGTTGATCGGTACCATCGTCACCGGTCTCTTCGTCGCCATCTCCATGTGTACCGGTGGTGGCGCTTGGGACAACGCCAAGAAGTACGTCGAGGAAGGGAACTTCGGTGGCAAGGGCTCCGATGCCCACCATGCGGCCGTCACTGGCGATACCGTCGGCGACCCCTACAAGGACACCGCCGGTCCCGCCATCAACCCGCTGATCAAGATCATCAACATCGTGGCCCTGCTCTTGGTGCCACTGCTTTGATCTGACGGGCTTGAGCCTGGGAGCAAGGATGCTCCAACACGACGCAAAAGGCGCAGCTTCAAGCTGCGCCTTTTGCGTTGCTCAGGGGCCAAATCGCTTAGGAACTGTCCATCAACAACTTCCCCCCTTTCGCAAAGGGGGGCTAGGGGGGATTTCGGGCGGTATCGCTCGCATCGGGAAACAATTGATGGACACTTTCTTACACGTTAGGCCGCTGGCGATTTCAGGCCTCCTCGGTCACCTCGATCCAGCCGCGATCCACATAGTGCTTGCACAGGATGTCGTAGGCAAAGAAGGGATAGACGAGCCAAGAGAGCCCTGCGGTCACGATAGCGAAGAGGATGCTGCCGAGCACGTGATTCCAGATGCCTTTGTAGGCGAAGTAGAAGACGCCGAACAGCAGGACCCAGAGCGGTGCTAGCGCAGGGACCTCTTCGATCGCCCCAGTTTCTGGGTTTTTGAACTTCATCATCAGGTTCTCCAATACGCGGCTGGACATCAGCCGTCTTGCGTCCGCGACTCGCTCAGGGTAGCGCATGCGTGCTTTGATCGGGGTCGTCGCGATGTGCCAGCTCGACGCGCCGCATCGCGCGGCTTGCGGCAGGGCTGGCCGGTGATTGGGGCGGCCTGCCCCCGCGTCCGCTGGTCTCAAGGGGTTGGCGCCTCAAGGCGCGATGCGCTTGGGACGCTGCGCGACCGCCAGGCCGAGACCATACTGGAATCTCGCCCGGAGCTCTACTCGCTTTGCGCCTGGTCGCGGCATTTTGGGGCCCTCGCCAGCGGGTCTATTCCTCATGAAGGGGACGCCCTCCGGGGGGAGACATGGCTGCGCAGCTGGCCCTTTCAGGGCGCAGCGATCAACCAGGCCAGGCTGCGCGGAGCAAATGGGGGAGCAGCTGTGCGGCCGTGCCTCGCAGATTGACGTCGGCCAATGGGTCGAGGGAGGTCGGCTCTGGGTTGATCTGAACCAGCTTGGCGCCCTTTCGATGTGCGATCCGCGGCAGGGCTGCCGCCGGGTATACCAGCGAGGATGTCCCGACGCTCATCAGCAGGTCACAGCTGCCGGCCGCCTTCTCGGAGGCCGTCCAGATGTCGGCCGGCAGCACCTCTCCGAACCACACCACGCCCGGGCGGATGTGATCGCCGCAGGAGGCGCAGGCGGGCGGCGGCATCGGCTGACCCTTGGGCGGTCGGCTGGCATCACGCTGGGGGAGGCGGTGCGGCTCGCCGCAGGCGCGGCAATAGGGGCGATGCAGACTGCCGTGCAGGCAGAGGACATCAGGGCTGCCAGCGCGCTCATGCAGCCCGTCGACGTTTTGGGTAATGAGGGTCAGTCGCTGAACCTGTACCGCCAGTTCGGCGATCGCGCGATGGGCTGCGTTCGGCTGGCACTCGAGCACTTGGCTGCGCCGCCATTCGTACCAACCCCAGACGAGGCTCGGGTCCGCGTCGAAGGCCTCAGGTGTTGCAAGCTGCATGGGGTCGAAGCGCGACCAGAAGCCGCTGAGCGCGTCGCGAAAGGTCGGGATGCCGCTTTCCTGAGACACGCCCGCGCCGGTGAGGATGGCGAGGTGCTTCGAGGTGCGCAGCCAGTCGAGCAGCGCAGGCGGGAATTGATCCTTTGTCATGAGTGGCTGCGCCGTCGGATCGGGCTGTGGCTCGGTGGGGTGCATGAGCCGCACCAGGGGACCTTGGGGACCTTGCGATCTGGCCGTGACCGCATCTGGCGCTTTGGTGAACAGATCGAACTTCTTAGAAAGTGACCATCAACAACTTCCCCCCTTTCGCAAAGGGGGGCTAGGGGGGATTCCGAGCGGCATCGCTTTCTTAGAAAGTGACCATCAACAACTTCCCCCCTTTCGCAAAGGTGGGCTAGGGGGGATTCCGGGCGGCATCGCTTTCTTAGGGCCATCGCTTGACGATCCTTAAGGGGCAGAGCCCTATTGTTCTCCGGCAGCCGGTGCGCCGTGAAGCTCGCCGCAATCTGCGGTACGTCGCGTCGGACCTGCGTGCGGCGAGAGCGGTGGCCAGCTGTCTCAGTGCCCGCTGAAGACCAGGGTCTGGATCGGCATGAGCAGCGCCTGGATGCGGAGAATCATCGCGTGCACGAGGCCGACTGTATCGATGGCGTGGAGCCCAAGCCATTGCAGGGTGCCGAGATCCTCCGACTGCAGTGCCTCGTGGTTGCTGGTGTAGGCGTTGGCGATGCAACTGCCGCCCTGGGGCAGATCGTCGAGCTGGCCAGGGTAGAGCGGCTCCATGACGACGGTGATCGAGCCGGGCTTGGCGAAATTTTGCACATCCATCAGCGTGTCGGTCGCGCGTACCTGGCCGGAGGCGATGACGTTCTGGACCTCGGTCACGACCATCGGCACGATCCGCCAAGGCATGGCGATGCAGGTCACCTCGCCGATCATGCCCACCTTTAACACCTGTGCCTCGATCTGCCCGAAACCGGCCATGAGGGCCGTGGCATGGCGCTCCGGCACCAGGACGCCGGCGGGTCTGAGCATGGGGTTGACGATGTCGCCCGGGCGCAGCGCGAACTGCTGCACGACGCCGTCCGTCCCAGCCACGACCAGGGTCTTCTCGAGTTCGACCTCGGCCTCGTGCAGCGCCGCCTCGGCGCTCGCCTTCTCCGCCGGGAACTTGAACTCGATCTCCGAGACAGTGGCCTCGCGGCTCGCGAGGGCCGCGTCCAGCGCACCTTGCTGGGTGTCGACCTGCACGCGCATCCGCTCGACTTCGCGTTCCGCGATCGCGCCGGCACTCTTGCGGTTCGCTTCGGCACGAGCCTCATACTCGTCCCTGGCCTGCTGCAGCGCGCCGCGCGCCTGGACGATGCGTCCGTCCGCTTCCGCAAGCCGGGACTTGGCCACGACGATAGCGGCCTCGATCTCCGCGACGCGCCGGCGGGCCGTGTCGACGTCCGCCTCCTGCGCGGTGCTGTCGAGCCGGAACAGTGGCTGCCCCTCCTCGACCCGCTGGTTCAGCTCGACGAAGGTCTCAGCCACCCGGCCGTTGATCTGCGGCAGCACGGTCACGGTGCGAAACACCGAAGTAGCGGACTTGGTCGAGGGGTGAAAGTAGAAGATCGTCGTGATTAGGGCCACCGTCAGGATCAGGCATAGGGTGATCCCCCAGCGCAATTCGAACCAGACCGAGAACAGCGTGATCTCCTGTCCGAACCGCTTGCCCTGCGCGTAGCGGCGATACAGATAGTCAGGCAGGATGGTCAATGTCGAACAGAAGAGCAGCTCCAACATCGCTTAGGTCTCCTGTTGCACGACGGGCGGATCATGGGGTGGGGCATCGGCCGGTCCTGGTGCTTCCGGCAAGGGCGTGGGCTCGGGCGCCGAAGCCGCGGGCTCGGCGCTGGCGGCGAGTCGGTCCAGCGAGCGGGCCATCGAGACCAGCGGCGTCGAGAAATCCGGCAAGGGCACGAAGGCGAGCAGCAGCCCGGCGACCCAGAACAGGTGGTTGTGCGTGAAGAGCGCCAGCAGGGCCAGCACCGCGACGAGTTCGAACTGTACCTTCTGGCCGCGATGCGCCATCTGCTCCGGCAAGGCGTGGATCTTGAAGTAGAAGATGCCGATGCCGATCACGGCAAATAGCACGAAGATGGCCATCACGAAGAACAGCACGTCGGTTTCCCCTGGTGCCGTGATGAAGGGGGGCAAGTGATGGATTGCGACCGGGTGTAGCGACTCCGCCATCCGCGAATCTCCGACTCGATGTTGTTTAGCGTTCAGTTACTCGATAGCGAGCAGTTACTCGTTAGCGAGTCGCAGTCTATCACTCTTGACAGCCTCAATAAGTTGGGTTTCAACTGCAGGGCGTGCTGATCCGCTGGCGCACTTAGGAAGTGTCCGCCAACAACTTCCCCCCTTTCGCAAAGGGGGGGCAGGGGGAATTTCGGGCGGCATCGCTCGCATCGGGAAACAATTGATGCGCATCTTCTTACGTACGCATCTTCATTAGTGCGCATCTTCTTAGAGTCTTGATTCCTGGATTCCTGGAGAAGAGGCATGATGAGGATCGCCGCGCCCGCCGCAATTCTGTTGGCCATTGTCGGCTGGGCCTTGACGCTGTTTGTTGGCAATGCCTTGCTGTCCGGAACCTCACCACCTATCGGTTTTATGTAGCCAGGGCTTCCGGCCCTGGCAAACCAGGCCAGGATGGCCTGGCTACGCAGGCTTGGAGCGGCTGTTCCGGTTGATTTCGGGAAACCGATAGGTGTTGAGGTCCGGAACCGCCATTGCAGCGCGTGCTTGCCAGACGCGCGGCGTTCAGGGGGCGTTTTTTGAGCATTGGAGCGCTCGTCCTGGCGGCTCCATTGTTTGCCGTCTATGCCGGCATTGTTGTGATTGGGGAGCTGGCCTGAAATCAGTTACGTAAATCGTATCAATATTGCTCCGGGCGTCGATCATCCCTTCATCCAAGTCGGCCAACGAATGCGTCGTCAGGCCAGCGATTCCCGCTCAGAAAACAAATAAACCATTGATTTAAATTATATTCATCCTGGCGGGGACCACTGTAGTCAGGCCATCCTGGCCTGACAGAATCAGGGCTGGAAGCCCTGACTACGAAGGGATGGCCAGCCGCTGGACCGAACGATGATCAAGGCCTTGCTCCGCATTGCCGTCCGCTTGGCGGATCAGGCAAGGTTGATCGAGCGATGATTCCATGCCACCTCGGGTGTTCGTTCAGATGGAAGCCTTCGACATTCACAGCCCCATCCATCGCATCAGCGTGGATCAGTTCCACCGGATGATCGACGCCGGTGTCTTTGCCGACGGTGACCGGGTGGAACTCATCGACGGGGAGATGCGCGATATGTCGCCAATTGGTCCACCGCATGGCGGTAGTACCAATAGTCTGACGATGATTTTCGCGCCTCCCCTGGCGGGCGTGGCCATTGTCAGCGTTCGGGGTCCGCTGGTGCTGGACGACGGCACCGAGGTCTATCCCGATCTGATGGTCCTGAAGCAACGTGATGACCGCTATGCCAGATCCAATCCGACCGCCGAGGATGTCCTGCTGTTGGTCGAGGTCGCGGATACCAGCCTCGCCCTGGATACGGGCGTGAAGCTCGCGAAATACGCTCGCGCCGGGATTCGCCGTTATTGGGTGGCCGACATCCCTCATCGCACCCTGCACGATTATCGCGATCCGGACCGCTTCGGTCAGCGTTACCGACAACTGCACTCGCTCCGCGAGGGATTGCTCGACATCCTGATCGAGGGCATCGAGATCCGGGTCGAGACCGCGGAGCTGTTTCCCGGCTGAGCGGCTATCGCAAGAATCCCGTCGGATCCGCTGCGCGGACCGCGAACGAGATCACCGACTGCGGCCGGTCATCTTTGACCGTACTGGAGCAACTCAAGGAGTGGGTGGAAGCAAGCCCTTTGCTCACGGCAGGTCGAACAGCAGAACCTCGGCATCTTCGATACCCACCAGCTCTAGCAGCGCATGCTTCTGTAGCTTCAGGCCGTCACCTTGTCTTAGGGTGATGCCGCCGACCCGAAGCTGGCCGCGTGCCAGGTGCAAATAGCCTTGCCGATCCTCCTCAAACCGGTAACCCAAGGTCTCACCCGGCGCCAGCAGGGCGCCGAACATCCGTGCATCCTGGTGCGTCGCGATGGAGCCATCCCGGCCGTCGGGCGATACCAGCGCTACCCAGCGACCACGGCGGTCCTCCAGCGGGAAGTGCCTCTGGTCGTAGCTCGGTGCGACGCCAATGGCATTCGGTTGCAGCCAGATCTGCAGGAAATGCACGGGTTCGCTCGCGGACGGGTTGTATTCGCTGTGGGTGATGCCGGTGCCGGCACTCATGCACTGCACATCGCCGGCACGGATCACCGAGCCGTTACCCATACTGTCCTTGTGCTCGAGCGCGCCTTCGAGCACGTAGCTGATGATTTCCATGTCCTTATGGCCGTGAGTCGGAAAGCCGCCGCCTGGAGCCACGGTGTCGTCGTTGATGACGCGCAGGTTGGAGACACCCATGTGCCGTGGATCGGAGTAACCGCCGAACGAGAAGCTGTGATAACTGTCCAGCCAGCCGTGATTGGCATGGCCCCGATCATCTGCCTTTCGTAGTCTCAACATGGTCTTGCCTCCAGCGTGGACGTCGTCGATGGCGATACCTTAGTGAAATACTCGATGAGGAAAAACCGCATGAAACGACATGAACTGTTACGTCAATCGAAATAATATCGGGTGCAGCTGGACGAATGGGGGCGTCGCCCATGGACGACAGAGAGGTCTTTTTCAGGGTGGTGGAGGCAAATGGCTTTGGCGCGGCGGCCCGACGCCTGGAGACCACGCCGGCCTCGGTGAGCCGTCGGGTCAAGGCCTTGGAGCAGCGCCTGGGGGTGCGCTTGTTGCAGCGGACCACGCGCAAACTCAGCCTGACCGACGCTGGTGAGCGCTACTTTCGCGAGGGGCGGGGCCTGCTGCATGCGTTGGGTGAACTCGAGCAGGCCCTGGCCGCCTCTGCGCGTGAGCCAGAAGGAGAACTGCGAGTTATCGCGCCAATGTCGTTCGGACAACGGCGTCTTGCGCCATTGGTTGCGCGGTTTGCGGCGTTACACAGCAAGCTGCGGATGTCGTTGCTTCTCGAAGATCGTGAAACCGACCTCTTCGACGAGGCGGCCGATCTGGCGATCCGCATCGGTTATCCCACCGACTCATCGATGATCGCGCGTGCCATTGCTCCGGTGCCACGCCATGCCTGCGCGTCGCCCGCATACCTTAAAGGGCGCGGCCATCCGGAAACGCCAGAGGACCTGTTGCACCACGATTGTCTGCATTACAACCTGATCTCGGAGCGCGAGGAGTGGACTTTTCGAGGCGACGACGGCGAGCAGACCCTGGCCATCAAAGGCCGCTTTTGCAGCAACAATGGCGATGTGCTGGCGGAGGCGGCCATGCAGGGCTTGGGAATTACCTTACTGCCAGATTTCATCGTTGAAGAGGGCCTGGCAGCGGGTCGATTGGTCAAGGTGCTCGAAGCGTACGAGCGCGCACCCATGACCTTGTTCGCCTTGTACCCCTCGCGCCAGCATGTTCCGGCAAAAACGCGCAAGTTCCTGGAGTACTTACTGGAGCACTTCGCCGCCAGCGGGTGAACGTCCTGTCGCGAGCGGCGCGTGCCGTGCCGGCGGTTCGAATTCAGCTCGCGGCGGGCTGCTGAGGGGCTGTGCATGGCAGGCTGAGCCTGAAGGTCGTGCCCTGGCCCGCGCGGCTGTCGATCTCAATGGTGCCGCCGAGCACGCTGGTCACGAGGTTGTAAACGATGTAGAGCCCCAGCCCGCTTCCGCCCTGTCCCAAACGGGTGGTGAAGAAGGGCTCGAAGATACGGGTTTGAATGGACTCCGGAATGCCGCTTCCGTTATCCCTGTAGCTGAGCACAACCTGCGCTGGCCGCTCCGACTGCGCCCTGATCTCGACGCAGCCGGCCTCTATGTCGGCGAAGCCATGGGACAGCGAATTGTCGATCAGATTGGTGATGATCTGCTCCAGGGGACCTGGGTAGCTGTCCAGCTCCAGCTCGGGAGGGATCCTGACCTCGATGCGGTGCGCCGTGCGTTTGACGGTCGGTCCCAGTGTCGCGAGCACCTCTTCCACCGTCTTACAGAGGTTGAAGCGGCGCCGGCGCACGCTGGTCTGATCGACGGCCACCTGCTTGAAGTGACCGATCAAGTCGGCGGCGCGCACCGTGTTGCGTTCGAGCAGGGCGACGGCCTCCCGCCCCTGCTCCAGAAAAGCGGTGAGTTGGGAGCGGCGCAGGGTGCCGGCCTCCACGACGGCGGCGAGCGTCTGGAGGTGTTCGGCAAGCGTACTGGCGACCATGCGCGCGTTGCCGAGCGGGGTGTTGAGTTCATGGGCCACGCCCGCGACCAGGTGGCCTAGGGCGGCCAGTTTCTCGGCCTGGACCAGCTGGGTCATGGCCTGTTGCAGCGCGGCGGTGCGCTCGGTCACGAGTTCTTCCAGGTGTTCCCGATGTTGCCGCAGCTCCTCTTCGGCGCGCATGCGTTCGGTGATGTCGATGGCGACCCCAATGACACCGTTCGGTTGGCCGTCTCGATCCAAGTAGGGCGAGTAGAACGTATCGAAGATGGCATCGCCCACATTGTTCGTGACATGCGCAAACTCGCCAGATAGTGCGTTGCGGATGCTATCGACGACCGACGGATAGGCTTGATAGAGATCGAAGGCCGACTGGCCAAGCACCTGGCCTGGAGTCAGCCCGAGACGGGAGAGACTCTGGCCTTCCGAGAGCAGGAAGACGCCGTGGCGGTCGAGGATGAAGGTGATCGCCTGCGCGTTCTGCACGACCGCGCGGAACTTGTGTTCACTCGCCCGCAAGGCTTCCTCCGCACACTGCCGCTCGCTAATATCGCGCACGAAGGCAAAATCGTATTCCTGGCCCTCGTAGTCGACGTAGTTGGCCATGACTTCGACAGGGAAGATGACGCCGTCCCGACGTCGATGCCGGGTTTCGAACCGGCGTCTCTTGATCGCGCAGGTGCGTTTCCAGTGCTCTGACCATCGCTGCGGCGAGAAATCCGGATCGATGTCCCACACGCCCATGCCCAACAGCTCGTCACGCGTATAACCGAGTGACTCGCAGGCTTGGTCGTTGACTTGGATGAAACGGCCTTGCGGCGTGATCCAGAACACCGCGTCCGCGGAGCGTAGGATGGAGAGCTGCGCCAGGCGCAATGCCCGATCGGCCCGCTTGCGCTCGGTGATGTCCTGAACCGCCGAGAGCAGAACAGGCTGGCCGTTGAGGCTGATAATCTCGGCGGACCACAGTTGATCGCGCTCCTCGCCCGTCTTGCCTCGTATACGGACCGGGACATCTCGCATCGATCCATCTGCCTTGAGGGCCGAGATCAGCTCGGCACGCGCCCCAGTGTCGACCCAAAGAGCGATTTCTTTCGTAGTGCGCCCAATCACCTCTTCCCGTCGATACCCCATGGTATCCAGCCAATGATCGTTCGCATCGATGATGCGCCCGTCTTCGAGCGTGGAGATGACTGTCGGCGCTGGGCTGGCGCGAAAGGCCTTGGCGAAGCGCTCTTCGCTCGCCCGCAACTCGGACTCGGCGGCCTTGCGCTCGGAGATGTCCTGTACGAAGGAGAAGGCATACTCCTCGCTTCCCATGCAGATATAGTTGCTCGTCCCCTCGATCGGGAAGAGGGTTCCGTCTGTGCGCCGATGGCAGGACTCGAAGGTGTGCGATTTCAGCCGTCGAAGCTGATCCCATATTTCGTCGGCCATCTCGGGAGCAACATTTGGATCGAAGTCCCAAACGTAGAGCCCAACCAGTTCCTCGCGGCTGTATCCCAGGCTGTCGGCGGCGGCCTGGTTGACATCGATGACCTGTCCCTTTGCGCTGAGCCAGTAGAAACCGGTGCGACTCATGTCGATGGCGGTGCGGGCCAATTGGAGCGCTCGCTCAGTGCGCTTGCGTTCGGTGATATCCACCATGCAGGCCAGGAGGTTCGTGAAAGGACCATGAGGCTCGGGCAGGGCGACCGAGAGCAGCAGATCTAGGTGCTCGCCTTGCAGGGTGCGATGGACCATTTCCATCTCGACATGGCGGCGACCCTCCGCGAGGGCGACCAGGATCTCTCTGACTGCCGGGAGCGCTTCCGGCTGCGCGATCGCGTCGATCGCGTCGATCGAGCCGATGAGCTCGTCCTTGCGCGTCGCGCCGAACAGACTCAGCGCCTGCTGGTTCACGTCCACCGTTCGTGAGCGCCGCAGAATATCGGCCACCAGCTCGGGATGCCGCTCGAGGTGGCCGCGAACATCGCTGATGCCTTGCGCCCGCAACGCATCGACGGCGGCCTTGCCGGCAGCCATATCACCCTCCCAGATGGCCACGGCCGCCGTTTCGAACATCGCGCGATAGCGCCGCTCGCTTGCTTGCAAGGCTCGCTCGGCGTGCTTCTGCTCGGTCAGATCATGGACCGAGGAGAGGATGACGGATTCCTCTCCGAGGGTGATGATCTCGGCCGACCAGAGGACGTCCCTCAGGTTGCCCTTACGGGTGCGAAAAACGACCGGAACGTTCTGAAAAGTCGCCGTTTCCCGCCGATGGGCAATCATGCGGCCCCGCTGTTCAGGGTCGATCCACATGTCGAGCTCCAGGGTGGTCCGGCCGATGAGCGTCTCTGCCTCGGCCTCCAGCAAGCCGCACCAGCGCTGATTCACGTCGAGAATACGACCTTCATCGATCGTCGCCACGAGCATGGGCGCAGGACTGGAGCGGAAGGTCTTGGCGAAGCGCTGCTCGCTCGCCTGGAGCCGCTGGAGCAGCAGATGAACCGAGAGCGCCTCGCTCGCCCGTTCCGCGATGGCCTGGAACAACCGCTTCTCCGCGCTGGTCCAGTGCCGCGGGGCGGCGCATTGCTGGAGGCCCAGTAGCCAGGGTTGGTCCGCTTGCGGATAGAGCACTGTCGCTAACTGGCTTTGGATGCCATAACGCTGGGCCATGGAGACAGACTCGGAGGCTTCGGCGAACTGAATCGTCAACGGCCCTCGGTGGCTCAGCGCCTGGCGGAGATGATCCCTGAAGTCATCGCCCGGAACGAATTCAACCCCGTCCGGGCCGACATTCCTGTCCGCGAAGACCCCGGGCCATTCGGGCCGGAACGCCTCGATTCGGATCCGGAAGGTAGCGGCATCCGGATCGCAGGGATGCAGAAAGAAGACGCGGTCGGCCTGGAAAATATCCAGAATCTCGCTGGCCAGCTCGGTGATGAGACCAACATCATGCAGGCGTCCCGTCAGGATGCGCGAGATCCTGTCGAGTTCCTCCAGGAAGCGGCCGTGGTCGCGCAGGCTTCGCTCGGACTCAATGCGCTCGCTGATGTCCAGCAGGGTGCCGATCAGGCGCAGGGGCCGGCCGACGGCGTCGCGTTGAACGACCTGGGCATGCGAGCGAACCCACAACCAATCGCCGGAGCGCATACGCAGACGATGCTCGGCGGCGAAGTCCGCACGCCCGCCATCGAGGCAGTCCTGGTAGAGTTCCAAGACCCCATCGCGCTCATCCGGATGCAGCCAACTCTCCCAGAGGGCCGGCGTCAGCTCCAACTCGGACGGCTCGTAGCCCAGCATCCGGGCATAGGCGTCGCTGAAGACGCTCGTGCCGCTGATCACATCCAGGTCGAACAGCCCCTGGCCGGACACCGCCAGCGCCAGCGCCAGGCGCTCCTCGCTCTCGCGCAGGGCGTTTTCCGCAAGGCGCTGAGGCGTCAGCGGGTAGACGAGGGCGTAGTTGTAGTGGCGACCTTCGAGTTCGACAACTTGGGCGAGGATCTCGACTTGCTGCCGCGAGCCATCCCGGTGCCGGTGAGTGGTTTGAAAGCGGAGCCTCTCGACCCGACACAGCTCGTCCCAATGCGCAGGCCAACGCTCGCGCGGAAAGTCGGTGTCCAGGTCCCATACCGTGAGTCCCCGCAGTTCCTCGCGAGAATATCCGAGCGCCTGAGCAGCAGGCTCGCTCCCATCGAGGATCCGGCCATCGGCGCGAATCCAAAACACCTGGGCCTCGCTGGGCAGATCGTTTGCGAAGGCATTCAAGGGCAGCACCTTCTAAACCGCGTCCAGGTTGTCCCGCGCGGTCAGCCAAGTCTCCAATTCGGTTGCGGGCATTGGACGGGCGAAGAGAAAGCCCTGGCCTTCTTTACAGCCTAACTGCAAGAGATGGCTGCGCTGCGCTTCGTTTTCGACGCCCTCGGCGATGGTGATCAGATCGAGCTGACGCCCCAGCGCGATGACCAGCTCTGCGATGCCGCTGTTATCGCCGCGCCCGTCGATCTCACTGATGAAGCTGCGGTCGATCTTGAGTCGGTCGACTTTGAGCTGCTTGAGGATGCTCAGGGACGAATAGCCGGTCCCGAAGTCATCCAAGGCTAAGGATATGCCCATGTCGCGGATCTCGGCGATCTTGGCGGCGGTCGAATCGATATGGCCGATCGCAACCGACTCAGTTAGCTCCAGCTCAAGCAACTCGACATTGACCCGGCAGTCCTCAAGCACGCGCTCGAGCATGGGGACGAACCCGGGCTCACGGAACTGGGTGTGTGAGACATTGATGGCCATCCGGAAATCGGGGTAACCCAGATCAGCCAGATGCCTCAACTGGCGGCACGCCGTGCGCAGGACCCATTCGCCAATGGGGATCATCAAGCCGGACTGCTCGGCCAGCGGAATGAATCGGTCTGGAGGAATGGAGTGGCCTTCTTGCGTCTGCCAGCGCAACAGTGCTTCTGCCCCCAGCACCTTGCCGCTGATCAGATCGACCTGCGGTTGATAGGCGAGAAAGAGGCGCTCGGCGGAAAAGGCGGCACGCAGGTCGGTCAG
Organism: Thiorhodococcus mannitoliphagus; assembly: GCF_010915725.1. Taxonomy (GTDB): domain Bacteria; phylum Pseudomonadota; class Gammaproteobacteria; order Chromatiales; family Chromatiaceae; genus Thiorhodococcus; species Thiorhodococcus mannitoliphagus. The sequence continues at coordinate 48,004 of NZ_JAAIJR010000024.1, forward strand.
CAGGTGGATGCGCGCGCGCGCCGCCTCGCTCAGGTCGGCGGAGAAAGGGGTCGCTCGACCCCGGTTAAGAACCTTGGCCTGCTTCAGGGCAATGCTCGCATCCTTCAGCACGTCCTCGCCCTTAATCGAGCCATCACCGAGTTCGATCAGGCTGGCGGTTGCCGAGACGCGGATGACTTCACCCTGCACCGCGAAAGGCGCCGCGAAGATTTGCTCGATAACGTCCTGGGTCAGTGTCCCCGACGGCCCGAGCACGCCGAAGGTATCGCCCGCGAAACGCGCCAGAACCGAGGATGGGCCAAAGGTTTCCGCCAGGCGATCCGCTACGGTCCGCAGCACCAGGTCGCCGAAACGATAGTCGAGCACCGTGTTGATCTCGGCAAAATCATCCAGGTCGATCAAGGCGAGGCTGATGTCTTCATTGCCGACCCGCTCGGTGATGAGCTGAATGAAGCGATTGCGATTCGGCAGGCCTAGCAGTTGGTCGTAATAGGCGAAGTCGTGCAGACGCTCTTGCAGAAGGACATTCTCGAAGCCGACCGTGACATTGGCGCAGAAGACCTGCAGCAGATTGTGATTGACCGGGTCCAGGGTGGAGACGTTGACGAAGGCGGCAATGCCCTGCGTCTCGCGGACACCGAAGTAGAGGCAGGTACCGCTCGAGAACAGATGCTCCTGACGGCTGATGCACTGCTGCAGGATCCCACGCAAACCGACATCGGGGAGATCGTCCAGCGGACAGTGGATCAGCTCGCGATAGCGACCGGCGGCGGCGATGACGCGGGTTGGTCCGGTTTGCGGATTCGAGGCGGCGCAGATCAGGCCGTCTGGGGCGATTCCCAGGAGGGCTGACAGCTGGGTGACGACCCCCTCGGCATAGAGCCTTAGGGCGCGAATCTTGCTGAGACCGGTGCTGCCAGAGACGATCAGCTCAAGCCCCCGACGGCTCATCTCAAGCTGACGAATCTGCCGATAGGAGCGGATTGCCACGGCGAGGGTGGTGAAGAGACGTACCCGCGTGAGTTCCGACTTGGTCTTGTAGTCGTTGATGTCGTAGGTGCGGATGGTCTCGATCTCAGGCGCGTAGCCAGGCTGGCCAGTGCGCAGAACGATGCGGACCGCGGCATTGCCAAGCTCCTCGCGAATGCGCTTGACCAGGCGCAGACCGGCGTCTTCCGACTCCATGACCACGTCGAGCAGAACGACCGCAAAGTCGGGCTCGCTCGTGAGAATCTGATAAGCCTCCAGCGCCGAACCCGCGTGAGAGAACCGAAGCAGCTTTCCCTCGACGGACAGATTGCGCAGCGCCAGCTCAGTGGCCTCATGGACATCCGCCTCATCGTCGACGATCAGGATGTGCCATGACTCGGTGGTCGTTGGTCGCTCCTCAACCTCATCCTCGGCGAAACTGAGGAGGTCGTCATCCTTGCAGATTGGGTAGCTCATGAATTTTCCGCTATCTTGATTCGGTCTCGACCTTGGGGCGAAATCTTGTAGCGCGTCCAGTACGACAAGCGTATTTCGTAGGTGCGGCTTCAGCCGCACGACAGGAACCGGTTTTGCCAGTGCGGTTGAAACCGCACCCGCACTAAAACGGCGCGTCCCATCCGTGACGCAGTCTCAGTCGAGCCAAAGAGATCGCCAGGAAGGTTACCCGAGGTGCGTCGGAAAGTCAGAAAAGTCAAGCACCCCAGATGCCGGTCACCACTCTCAAATGCTATGAAGAACCTGTAGACTCCCTGGCCCTATTTTCGTTTACGCCAGCTGTCCAAGAGGCGAGACAATCCCCTGCGCCGCTCTTCTGCCAGTCAAATCGGCTTCCAATCGTGCACCGTGTCAAACGGTAGCATCTGGTCCGCATCGTGGCCGTGACGGCCAACACAGCTCGCGGACCTTGGCGCGTCCTTGTTGCCGCGCGCCGGGCGGTTCGTTCGCATCACCCCTGCGTCAGGTCAGGCGGGCGCATGGCAAATCCCGAGTCGACCGCTTGCGATCGACGGCCCGCGACGGTGCTGGCTGCTTGTGCGGGGATTGCGGGAGACTCAATGCCCGGATCGGATCCTCGATGCCAAAAGACATTCGAACACAATACTCTTGCGGAATGTGCTTGATACCCGACGCGAGCCCCCATTCTGCCCCCGCAACTCCGTTTCGTGATCAGTTGCTGAGATTAAAGCCTTCCCCGAGACCAGACTATGCCCGTTGCCTTAGACACTCAGTGTCAGCATTGCCGATGCCCGCGCACACGTTGCTGAATAGAGATGACGAGCCGGTATTTCCAGTTTGAGGAACGGAAACGACCGAAGTCGTCATGACTTTATCTCAATAATACTGCTTTGCTACCTTAATGCGTCTGATTTAGAAAATGGTCACTCTGCGTGACCTGGAAAGCTGGCTGCTCTTGGTGGCGCAAACGCCTCTTTGACATGCCCTGGGACCCCAGTGATCAGGGGTTTGATCTTGATTAAGGCTTTTTGGGTCAGAGGTATAGATCAAATTGGAGTCTGGCAAAGTAGAAATAAGGATACCAGGAACATGCAACGCTACCTTCTGACCGACTATAATAACGCCTCTGCAGAAACACGAGATGTTTATGACGACTTCATGCGGACAACGGGGGAAAGCTCGGTCCCGATCTGGCTACAGAGCCTCGGGCACAGCGCTCCGCTCGCCCGCGCCTATTGGGAACGCGCGAAGGGAACGCTCTTCAGCGGCAGCCTGCCCTTGCCGCTCAAGGAGATGATCGTCTTCGTGGTGTCGGCCAGGCATGGGGCTCGATACTGCTCGGCCTGCCACGCTCAGAATGTCCTCAGTCTCGACCAGGCACTTGAATTCAAGGATTTGCACGCCTTCGTCACGGCCGGCGCGGAGCGAAACCTGCCGCCCTACTACGAGCATGTCGTCGCCTTTGCCGAGAAGGTCGTCGCCGACGCCAATCAGGTCACGGACGAGGACTTCGAGATGCTGATGGACGAGGGCTTCAGTCGGGAGGAGATCTGCGAAATCATCGCAGTCATCGATCTGGCATCCATGTTCAACATCTACACCAGCGCATTGAAGTTGGATTTGGATCCAAACTATCGGGCGATTCTCTAAAGCCTGGCATAAGATCGGATCATGGACAGGAATCCGACCTCGCCCTGGCAGGAGCGCACCACGCAACAGCTCGTGCGGTACGAGGCTGTCTTCAAGCTGCTCGACGATATTCAGCAGACCGAGAGTGTCGAGGAGATTGCACGGCGGGTCTCACGGCATTGGAAGTATTTTGCCAATGTCACCTGCTGGCGGCTCGTGCTACCCAAGGATGAGGGCTTCCAGGTCATCGACAGCTCACGCGGGGAGGCGCAACTGGCGAGTGTCGTGGCGCTCGACGCCTGGGACGCCTTCCACCTGTCCCAACAGAAACCACGCCTCGTCAGGCCGGCGGAGCTGTCCGAGCCGCCGTATCCCCCCGAGCACCTGGCCGGCAAAGCGATCACCGAGATCCAGGTGCTGCCCTTTGTCCGTCTGGGCCAGTGCATTGGGCTACTGAGCACCGCGGCACGCCACGAGCCGTTCAACGAGCTGGACATCAAGTTCATTCGGCTCTTCGGCAGCCACTTGACCGATCGTCTGTCCAGCATCGAGCTGCGCCGACAGGCGATGAACGCCCTCGTCGACAAGGCGACCCGCGATGCCCTGACGGGCCTGCTGAACCGCGGCGCCATCATCGAGCGGCTCGACAGGCAGCTCGCGCAAGCGGCCGCTTGCGGCGAGCCGCTCAGCGTCATCCTGGCCGACCTCGACTTCTTCAAAGCCATCAACGACAACCATGGTCACCTCGCCGGTGATCAGGTGCTGCGCGAGGTGTCGCGCAGATTGCAGGCACAGACCCTCTCCGGGGACAGTTTGGGACGCTATGGAGGGGAGGAGTTTCTGTTCATCCTCTATCCGTGCAGCGCGGAAGACGCTGAACAGGCGGCCGAGCGCCTGCGTCGGATCGTCGCCGAAAACCCGATCAAGATTGACGCGGAGCCGCCCCGGGCTCTTGGCGCCACCATCAGTTTGGGAGCGGCGAGTACGCGTGGACATGACCGTTGCAGGCTCGAGGAGTTGATCAAGCGCGCCGACGACGCGCTCTACCAGTCAAAGGCCGCTGGGCGTAACCGGGTGACGGTTGGATGAACGGCAGCCCATTCTCGCGTGCGGCCAGTCTAGCGCGAGCGCCTTGGGGGTCCCGGCGGGCGTTGTTGGATCTGCTGATCGAAGCAGGCGATCAACCGCTGTTTCTAGCCATTCAACGCGGACTGGCGCTGGTGCTGCCGCTGATCATGGTCGGTGCCCTCGCCATCCTGGTCCGGGACTTCCCGTCCGCCAGCATCCAGCAGATGCTCGACGCTGCCTTGGGTGCGCAGTGGCGGACCCGGTGCGGAAACCTGATCGACGGCACCTTCGGCATCGCCTCGCTCGCGTTGCTGTGCGCCCTGAGCGGAACCATGGCGACGCTGCACAACCAACGCCATTCTGGCCCCCATGTCAGCCCGATCATGGCGGCGGTCGTGGTGTTGTCGTGCTTTTTCGTGATCACGGCGGCGGGAGATACGACGACGTGGCGCGAACTTTTTTCGCTGAACCGCGGTCTGCTGGTGGCAATGGGCGTTGCCGCGCTCGGTTCCTGGATCTTCCTGCGCCTGGCCCAGATCGAATGGCTGCAGCTGCGGTTCCGCATGATGGGCAGCGATCCGGTGGTGCGCGATATCCTGATGATCACACCGGCGGGCATGCTCACGATCCTCTGCTTTGGCGGCCTGCAATGGGCGCTCACGGCGGCTGGAGTTGTCGATCTCTATGCGAGCACGCGCGAGTGGGTGGAATCTCCGTTCACGGATGCCGGCAGTGGTCTTGGTTCCGGACTGGCCTATGTGAGCCTGTCCCAAATCCTCTGGTTCTTCGGCGCCCATGGTCCCAACCTGCTCTTTGCCGTCGAGGAGCATCTGCTCATTCCGGCCGGGCTTGCGAATGCCGCCGCGCTGCAGTCGGGCGCCGAGCCAGCCTTCATCATCACCAAACCCTTCATTGATGCCTTTGCACGCCTCGGTGGCTCGGGCAGCTCGCTCTGTCTCATTATCGCCATCCTCTTCGCCAGTCGTGATGTCGGCAGCCGTAGGCTCGCGGTCTTCGCACTCTTCCCGGCACTCTTCAATGTGAACGAGCCGCTCCTCTTTGGTATCCCGCTGATCCTGAATCCGAGCTACCTGATTCCCTTTCTCCTCACGCCCGTGATCCAGACCTTGACGGCCTTTGGCGCGACAGCGCTCGAACTGGTCCCCCATACGACGATCGTGATGCCCTGGACGACACCGCCCCTCATCAGTGGATTCGTCGCGACCGGCTCTGCGGCAGGCGTGGTCATGCAGCTGATCAACCTCGCATTGGGGGCCATCATCTACGTGCCCTTTGTGCGCTTCTCCGACCGCGTGCGCGAGCACCGTGGCAAGCGTGTGATGAGTGGGCTCCTGCGCGCGGCGGAGAGCAGCGAAACCGGGGTCGGCGGCCGCAAGTGCCTCGATCGGCTCGGTGATGAAGGTCGGCTGGCGAAGGCATTGGCGGACGATCTTGCCCTCGCGCTCAAGGGAAACACCCAGCTCTTCCTCGAATACCAGCCGCAGATTGGCGCCAAGCGAGACGTCGTGCATGGGGTCGAGGCGCTGCTGCGTTGGAACCATCCCGTCTATGGACGCGTCCCGCCTCCGGTGACCGTGGCCATCGCGGAGGACATGGGCATGATCGATCGGCTCGGCGCCTTCGTCCTCGCTGCGGCCTGCACTCAGCGGGCGGCGTGGTGCGGACAGGTGCCGGACACGCTGATCCTCTCGGTCAACGTGTCGCCGCGAGAGCTGTTGAGCCCTGTCTTCGCCCGCACCGTGATCGCGGTTCTGGAGCAGAGCGGGCTTGCCCCGCACCTGCTCGAACTGGAGATCACCGAATCGACGGTGCTCATTCCAGACAGGCTCGCGCTGGACTCCCTGCGACACTTGCGCGAGATGGGTATTCGCATCGCAATTGATGACTTCGGCATGGGGCATGCCTCACTGCGCTATCTGCAGGAGCTACCCATCGATACGGTCAAGATCGATCGCTCCCTGACAAGCGGCGGCCCGGGCGGCCTCAACGAACACATCGTGCGCAGCATCAACGAGTTGAGCCGGTCTCTCGGTATCCTCACCATCGTCGAAGGCGTCGAGCTCGACACGCAGCTGTCACGATTCCTCGCGCTGGGGTGCGACACCTTTCAGGGCTATCTCTTCAGCCGACCGCTCACGCCTGGCGATTGTCTGAGCTTCATTGGCGCGAGGCAGAACAACAGGCAGCCGATCGGTGCCCCCAACACTTGCGATCACTCCGTCATGGTCTCGCGAGAGACCCTTTGAAGGAGCATTGCTGACTCCCGAACGCGCGCTGTTGGACCTCGGTCGAGGTCGGACAGCACGCCCGCATGCTCGGATGGTCAGCCTATGCCGCTGATCGATCCTCGCCGACCAGGATGGTCGTATCGTTCAGGTAGGTGTGCTTGGGGATGACCAAGTTGGTCGGGGCGGGCACGTTCTTGAAGACGCGGGCAGCCAGGTCGAAGCGCGAGCCGTGGCAGGGGCAGAAGAAGCCGCCTTTCCATTCTGCTCCGAGGTCTTCGGGCGCGAATTCCGGGCGATAGATCGGCGAGCAGCCCAGGTGGGTGCAGATGCCGATGGCGACGAGATACTCCGATTTGATCGACCGGGTTGGGTTCTGGCAGTACTCGGGCTGCTGCGGGACTTCCGAGCTGGGATCAACGAGCTTGGGGTCGTTGCTCGCCAGGGCCTCCAGCATTGTGGGCGTGCGGTGGACGATCCACACCGGCTTGCCGCGCCACTTCACCCGCAGCAAGGCACCAGGCTCCAACTTGCTGATGTCGGCCTCGACCGGTGCTCCCGCCGCCCGGGCGCGGGCGCTCGGGTTCATGGATGCGACGAAGGGGACGGCGGCATAGGCGGCGCCGACTCCCCCGATGGTTGCTGTGGCTGCCACCAGAAGCCGCCGTCTCGTCTTATCTACGCTTTGGATGCTCATGAGCCACTTACTCCAGGCTTGGTTGCGGCCGGCCTCGGCCTCGTTCTGACTCGACCGTGCGGCACGCATCACTACGGTGGGTTTTGATTACTGCCAGCATTCTCCGAGATTGTCCGACCAAAACACCCTGACATCTGTCAATGCAAAACGCACATATGTGCGTTTTAATCGAACCCTGCTCGGCGCTGGACGGCGCCATGTCATTGGTGCGGGTGCTTTGCCTGGGTCGAACGCCCAGTGACGAGCCGCTTCTGCCATCCGCGCCCCTGAGGGCGCCAGTGCCCAAGGGAGAGTCCATGCCAGGTCGACGCAGACGGGCGAGGTGCATCGACTTCGCCCCGACTCATCTTTGCTTCAAGCCCTGCGGTCGGCCTGGCCGGGACAGGGAGCGGATCAGTTTGCGCGCGGATGAGTTCGAGGCGGTCCGCCTGGCGGACCTCGAGGGGCTCTATCAGGAAGCGGCGGCCCGGCGGATGGGTATCTCACGGACCACCTTATCGCGCACGCTCGCCGAGGCACGCCGCAAGATCGCGGAGGCCTTGGTCGAGGGCAAGCGGCTCGTCGTGGAGCTGGATCAGAAGCGCTCCTCGGCCGATGCCGAAGTTGACGGCGACTATGCAGACAACCGGCCGTCCTTAGCGGCCGAAGCGACTAAACAACATCGAGGACGAAAGCATGAAGAAGATTGTCTTGACGGCGAATGACGACCGCGGCTTGGATGGCGCCATGTCCATGCATTTCGGCCACTGCACGCATTTCGTGCTGGCCAGCGTGGACGCGGACAACCAGGTCACCTCTACCGAGGTGCACGCGAATCCCTACGCCGAGCGCCATGAGCCGGGTCAGATCCCGGAATTCATCAAGGGCTTGGGGGCCGACGTGGTGGTTGCGGGCGGCATGGGCGGAAAGGCCCTGCAGTGGTTCGAGCAGCTTGGAGTCCAGGTGGTGACGGGTGCGCGCTCGGGTGTCGGTGAGACGCTCGACGCCTATCTCGCGGGTGCCGTCTCCGGGGTATCCGAATGCAACCACGAGCACTGATGCAGATTGCGCGCAGCCCCGGGAGGGCCAGAGCATGAGCAAGATTCTTGCGACATCCACGGGTACGGAGCTGGACTCGGCCATCGATCCGCGCTTCGGCCGCAGCGCCTATTTCGCCCTGATCGACCAGGGCACGGGTGCGCTCGAGGCAATCCCCAACCCCTTTCTCGATGCAGCGAGCGGCGCCGGTACCCAGGCCGCCCAATGGGTTCTCGAGCAGGGCGTAGACGTGCTCGTGACTGGACGTTGCGGTCCCAAGGCGGCGGCGGTGCTGGAAGGCTCCGGCGTCCGCGTGATCGAGGGTGCCTCGGGCAGCGTGCGCGAGGCCGTGGTCGAGGTCGCTGCTGAGCCATGACGGCGCTCACCATCGCGGTCGCCAGCGGCAAGGGTGGAACCGGCAAGACCAGCGTCGCGGCCAGTCTGGCGCTCGCGGCGCCGAGTGCCCAGTACATCGACTGTGACGTCGAGACGCCGAACGGGCACCTCTTTCTCCATCCGGAGATTCGGCAGCGCGGTGAAGTGCGCATGCGCACGCCGCAGATCGACGCCGACAGCTGCACCCTCTGCGGCGAATGCGCTCAGGCCTGCGAATTCAATGCACTCGCCGTGACCAGGGATAAGGTGCTGGTCTTCGCCGAGCTCTGCCACGGCTGTGGTGTCTGCTCCTACGTCTGCCGTGTGGAAGGCGCTATCACGGAGGTTCAGCGCGGCATCGGTCTGCTCGAGATGGGGGAATCCGCGCGCGCGGGTGAGGCGCCGCTGCAATTCGCCAAAGGCACGCTCAATATCGGCGAGACCGGCTCGGTCGGTGTCATCAAGGCGGTCAAGCAGTATGCGACCCATGATGGCTTGCGGGTGCTGGATGCGCCGGCTGGAACGGCCTGTCCCATGGTGGAGACGGTGCAGGGTGTCGACTACTGCCTGCTGGTCACCGAGCCGACCCCCTTCGGGCTGCATGACCTCAAGCTGGCGGTCGAGGTGGTCCGCAGGCTCGGCGTACCCTGCGGCGTGGTGCTGAATCGCTGTGATATCGGCGACGATCGGGTCAAGGACTACTGCCAAGCCGAGGAGATTCCGCTGCTGATGGAGATCCCCTTCGAGCGTGGCCTGGCCGAGGCCTACGCGCGAGGTATTCCCTGGGTCGAGGCCAGGCCCGAGTACCGCGACAGGTTTCAGGGGCTAGTGCGGGCGATCCAAGAGGAGCTGGACTCATGAAAGAGCTGACCATCCTGAGCGGCAAGGGCGGCACCGGCAAGACGACGGTCAGCGCCGCCTTCGCCTCCCTAGCGCCGAGCAAGGTGATGGCCGACTGCGATGTCGATGCCTCCAACCTGCATCTCTTGCTGGCTCCCGAGCCGCGGCAGAGTGCCGATTTCATGGCCATGCGCAGTCCGCGCATCGATGCGGAGCTGTGCGCCGACTGCGGCTACTGCGAGTCCTGGTGCCGCTTCGACGCCATCAAGCTGGATTTCGACGACGGCTATGTCATCGATGAACTCGCCTGCGAGCATTGCGGCCTCTGCGCCCTGGTCTGTCCCGAGACCGCGATCATCATGGAAGATCATGTCTGCGGCGAATGGATGGTCTCGGATACCGGCAAGGGGACCCTGGTCCACGCCCGGCTGGGCGTGGGCGAGGACAACAGCGGCAAGCTGGTCACGCTGGTGCGCCGCGAGGCACGGCGGGCGGCGGCGGCCGAGGGCGCGGCGCTCGTCCTCAACGATGGCCCACCCGGCATCGGCTGTCCGGCGACTGCGGCCATCACTGGTGCGGACCTGGTGCTTGCCGTGACCGAGCCGACCCCGTCCGGCATGCACGACTTGGAGCGCGTGGCAGAGCTGTGCAAGCACTTCAAGGTGCCGCTCGGTGTCTGCACCAACAAGTATGACCTGGACGCCGAGAAGAGCGCGGCGATTCGCGATTGGTGCCAGTCGAGCGGCGTCGATCTGCTCGGCGAGATTCCCTTCGATCCGGCCGTCACCAAGGCGCTGATGGCGCAACGGACTGTGATCGACAGTGACTGCGGTGCCGTTTCGACCGCCGTCACCGCACTCTGGGAGGCGGTCTCGACCCGATTGGATCAGCTGCCCGGATCGCCGTAGAAGACGTAGTTGGTCGAGTAGTCGCTGATCTCGAAATAGACCTTCTTTTCGCCGTTGTCCTGGACACCGTTCTGATTGGTGTCAAGCACGCCATAGCCAAAGCGGTATGGCCGCGCGCCGGCGCCCTGAGTGGCTCCGGCCGTGGTCAGCTTGTCGATCTTGATGAATCGGCGCACCAGCTTTTCGCCGGCGTAGACCTCCAGCACGCCGTCGGCGCCCGTCCAATTTTGCAGTGAGCGGCCGATCTTGTTCTGGGTCTCCTGGGTGCAGCCCGTTGCGATCAAGGCGGTGGTCGCGAGTGCCAGCAATGCTGTCTTCATCCTCGTGCTCCTCTGTTGAAACGGAATAGAGAGCGGCCCGCTGTGCCGCTTAGAAAGCGTCCATCAAAAACTTCCCCCCTTTCGCAAAGGGCTAACTTCCCCCCCTTTAGCAAAGGGGGGCTAGGGGGGATTCCGGGCGGCATCGCTCGCATCTGGGCCTTGATCATCGTTTCGTTGCGCCGATCGCTTGTGCCTATCTGTAGTCAGGGCTTCTAGCCCTGAGATCGTCAGGCCAAGATGGCCTGACTACAGAGTCAGCTTTGCAGCCGGCCGGAACGATGATCAAGGCTTGCATCGGGAAACAATTGATGGACACTTGCTTAGGCATTGTGCCATCAACCTAGAAAGCGCAGTTGCAACCGGACTCGAGCGTCGTGCAGCTCGGGGCCTGGCATGGTCAAATGGTGCCTTGGTGGCCGTGCGCGACCTCGTGGTGCGCGGCGCAGTGGAGCGGAGGGCACATGTCTCCCCAACCGAGACGCATCCTCATCGTCGAGGACGAGCAGGCGATCGCCGACACGCTCATCTACGCGCTGCGCACGGAAGGCTTTGGCACAAGCCATTGCCTGCTGGGGCGTGAGGGGCTCGCCCAGGCGAGTGACGGGGGCGTGGATCTCATGATCCTGGACATTGGCCTGCCGGACTTGAGCGGTTTCGAGGTTTGCCGTGAGCTGCGCCGGAGCAGCGAACTGCCCGTGCTCTTCCTGACCGCGCGCGGCGACGAGATCGATCGTATCGTCGGGCTGGAGCTGGGCGCGGACGACTATGTGGTCAAGCCCTTCAGTCCACGCGAGGTGGCGGTGCGGGTGCGCCGCATCCTGCATCGGCTGGCGCCCGAGCGGCTGGCCGCGTCACCGACCACGGAGAGTCCTTTCGAGATCGACGCGGCGCAACGCGCGATCCGCTACTACGGCACCGCGCTCGAGCTGACGCGCTATGAGTACGAGCTTCTGACAACCCTCATCGGCGCGCCGTCGCGCGTCTTCAGCCGCGCCCAGTTGATGCAGCACGTCTGGACCCACCCCGAGCACAGCCTGGAGCGTACCGTCGATACTCACATCAAGACGCTGCGCGCCAAGCTGCGCGCGGTCCGCCCCGATCTGGACCTGATCCGCACCCACCGTGGCTTGGGCTATGCCTTGGAGATGCCGAGGTGAGGATCTCGCTCCAGGTCGCGGCCGGCTACTTTCTGATCGTCGGCTTGGCGGCCTGGTTCGTGCTGGATGTCTTCGTCGAAGAGGTCAAGCCAGGGGTGCGCGACACCATGGAAGACACCCTGATCGACAGCGCCAATCTCATCGCCGAACTCGTTGCGCCTGCCTTGACTGGCCCGCCGGAGCCAAGGGCCGCAGCAGGGGCGCGCATCGCCGCCGCGCTCGGGCGTTATCGCGGTCGGACCGTCGATGCAAGGATCTGGGGGCACAGCAAGCGCAGTCTCGATCTGCGGATCTTCGTCACCGATGCCGATGGCCGGGTCATCTACTCCACCGAGCCGGACCAGATCGGCCGCGACTACTCGCGCTGGAACGACGTCTATCTCACGCTTACGGGCCGCTACGGGGCGCGCTCCACGCGCATGCGTCCGGACGACGACACTTCATCGGTGATGCACGTGGCCGCCCCGATTCTGGATGCGGAGCGCATCCTTGGCGTCGTCAGCGTGGCCAAGCCGGGCAATAGCGTGGCGCCGATCGTGGAGGGCAGCAAGGCCAAGATTCGTGAGCGCGGCATGGTCCTCTTGGCCATCGCGGCGCTTATCGGCGGGCTCTTTACCTGGCATCTCACCCGAGCGATCGGGCGGTTGCGCCGTTACGCGCTCGCGGTCACGGCGGGCCGTCGCGGCACGCCGCCCCTCTCCAAGGCGCGCGAGCTTGCCGATCTGGCGGATGCCCTCGGGGAGATGCGCGAACGCTTGGAGGGCAAGCAATATGTCGAGCGTTATCTGCACACCCTGACGCATGAACTCAAGAGTCCCTTGGCGGCGATCCGTGGTGCCGCGGAGTTGCTGGGTGAGGCGGACATGCCGCCGGCCGAGCGGGTGCGATTCCTCGACAACATCCGCGAGCAGTCGGATCGGCTGGCCCAGGTCGCCGAGCGTTTGTTGGAGCTGGCGCGCGTCGAGCAGCAGCAGACCCTCGCGGACTCTGAGCGCATCGATCTCACTACCCTGATCCGCAGCACTGCCGAGGCAGCCGCGCCGCTCGCCGCCCAGCGCGGCATTCGTCTCCAGGTCGACGCCGATGGGCCGCATGAGGTCCAAGGCGATGCCTTCCTCTTGGGCCGCGCACTGGCGAACCTGCTCGATAACGCCCTAGGCTTTTCACCCGACGCGGGTCTGGTTGTATTCGCGCTGCGCGCCCTTGATCCAGAGGATCGCCGTGGGGCGCCGGCCCTGGTCGAGGTCTGCATCGACGACCAGGGCCCCGGCATTCCCGACTATGCAGCAGACAAGCTCTTCGAGCGCTTCTTCTCGCTGCCTTGTCCTGGGGCCAGCCGCAAAGGCACCGGCCTGGGCCTGAGCTTCGTCCGCGAGGTCGCCGAGCTGCATGGCGGATCTATCGAGCTGGAAAATCGCGCGCCAACCGGGGCGCGAGCGCGGTTGAGGCTGCCGACCTTGATGAGCTGACCCGCCAGGTCTCATGAGTCCGTCAGATCCCTTGCGGTCTTTTTCCTCGGTGAAAGGCCCCCCTGTTGTCGTTCACGTTATTCTGCGAATTCTTCTCAGAATAATTCCCGCTAGAACTGCCAGTTTCCGCCACCGCTGCTGTCGAGGCCTGTGAGCCACGACGATGTCCGTCTTGGGCCTTCATGGTGGCAGCAGCCGGCCAGTTGCTGACATTCGGCCAACGCCAGCGAGCGACCGCAATGGCCTCTTCCGTGGACGTTGGAGTCCGTCTGC
>NZ_JAAIJR010000250.1 GCF_010915725.1 Thiorhodococcus mannitoliphagus
GCCAGCTCGGGACTTTTCTTTGCGTCTCACCCAAAATAGGTCGCGACGCTCTCCCTAAATCAGCGCGGGACGTAACACGCTTGGACTCGCGCCTCTGTGGTCTGGCCTGCCGACTGACGTCGCGGGGCTGGAATAGCGCTACGCCTGACCCAATCCAGTCGACAGCAAAGTTTCGGTTTTCCACGGAGCACAGGGTCGATTGTCGGCTGCGATGACGACTGGCTGTCTCCAATATGCTCAATGTCGGAGGAGACGTCCTATGAGTCAGCTAACTCAAGAAACTTGTGAAGCCTGTCGTGCGGATGCGCCCAAGGTGACGGATGAGGAGCTGAAGACCTTGATCCGGGACATTCCGGATTGGTCGATCGAGGTGCGGGATGGCGTGATGCAGCTGGAGAAACACTTTGCCTTTCCGGACTTCGTCCAGGCACTCGCCTTCACCAACAAGGTCGGTGAGATCGCAGAGGCCGAGGGCCATCACCCCAAGCTGGTGACGGAATGGGGCAGCGTGATCGTCACCTGGTGGTCGCACAAGATCCGCGGCCTGCACCGCAACGACTTCATCATGGCGGCCAAGACGGACAAGCTTCTCTAGCATCCGCAAAGACGGCGTCCAACCGCATCTACCCACCCGTGCTCGCGGCCGGGTTGGGTCCAGGATCAAGTCAAGCACCAGTATTAGGGGCGGATGGGTTTCACGGTCTATTGGGCACTCGTATCGGATATCAGTGTCGTGCCGTGGCCGCTCAACCCACCCTCTGCTCTTGCTGACCGGAACTGGGGTTCACTGGCGACAGTCATGAAGTTGGACGCTCGCCTCATCAAATTGAAAAGCGGTCGTCACTGAAACTGGTCGGCGTCTGCCACGAAACTGTACACCCTGAGTTTCGCAGCACCGATTACGGACTCGAGGTACTTCTGACTCTGTCAGGAAACTGGTCGGCGAAGTCAGAAGATTGGTCACAGCCTCCATAAGATTGGGCAGCGGCGTCACCAAACTGATCGCGCTCGTCACGGAACTGGACGCCACCCGACTGACCGTCGTGCCCCATTAGCGGAAACTCACCGTCTTCGCCCCACTGACGGTTGTCGACGACCTGCAGACGCTCGCTTCGCCGCAACAAGCGTCCGCTGCAAGGTGCATGACGGTCACAATCGGCTGTCCCAGCGCAGCAACAAAATACGCTGAGAGACTGCTTGGAGGCATCCATCCGGGTGAATGCTTCGCCCTGAATCACGTTCTCGGAATTCGCTGCCAATGGCGGAGTGGTGACGACGTTAGCGGTACATGCCTCGCGTCAGAACCACTGAAACTCTGCCGTTAAGCTGTTTCGCACGGACGACGGCGGTTCAGAGGCTGATGCAAAACTTCACGTATGCGATATGCAAAGCAACCATCGCGCCAGCTGTCACGTAGAGACCGCCGATCAGTGCGAGTCCAAGGATGCCGGTTGCGAGGAGCTGGCTACGAAAGGGCAGCAGTATCAGAGCCAGTAGGCCAGGGAGCGCGGCGATTCCCAGCAGTCCATCGGCACCCAGGAGCTGATACCACTGCGTCAACAAAGGGAAAAAGGCTTCGCTCCAGTGCAGACGCAGATGATTGAAGGTCACCTCTAACATCGTCCTCGTCAGCACGGCTATGGGTAGGAGGACGGACAGCCACAAGAGGCAAAGCATCCAATAAGCGCGGCTCCATGCAACGCGCGACTTCGACCCAGGTGTTGAGATGGTTTGCATTGACGATGCGTCAACCCCGAAGCGCCTCGCGGTCTTTCGATCCGCGCGTCGACTCTAGGCGTCTGCAGCCATGGCGATCTACTTTAGGGCCGGCTTTCCCGCGAGCGCAGCCCAAAGACGCTCCAGCGCCCAAATTCCCATCATGAGCGTAAGCGCGCCATATCCCAGCTGCGCGTACCAGGTGTCTGAACTCGCCGTCACGAGTCCGGCTGCAGCTGCGAATCCCCCCAAGAGGAAACTGACGATAAGATTCTTGACCCTGTCGAAGATGCCGCCCTTGCCGCTGAGGCCGATGAACATCAAGACGCCGAAGACAATGATGGCGACGCCAATTTCGACATAGCTGGGAATCTCGTCTGAAATCCCATAGTTGCCGGAAAAGACGAGGCAACCGAATCCGATCATTCCAACAGCGGTGAATCGCGCGGCGAGGTGCGTCCAGGCATTCCAAGCCCTGCAGGCATCTTCAATATTGTGATGGACCGACATGACTAGCAGCCTCCACACACTGGCGCTGGCGCACGCCGACGCTTTAGGCAACTTAAACAGGTTCGTCTCGTTGCGTCAACGCGTGAGGCTGGGATTGCTCGGTGCCGCGCCGTGGCTCCGTGGTCGGCACGGCGCCTCTTCCGGCCATTCCGGCTCGCTAGAAGCTGTTCTGAGTTGTCCGCTCGTCCCTGTTTCACCCTGGGGGAGAAAGATGATCATTCTTTGACCCAAAGGTTAGCTTGGACGACACTTGCACATACCCAAGAAGCCACGCTCATCTTGTACCTTGAGGGCACACGTATGAAAGTTGCACTTTTGGTCGCACTGCTCGTTGCAGCGGCGCATGCCGTGGCGCAGAACGCCGATCCCGAATGGGTGCTGGCCGGCGAGACTCGTAAGCCTTATCTCAGCTGCAACCAACCGAAGGACAACGGGTATCAACTGAACTGGACAAGGCCCGTGGTCGATGGAAGTGGCTCGCAGGGCATCGGAAGCGAAGGCGAGATCGACGGCCGTGTCCTCTATGAAGGGAATGAGTCCATGTCTGTGGTCGAGTGGACGAAACCGATTCACGATCGCCGCATCGGCAAGCTGGTGATGCATCTGTCGGCGAGTGACATGCGCAGGCGCTCCACGCTTCGCGTCCAAACATCGATCAGCAACGGTGGTTCACAGTACGGCGGGGTGTACTCCGTCTATGCGTCTCCGCCCTCTTCGTCGGCGTCCGGTCCAGCAGGTACGCTGATCAGCTCCGTCGTCAACGTGGATCGCTATCAGGACTTCGATCTCAAGGTTTCCATTACCAACGGTGGAAACTGCTACGAGGAGCCGGTGATCTATCACTTCCGTCGCGTTCGCTGAGATCGGCGCTGCCGCCCCGGAAGAAGTGGGGCGGCATACTCTGGGTTCGCACGACTTCTCCCCTTGTCTCGCGTTCGTGGTCGTGCGTCGAGGTCATCCTGCACGCGATGCCGCATCGGGATTGACCATCAAATCGGCACCGTATTGAGACTTCCTGGGTTTCTGGTCATCCTAGTGCAACAGAGTGGAAATCCCGAGACTGTTTAATCATTTATGCCGCGAGTGGCTTTCCCTCATAGGTCCAGCGGAAGGGCTTGGCCAACGTGCGATTGAAGAAGTCGATGAAATCGCTAATGCGTTT
>NZ_JAAIJR010000251.1 GCF_010915725.1 Thiorhodococcus mannitoliphagus
ACGTCCTCCGGGCGCAGGTGGACCAGGAAGTGTTCCTTGGCTTCGGAGAAGGCCCGCATCAGGGTCCGGTAGAGATCCGTCTTGTCCGCGGTCAGGTAGTTGAAGCTGGTATCGGGCATCCGTTGGTGGAATCGATCATTGCTGGTGCTGTGCTGTGCTGTGCTGTGCTGATGACCCTAGCATCGCGAGAAGACGGTGGACAAGGAATTGGATAGCGGGTCCCGATACCGTGGGGGCGAGCCATTGCGGCCAGTCGAGAGCCGAGTTCTACCGCCTGGGCAAACCCATAGGATGTCCGGACCGGCGGTGGTGTTGCACGGGCGACCTGACCCCCAGATTTGCAGATGCTCGACGACATGGCAATAATCAACGCGCTCGACGACCTGGCTTGGCCCTAGGCGCACGCACAATGTCTGAATAGGCGTCCAGATCCAATGGGCGCCGTCGGCGATGAAGAACACGCGTTCAGCCTGCTCGATGCGCAAGCCTGCGCTCGAGCATGCAGAACACCCCATTGGGACCCGCGAGCGTGGCATCGATCAGGGGAGCAAAGCTCGGGTCTTGACGTCCGTCCGGTCCCACGGCGGAGGCGATAAACCGCTTCGGCTCACGCCACATCCCGCGGTAGCGACAGCGCCCTTTCTTGGTTCGCGGTCCGCGCTTCTTCATGCGAATGTGCGCACGTCCGCCATCGGGTAGTGTGCTTCGGTCTCATGTGATGCATTATTCGGTAAAGTATTGACTTAAAAGCATTAAATCGCGCAGCCATCATGCGGAGAAGGGCGCTGCTCCAAATCAAATTCTCCCCCCTTTCTCCAAGGCTGCCGGCCCTTTTGCTTGGCGCTCTTTGGCTGGCAGCGCTTGAAGAGCAAGTCCCTTTGGACTTATATAACTAAATGCATGGCTTTCTTGGGGGAAGGGCTTGCGCCACTTTCAGGAACTGTGGATGATCTGTCTAGGCTCGTTATCTGCTGAAACCACTGCGAAGACAGACGGCTTTCTATGGGGGCATGCTGTCAGTGAAGCAGTAACATTGCCGCCGTACTTTCACTGGCATGAGTTTTCGACACCAACACCAACACCAACACTAAATAGGTGACAACGCATGAAGACCGTATCTGTAACTGCAACTCTTAGCGCCATTGCCTTGGTGCTTATGGTCTCGGCTTGCAGCACTGCCTCGAAGCATGAGCCGGCGCCAGCCGCTGCGCCCCCAATGCCGTCGTATGAGCCAAAACCTTATCGAAACTGATAACGCCTCGGCTTCCATGGTATCGCTGCCTGCTTTGGAATGGTGTTGATGCATCTCTAGCGTGCTGATTTTGCATCAATGGGTCTGGTGGTAAGGGCGACGCCTTCTACTGCCGAAAAGTGGCAGCGTGCGACATCAAAAGCCGAGACGTCTCTTTTTTCTAAGGGGCAAGAACAGCGCCAACATGAAGCTCTTCAACTTCATGTTGGCGCGATTCTTTGGCTCCATTGTAGCGACTTGATATGCCTCCCCGGCTCGCTATGAGCGGTTGGTTCGCTCTAGTCATCAGCCATGCCGCTTTGATTGGTGCCGCTGCGGCAGAGCCGGTTTTCAAGGGTAGCCAGGGATCATCGGCTCCACTCCCACCAAAGTACGCGATCAACCCAAACGGATCTGTAACGCTGCGAATCTGCTTTAACTGGTCATGTGCGCGCAGACAGAATGTGACCTTTACTCACGACGATATGGCTTTTCTAAAAAGCTATATGGCGCTTTGCCCTGGCAAGCGTCTTCAGGATAGGTTGCAGCGTGTTCGTATTGGGGTCTGGCAAATGGAATTGCTGGCTCAAAAATATCAGCCGTTCTTGGCTAACGACCTTGCCATTAACGATTTTGAGGTGGGAGTCGACGGGCGGATGGATTGCGTCGATAACGCAACCAATACTACTACCTATCTGCGGATTCTTCAGGATATCGGGGAATTGCCCGGCTGGAAAATATCGTCACCTAAAGTGCGCAATCTTTTCGATGTCAATCTAGTTCACTGGACGGCCGCTCTCGTCGATGCCGAAAGCGGAGCTGACTGGAGCGTTGATTCCTGGTATCGCCCGAACGGGCATCTGCCAATGGTGATGCCCTTGCCGAGCTGGATCGACGAGAAAAAGGGTTGGGAGCCGCCTGTCAAGCGCATGAATCCCACACCGCACTCAATCCACGAACTCTGCAATTAGGCGGCCGCCAGCATACCGGTCTTGAAGATCGAATGGAGGTGCCTGATCAGCCAACTTCGAGTTCGAAGAGCTGACTCCACGCGAACAATCAAAGGGATACGCAGCCGGCGGTAAGCGCTCAGTAACCTACCTCCGGACTATGATTGCTTGGCCTGCTTGTCTTCTGGCAGAACATAGACGACGCCGACTACCCCCGAAAAGACTTCATGCACAACTTCATGGAAGAATTTCGTTGGGACATTGATGCAGCCAAATGAAATACGGTTATCAAGCGGCGATGGGGTTTCCAGACGTTGCACCCGGCGCTCTTTGGGTCTACCCGTAGCGACCGGATGCATGGAGATGGCATTTTCATAGTCGAGCCAGAGTATGTCCTTGCCATGTAGGCTGCGCCCCATTGCCGAGACGAAACGCCCAGCCGGCGTCGTGCGCTCCGAGCGGGGAATACGTGACATCGGTATTTTTCCAAGGCCGGGGGCGGTGTTATCACCTTTCGCAATTCCCAGCAGCACGGGCGCGGCGCCGCGCAGCTGTCCGTTCACGTCAAATACATAGACCTTCGCATTGACTTTATCGACGATCGCGAACGGCATGTTGACATTGTCTCCCGAACTGACAACCCAATTTGCCATATCCCGCGTTCTGCGCGATGCGCTCTCTGACGCAAAGTCGGCTTGCCTGTAACCACCTCTCGTAGCCCTCTTGGACTCCTCGACGAAAGGAACCTCTGCGTCTTCAGAATAGTTTGCATTGAGCATCGGGTTGCTAAGAGGGACATCGTCTCCCTTCCGTATCAGGCTCTGGCCGCAGCCGGCAAGCAGCAGAGAAAGGCACAGGCATATCGCCATGCTGGTGAAATTCGAGTGCGAGGATGCTGAGGTTCGGTAGCGGAAATCCATGAATTAGGTCAGGTCTTGAGGATGTTTGAGCGGATCGAAGGATATTAAAGATACGGGAGAGGAAATCCAATCCTTTGTCCGACATCTGGCGTCGGACCAGACCGGCGCGGGTTGCCAGGCGCATTTGGGGTCAGGTCTTGCAATCAAGCACCCTTCGGCTTGTTGGGTAGGTCCACTGGCGATTCAATCCCGTTTTCAAGCTCGTTTTCAAACCGGCGCACGGCTCGACTGACGGTGGAA
>NZ_JAAIJR010000252.1 GCF_010915725.1 Thiorhodococcus mannitoliphagus
CATCGTCACGTCTATTGCTTCGTCAAATCTGCAACAATCAAATAGCTTATGAGTGAATTATTCGCATTCGTCGCGCGCTCTAAGTCAAGAATTATTAAGAGCTAGTTCCTATACAGCGTCTTAGGCGACCTGGCCGGCGATGCCGTTCTGGGTCTGATTCGAGAACACCAGGTTCAGCCCGCCGATGTTGCCGGACTGATCGACCGCGACGCCTTGGCTCTGCAGCAGGGCATGTGTCCCCATGTCGATCTCAGGGGCGTTGACGATCGCGGTGCCGAGCAGGGCATCGAAGTCGCTCAGTGAGAAGCCGCCGCGAACGCTACCCATGGCAGCGGCGTCGAGGTCGTTACGAAGGGTCAGGTCGGTGATGGTCAGCATGATGTCTCTCCAGATGTGCGTTGCGTTGTCTTCGGGGCTTTGCGCTGTTGGTGCGCTTGCTGGGGATAAAGCAGCTGCTGTGCCAACTTCGGAAAACGAGCCGCGAAGCCGCGTGAACTGGGGGTTTCCAGGCAGCTCGTTCGCGTTTGAAGGTGATCTGGAGGGGCCTTATGTTTGCGCGCAGCAAACATAAGGATAAAAAGTGTTTGATCCTTAGAGGGAACCAGGGCCTCGGTTCGACCGCGTCTCAGAGGACCCGGAGGAGGGCCGCCCAGTCGGCTCGCAGGATCCCGCTCCCCAAGCCAGCTGAGGATCGGGAGCGCTACGCCTTCGCCGAGGAGGGAGCCAAGGCGCGGAGGGCAAGGCTCTGGAGCGAAGCCTCACCACCTATCGGTTTTATGTAGCCAGGGCTTCCAGCCCTGGCGAACCAGGCGAGGATGGCCTGGCTACGCAGGCTTGGAGCGGCTGTTCCGGTTGATTTCGGGAAACCGATAGGTGTTGAGGGAGCGAAGCTGACCCGATCCCGCCTTGGGAATGGCGTCGGCGCTGAGGTGGAGGTGCGCTCGAAACGGTTTTTTGGCGAAAGACCGTTAAATGGGGTAGACCCAAGGTGTCACCAGTTGCCACCTGGGCTCTCGGTCATCTCACTCGGACGAGGGAACCGCGGAGGCGCGCTGAACCTCCGGGCTGAAGGTCTGCATCTCCGCGTCGGACACCAAGTTGTGACTGCGCATCATCATCACGCAGCGCACGGCCGAGGAGCGTCGCAGGGTACGGCTTCGCCTTCAAGACACCTGAGGTTGTGGTTTTTGATGTGGCTAAACCAGGTCGAACCCGATGCAGCTGCAAGGCGGGATCGACGATCCAATCGGTGGGTCAGCTGTCTCGCTTGACCTAGATTCCGCGACACATGACGCACGCTTCCTTCAGGGTCTGGCCACCGAAGCCGCGCTCCATGCGTGACGCGGCAGGCGTATGACGACGCTCTCGGTCCTCGATCGGTGGTCTCAGGAGCACCGGTATCCCGGTCGGCGAGGCCATGCGCGGCGCCATGGCGCGCATTCGATAATCCATTTAATATCAATATCCTATATGCGTATAACATGGATTATGTAAAGTCTCAGATGGGCCAGACTCAGCAGGGCCTTGATGACTGGAAATCGACGGCGATGGCCCAATGTCGCCGCCATGAGGCGCTCGGGATCTCTCCGCTGACCGACGCCGCACAACGCCATTCTGAGTCAAGCAACCTTCGGAGTCATCGTATGGATCTGGTCAAGAACGTGGGTCAGCAGGATCGTAATATTCGCCTCGTCGCGGGCGGTGTCGCGATCCTTTTCGGCATCGCCACCGGTCTCTGGTGGCTGGACATCGTCGGTCTCGTCCTGATTGCGACGGCCTACTTCGGAACCTGCCTCGCCTACATCCCGCTTGGCATCAACACGACTAAAGAGACGTCCGACAAGGCGTAGCCCTAAGAGACGCCACCCGCCGCCAGATCCGCGTAGAGCCAGTACACGCGGCCATCTGCGCGTTGACACCTTCATCACTCGGAGCGGTCGGTCGCGCGACTGACGCGACCGTCGCTTCGACGCGGGGAGTTGTCACTCGAACTGCTTGGCGCGGTGACTCCAACTCCCCATTAACGGAAACTCACCGTCTTCGCTCCACTGACGGCTGTTGGCCAGAAGCGGACGCACCGATTAGAGCCAGCGGTTTTCCCATTTGAACCAAGCCCAGATCAACAACAAGACCAAGGGGGAGAGCTGCAAAGCTAGGATGATCCACCAAAGCTCGCGCCATTCTTCTCCTGCAAGCGCATCTGGATCCGCAATTGGCTCGACGATCATATTCCGGCACCTTCGGGTTTCGCTACCTTCCAGATCGTCGAGTGCCTTTTTGAATGCGCTGGCCGTGCCAGTGCGGCCCAGATCAAGAGGTTCGCGATAATAAGGCCCCAGCGTTAGGAGGCGTTCCGCACTGCTGCGTCGCTTAGTCTGAGTCTGCGGATCATCCTCAACAGCGCCCAAATACAAGCAGGTTTCTGGGGAACGGGTCGAGACGAGTCGCGCCACATAGTGACACCGACCGGTTTCAGATCTGCGCTCGGCATGGTTGTAAACGCGAGGCTGGTATGCACCGTATTCGACGCCGAAGCTGCCTTGCGCGACTCGGACATCGCGCAAACCGAGCATGACGTTTTCGCCCTTGTAGCCTATCGCCTCAGCCAAGAAGACCTCAGGGAGACGATCAGCAAAGGCGGTTTTCCACCAGACACTGCCTTGACTGCCGACAAACAGCACGCTAAACAGCGTGAAAAAGCCAAGCAACACCCCGTAATCGCCGCCGCGATCAAACGAAAGGTTAAGGTTCGGGAACCAAGGGCGCAACGGCTTGTGCAACCCGAAAGCGGCGCCAATGAAACCAAACATCATGACCAACGCAATAACGGCATTCACGACGAATGCGGTTTCGGGATCGATCAAATCTGCCAGGACGACAAACAGTGCGACACCGGCAAGCACCGTCGTCAGGTAAAGCAGTTGCAGAAAAAGGATGTTTGGCAGCCACTTGTCTAACACCTCGCGCGCCGGTGTCGGCTCAACGGCTGTTGGGGGCTTTCCGGTGCGGCGCCAATCGTCCCAGCGGGCGGATAGCAACGACCACCAACGTTCTCGGTTCTCGTCAATCACCAAGAACGCCTGTTCGCCCCGATCATCCTTATATCCGATGGCCGGTCGCAGGCGATGCTTGCCATCGCGTTTCTCTCTCTTGTTGATCTGATCCGCATTCCGCTTGGTGCGCAAAGCACTTAGACGCTGTATAGGAACTAGCTCTTAATAATTCTTGACTTAGAGCGCGCGACGAATGCGAATAATTCACTCATAAGCTATTTGATTGTTGCAGATTTGACGAAGCAATAGACGTGACGATG
>NZ_JAAIJR010000253.1 GCF_010915725.1 Thiorhodococcus mannitoliphagus
AGCGACGGACATTCAGCGGTTTTGAACACAGGTTCTTGCTTGGGTTTTCGTGCCATGGTGTCTCTCCTATGTTTAGGGATCGAGGTGTTCCTCGAGTGCGCTGCGGTAATGCGGTGGTAACCAGGGTTGAATCGGAACGACGAAGACAATGCCGAACTGGTTGTTGGCCAAGAAGATCACTTCATAGAAGCCATCAACCTTCATGACGCCTTCCCATGGCACGTCCAGTAACGTCCAGTCGTCCCAGAGATCAATGAGGGGCTTATCGATATCACCTTCGTCGATTAGCACGACCCAACCGTCAGCATCAGGGTCGTAACCCTCAAAGGTGGTGAGGCCGTTGACGAGTTCAGTCAGTAGTGGTTTGGCAGGGTGATCAGAGGGGAAGGACTTCAGGTCCTCTGGAGATTTGAACGAGCGCATGGATTCCTCCTTAAAGAAGGCTTAATAGGACTGATTGGAAATGCCAGTGATGGCGTAGGGAAAACGGTCTTTAGAGAGGGGGAGCGAGCGAGGGGTGTCAATCGTGCTAAATAGATATGCCGTTGATGACGCTGAGGCAACGGTCTTCAGAGAGGAGAAGCGAGAAGGGCGGGGCAATCACTCTAAATGACTTTGAACACAATCCAGTTCATCAACACAGCAGGGAAGAAGCGAGCAGAGATCGCTCTAGATGACTTTGAACACAATCCAGATCATCAACACCATGGTGATGAAGGGTGACAAGAATATGATGAACTGACGCAGAGCGAAGAAGGCGAGCACAACGATGGCGATGCGGAATACTGGATGCACAGAAGCTCCTCTGGTTTCGAATAAGATGGATGAAGGATCGTAGGCACAAAAAAACCCGCCGAAGCGGGTTCTGTTGATACAGCTGAAATTCGAAGTTCTTGTAGATAGACTCGGATCGCCTAGGTTAATTAGTCAATGATTGCTTCAGACTTAACGATCTTCATAAGGCAGATGGAGGGGAGATCGTCACAAACCAAGACGATGACTTGATCTTCAGAGTACTGAAGGGCTCCTTGAAGAGATTCATCAAGAGAATTGCACTAGCGGAGTTCCGCCATCACTTCCGGCACAACCGCTTGTAACAATAAATGGAGGAAATGAAAGAGGCACTTATGCCACTAAGAAACTTGTTTACGCTTAGTAACGATTCAATATTTATGTTGTCTTTTGCATGAATTTTTCTTTAACAAAAATATTAATATAAAACAAAAGCTTACAGTTTTATATAGATTAATTAAGTTGTATAACTTATTTTTGAATCGTTACTTATGCCACATGGATAAGCGCAAAGTTCTTCAGTCATGCTCTAGATGTTTTTGATGCTATTTGTGTGTTTAGATCGCAGCGAAATCGTAGGATCAAAAGCATCAGGCACAAAAAAACGCCCCCGGTTTCCCGAGGGCGTTCAAGTCTTACATAAAGATCGGTGGTTCGATGGGCTTAGTGACCAGTTAGTCAGGGCATTTTCTTCTTGCGCGAAAAGCGCCCCACTAAACCCAAGCCAATCGCAATGAGAGCGGTAGATTCAGGTTCCGGCACGTTGGCCGCATACTGCTCAACGGAAGCAGACATCGTCAAGTCAATGAACGTCGTACCAACCGAATTACTGGCGTACTGCGCCAAACTTGATACGTTGTCCGCGAATGTGAGACGGTAGTTTCCACTGTAATTTGTCAACTGGCTGGGAGTCTGGCCCGAAAATAGCGCCTCGAAGCTAGCGGAAGAGCCTGCTGCAATGTCTCCGCCGGAGATGCTAAACACGTCATCGCCGGACAAAAAGGTGGCGACAAAATTTTTCAATCCGAGATCGCCGGAAGCAAAGACATCGAAACTCCGTGTAGCATCATTGCCATTACCGATCATGCCAAAATCAATGGAGAACGCATCGCTATCGGAATATTGATTGAAAGAGGCATTACCGTGAGTCAGGTACGTATATTCGATACTTTCGCTGGCGCTAAGCGTAGTGTAGCTCGGGAACATTGTGCTAGCGTTACTCGAAATCGCGGCAAATGCAGCAGTCGATCCGCCCGACTTAGATACGGAAATTGTTGTTGTGATCGTATTGACATCAATATCACCTGCCCCAACAAACTGATTAAGTTTAGTAGATATATATGGGTTATCGTGAACAAGGTCATTCCATGAGGAGTCACCACCGGTCAAAGACTTAGAATTTAGGTTTGTGCTCCAATTCAAGCTATTATCACCTAATTTCCATCCAGCGCTTACAGAGGCACTTCCAGCGGATCCGCCTTTAACGAGATATGTCGTAGGATCATTTATGACACTCAGCGTGCCTTGTGCATTTGTTAAAACACCCAACGAAGGATCAAACTTTGATAATGTGCCCGTTGCGATCTGGGTCTTTACGACAGATCCACTACCTGTAGTTGTATCGGTTACTCTGTTTTTGGGAGCGGATAAAAGATCGACATCTGGACCGATGACCGTGATTACTCCAGCCTGTGTTGTGGATGCCGCAGCGAGAAGACATCACAGCGAGGCCATCGTCTTGCTTATGAGAATTTGAGAGGGTTTCATAGTTTAATATCCAGTTAGGAAAGTGGCATGGAACAATATTGAAAGGTTATCAGATTTGATTTGTCTGAATATTGATCGAAAGGCAACCGTAGCGTTAGGCGGGTGACAATTGTCAATCAGACCCGGTGACCACTTAGCACAAATCGCGCCATCTAGCCTCTTCACAATAATTTTGCATCAATTACGTTCGACCAAGTGCCCTTCCATCAGTCACTGTCGAAGTTTTCGACATATCTGAAACCGTCGAGAGGTTACTGAAGCGCGCAGACATGAATGGCACTGACTTAAGATAACACCCCAAAAAAATCGGCGACTTACGGCAGGCATTAGATGTACGTCGCGGACGAAAGAACAGGTTTCTGGCGACTTCTGGTAGTTTGAAGCGTGTTTTGCGGTTGGTAGACGCCTCTTAAGCATCTGATTCTGAAATGGCACAGCCTTAAGTCAGTGCTATTCCGCTGAGACATCGGTTACAAACCAACTATATGGAAGGCGGTCAGCGGGTCCAGTGGACATCCTAAGGGCTGCGCACACGGCAATGGCTGGTGCAAAGCCGCCTTGCTTCTGCCCCCCAGTCATGACGCTCGTCGGCGTTCCATGACTCGATGCCGATGATCAACCTATTGTCGTCGGTAGGGGATAGAGAATCTCAGAGGTCCTCCCGAAATTCGGTCTGCCAAGGATGGCGCAAACTGTCAGTCAAGGACTGACGTAAACTGTCAGTCCTACTTGAGAC
>NZ_JAAIJR010000254.1 GCF_010915725.1 Thiorhodococcus mannitoliphagus
AGGAGCCGGATGCGGTAGTCCCGCACGTCCGGATCTGTGGGAGCCGCGGGTGCGTAAGCACCCGTGGCCACCCGGTGCCAGTCGTCTTCCGTAGGGTGGGCAAGCGCAGCGCAGTCCACCAACGCCGACGCGGGATTCGGTGGAATTCGCGCTCGCTCGTCCACCCGGCCCAACTGATGACCAAGGCCGCCCATCGCATCAATGGTCAGGATGCACCCTGTCAGCTGCAGCAACCCCAGCAGCTGCGGGATGGCCGAGATCTCGTTGGCCTTCGCCTCGGTGGCGACCTACCCGAGCACTACCCGATTGGGGATGCGACGACGCCGCGTCTTGACGCTGCCTCCGACTTGGTGTGGGAATGGCTGGGTTGGGTCCGCATCGCGCGCCTTAGACCTATTCTGCGAAATGAAGTGAGCGATAACCTGCCATGAAATGCCCGAAATGCAGCGCCGAGCAGGACGACTTCAATCAACTCTGCGATCGTTGCGGGATCGTCTTCGAGAAGTACTACAAGTACCACCCACGCCCTGGCGAAGCGGCGCCGACCACGATCTTTGCTGAGCATCGCCCCGACGAGACGAGCGAGCTGCAAGATCTCTTGCTGCCGAAGCAGGTGGGCGGCGACGAGATGGTGCTGTCGCTGCGGGCCATCCTTTGGATCATTCTGGTGGTTTGGGGGCTGCTGCTGATCTTCTCCTCCGTCGACTCCAACGCCGCGGGCGAGTCCTTTCTCCATCTCATCAATCTGCCGTTTCATGAGGCCGGGCACGTCCTCTTCCGTCCCTTTGGCGAATTCATCACCTCTTTGGGCGGGACCCTGGGACAGCTCCTCATGCCCGTGATCTGTCTCGGCACGCTGCTCATCAAGACACGGGACCCCTTCGGCGCTTCGGTCTGCCTCTGGTGGTTTGGCGAGAACTTTCTCGACATCGCGCCCTATATCGCCGACGCGCGCGCCGGCGTCCTCCCGCTCGTCGGCGGCAACACCGGGCAGTCCTCGCCCTACGGATTCCATGACTGGGAATACCTGCTCACGGAGACCGGGCTGCTTCGCTGGGACACCACGCTCGGCACGCTGAGCCATCTGCTTGGCGCTCTCATCATGATTCTCGCCGCGATCTGGGGTTTGCTCCTCTTGCGGCGTCACTATCAGGGGCTCAAGTCGTAGAATAGGCGGCAGGCCCGGCGGCTTCGTCCGCTGGCGGGTCGTCCCCATATCCTCGGTTGGCGCGTCCAATCGATCGCCTTGAGTTGAGCGCGTCGACGCATCCTGTCGGCGCGATTGCCCCTTTTGCAGTGAGATCTTCCATGCGTCATTCCCCCGCTTCCGACACCAACCGACCCGGCGCCCGCAATGTCGGCGCGCTCATGCGACTCTTGGGCTTCACGCGTCCCTACCTCGGGCGCCTGGTGGCCGCGCTCATCGCGCTGATCGTCGCCGCCGGCTCCGTGCTGGCGTTCGGGCAGGTCATCCGGGTGGTGGTGGACTCCGGGCTGGGGACCGGCTCGGTCGAGGCGCTCAACCGTTCGCTGGTGCTCTTTCTTGCCGTGGTCGTGCTCACGGCGGCGGCGATGATGGTGCGAAGTTATCTCCTTAACTGGATCGGCGAGCGGGTCGTCGCGGACGTTCGCAAGGCCGTCTTCGAGCGTGCCTTGAGCCTGGACGTCGGCTTCTTCGAGACGACCCGCGCTGGCGAGATCATCTCGCGGCTGACCAGTGACACGGCGCTGCTCCAGATCGTTGTCGGATCGACCCTGGCGATGTCGCTGCGGACATCCTTGTTGGTCATTGGCGGCGTCATCATGCTCGCGGTCACTAGCCCCGGTTTGACTGGGCTGGTGCTGGCCGGGCTGCCCGTGGTCATCCTACCTGCCTGGATCATCGGGCGACGGGTCCGCCGGCTCTCACGCGCGAGCCAGGACCGCATTGCCGACGTCGGTGCCTATGTCGACGAGGTCATCCACGGCATCCGCACCGTCCAGGCCTTCTGCCACGAGCCGATCGACAGCCGCCGTTACGGCGATCAGGTCGAGGCGGCCTTCTCGGTCGCCATGCGTCGCTCACTCTCCAGTGCCACCCTGTCCGGGGTCGCGACCCTGCTGACCTTCGGCGCCATCGGTGTGGTGCTCTGGATGGGCGGACATCAGGTGCTCGAGGGGACGCTGAGCGGCGGTGAACTCTCCGCGTTTCTCTTTTACGCCATCGTGGTCGCCGGCGCCGTTGGCTCCTTGAGCGATCTGGTCGGTCAATTGCTGCGGGGCGCTGGCGCCAGTGAGCGGCTGATGGAACTGCTGGAAGTGCAGCCCGCGATTCTGCCGCCCGAGCGCCCGCAGCAGCTCCCTAAGCAGGCACAAGGCCGGATCGACCTCGAAGGGCTCAGGTTTGTCTATCCCTCACGCCCGGGGACGGCGGCGCTCGACGGACTGAGGCTAGTCGTCGAGCCGGGCGAACGGCTGGCCCTGGTTGGCCCCTCGGGCGCGGGCAAGTCGACGCTCTTCCAGCTGCTGTTGCGCTTCTATGATCCCAACATCGGTGTCATCCGCTTTGACGGAGTCGATATCCGCCAAGTCGATCCGCATGCGCTACGCAGCCGCATCGCCCTGGTTCCTCAGGATCCGGTTATCTTCGGCGCCAACGCCTGGGAGAACATCCGCTACGGCTTGGATAGCGTCTCAGACGCGGATGTGCGCAAAGCGGCGGAGGCCGCCCATGCCGCCGATTTTCTCGACCGTCTTCCCAATGGCTTCGACACCTACCTCGGAGAGCGAGGTGTGAGGCTGTCCGGCGGCGAGCGTCAGCGTATCGCCATCGCTCGGACCATCCTGCGCAATCCGGCGCTCTTGCTGCTCGACGAAGCGACCAGCGCCCTCGACGCCGAAAGCGAGCGTCTGGTGCAAGACGCCCTGGAGACCCTGATGCAGGGCCGGACCAGCATCGTGATCGCCCACCGTCTGGCGACGGTGCGCAATGCTGACCGGATTCTGGTGATCGACCAAGGCCGCATCGTCGCATCTGGGCGTCATGAGGAACTCATGCGCGAAGGTGGGCTTTACGCGCGGCTGGCGTCGCTGCAATTCCATGAGCCGGAGTCCGCGGTGCGGCCCGATCTGCGACCTGTCGCAGGCCAAGCCTGAGAGGGGCGAGCGTGGGAGGAAGTGCCCGACAAGTGAGCTGTTACGCCGACGCTTGAACTATCGCAGGGCAGGGATGCCAATGAGGTGGACCCCTATGTCAAGACAGCTCCCCGCCCAAAATAAGTTATAAAAATCTGTTGCTGTTGCGCCGCAGGCG
>NZ_JAAIJR010000255.1 GCF_010915725.1 Thiorhodococcus mannitoliphagus
GAGTCTTACTGCAGCTGCTCGGGCCGCGCTATGTGGCGATATATTCTGCAAGCGGCTGACGGGGTGCGGAATGACGGCTTTATGACTTCGGCCACGAGCCACGAGTTGGTCGTCGATCTGCAACTGGCTGCCTACTGCGTGAGCAAGCGCGAGTTGGTGATCGCCCATCTCGAGATCCCGCAGCCCGAGGCTTTGCCCCTCTACGACCGCAACTACTGCGCCTTCTGCTTGATGGTGACGCACGCCGTGCACGGCGCGGACTTCTGTATGCACCTCGCCCGTGACAGCTTCAGCGCCGCCGAGTCCTTCTGGGACAGCGATGCCCACACCACCATCATCACATTGACGCCCTCTCGCGATCAGACGCGTGATTGCCGCAACCAAGACCTCCCCACCGATGCTATGCTATTCGCGTGCGCCTGGTGCGGATGCGCTTGCCAGACGGCGAAACCCAGATCTTGGCCACCTCGATCCTCGAGGAGGAACTCCTACCGGCACGCTTGTTTATGACCCTCTATCACGGCAGGTGGGGAGCGGAGGAGGGCTACAAGCGCCAAGAACGTTGGCTGGAGATCGAGAACTTCTCCGGGCGCAGCGTGCTCGTCATGCAGCAAGACGTCCGTGCTAAGATCCTCGCCCTGAATCTCGCCAGCATGGCTCAAGGGCTCGCCACGCGTCGTCACGCCGCGCGCAAGCACCCCTATCAGGTGGGCTGGACCAGCAGCCTCTCCGCCATGAAGGACACCCGGGTCCGTCTGCCCATCGGTGCCTTGGTCGCTGCCGGAGCACTGCTCACACAAACGATCCTCGGCCTCTCTGACGCCGTCGAGGCGGTGCGTCCGTATCGACAGTTTCCGCGATGCAATCCCGGCAAGCTCAAGCCACGATTCCATCCGGCTTACTGCCGCACTGCTTAATCCATAGCATTGCCAGGGTGTCGAGTTCGGAGTGCAGATGCTGCCCAAGGCGTTGAAAGGCGGTTTCGATGGTCCATTGGGTGCGATAAAGCTCCTTGACGGTGAGCGCATCAGCAGCCTCTGCGGGTAGATAAGGCGGCATAAATCTGTCTTGACATTGGGCGTTGATCATCGGACCGTCCAGTCGGTTGAGTCGACACCGTGAATCCTTAAAGGCAAAGCGACGTAGGAGCGGCGCCCCGCCGCGATCGCGCGACCGTCGCGGGGGGGCGCCGCTCCCACCGGTTGTGCGCTTGGACCAAAGGATGATCGAGGCCCTGTCTTGACATTGGGATCCACCATAAGGAGCAGAACATGAATGAATTGCCTCAAAGTGCGTTCTCTGGAATGC
The DNA here is from genome assembly GCF_010915725.1 of Thiorhodococcus mannitoliphagus. GTDB lineage: Bacteria > Pseudomonadota > Gammaproteobacteria > Chromatiales > Chromatiaceae > Thiorhodococcus > Thiorhodococcus mannitoliphagus. Next base: position 1,309 of record NZ_JAAIJR010000255.1, read on the forward strand.
TGGGACAATGGTACAGGGATCTAAAATATGTTGCCGCAGTCCGGCGCTATCCTGAGCTTGGTCTTTTCGACAGAGACCTTTTATTGGCTCTGTCAAGAAGAGTGGATGTCAAACGACTTTGCAAATACTTCGCTCATTCCAAGAGCCAAATCCGGCAGGATCTTCTCGTCCTGGCGGCACTAAATTTCAAACGGAAAGGCTTTTTCGTTGAGTTTGGGGCAACCGATGGCATCAATCTGAGCAATACGCACATACTTGAGGAAGTTTTTGGCTGGAACGGTATTTTGGCCGAACCCGCAACCTGTTGGCATGACAAACTCAAAACGAACCGAGGCATGCCGATTTCGACAAAATGCGTTTGGTCGCGCTCAGGTGAGAGAATTCTCTTCAATGAGGTTGCGGAACTCTCAACGATCGACACCTTCACCGAGAGCGACTGGCACGACCGCCACGCCGGGCAGCGCTACGAAGTGGAGACGATTTCGCTCAACGAACTCTTAGACCAATATAATGCTCCGCAGACGATAGATTATCTCTCGATCGACACCGAAGGAAGCGAATTTGATATCCTTAGTAATTTAGATTGGAACAAGTATTCATTTAAGGTCATCACGTGCGAGCACAACTTCACTACTCAGAGAGAAAGCATTTTCGAATTATTGACATCATGTGGTTACACTAGAGTACTAGAGGAGCTTTCTCAATTTGATGACTGGTACGTAAAGAATCTACCATTCTCATTTTGGTAGCGCCCTCCTCTATATGGCTTCTCTTATACGGATGCATTGATCAAAACTGTATCGAGCCTTGATCATCGTTTGGTCCACTGTTGCTAAGCCGCCACAAGGGTGAGGTAAGGCTGCCTCACCGGGCGCGGTCGTCGTCGCGCCGGTCGGGCCGGCCAGGGCATGCGCTCAAGCACCTGCTCGAACAAGGATGGGTGGGGCTGAGCGAAGAAGCGCTCAGCGGCCGTGGTGGCATCGGGGCGTGTGATCGCAAAGTTGTGCAGGGCGGTTAAAACCTGCTGCTTGCGCGGGCTGAGTTGGTGATGCCCATGCTGATAGAGCGCGAGGAAGCCGTTGCGCCCCTCGACACACGAGCTGCTGCGCTGGAACAGATCGGCACACTCACCGGCGACCTGCTCGAGGTAGCGGCGGGTCTCCTGATCGAGCGACTGGATCGGGTGCGAAGGCTGCTGCAGCGGGGCGAGGCGCTCGGCACTCAGTGCTCGGAGGCGATGGCGTTGCTCAGCGCGGGTGTTGCGCGCGGCGGCGCGCTCCAGATAGAGCGCCGGGATCAGGTCGTTGAGCATGGCCTGCTCGATCGCCGGCGCCAGGTCCAGCGCCTGCACCCGGGTGTTGACCATCATGAACAAGAACGCCAGCGTGGCCACAAGGCTGTGGGTGAGTCGCTTCGCCTTGGCCAGATGTGCACACAGGCGCTCGGAGAGGTCCGCCTCCTCGGCGATCGCCTCCAGGCGCGCAAACACGGCCCCTAAGCGCGTCTGCAACTGCTCGGGCGTTTGCGCCTGTCCCTGTTGGAGTTCATAGGGATGATCGACCTCGCTGAAGGCGCCGATCAGGGTTTTCGCCTCAGCGCGCTGCGCCTGGGCGCGCTCATGCGCGCGACTGGCCTGGACGTAGGCGCTCAGCGCCTCATCGATGCGCGCGGCAAACGCCGGCGGGCGTCCCGGGCCATGGCGGCAGCGATGATAGGCCTGCTCGGCGGCGCATGCGCCTTGCCAGCGTGCCTTTGCCTCAGCCGCCGCCGTCTCGGCCTGCTGCTCAGCGCGCTTCAGCGCGAGGCTCATCGCCTGGCTGACCTCATGCTGCAGATGAAACAGATCCGTGGAGTGATGCGCGCCCAGATCGCGCTCGACATGTGCCAACAACCCCTTGGCCTCATCACTGGTGCCTTGCACCACGCTGACGTTCAGCCCCGCGAGCCCGCTCTCGAGCGCC
>NZ_JAAIJR010000256.1 GCF_010915725.1 Thiorhodococcus mannitoliphagus
AACACGCGCAACTGGGAGCCCGACACCACCGTCTTGCTCAATCCCGGGAAACCTCTGAAAACGGAGGCCAAAGCCACCTCAAACACCGCATGAAAAATGCGACAACTGTCTTGACACCCGCCGAGGCCGTGCGTCTATGACTCCCGAGAGCGAGGCGCTGCTTGCCGCCGCCGCCAAACTTCAGGCGGCAGAATTGTTATTCAAGGAGGGCTTGAATGGCGACGCGGCCTCTCGCGCCTACTATGCCGTCTTTCATGCCATCAGTGCGCTTCACCTTGCCAATGGCAATACCTTTTCGAGTCACGCCCAATTGATCGGCCGGTTCAACAAGGATTTTGTAAGAACGGGTCTCTTTGCTCCGGAATACACTCGCATTGTGACGCGCCTGTTCGAGGATCGTCAGCTTGGCGACTACGATGCTGTCACGGCCATGGCCGACGATCAAGCCAAGCGGGATGTTGCCGATGCACGCCGACTCATCGACGCCATCCGTGCCTAACTATACCCCCGATCAACGCCATGAATTCCCGCGCTCCTGTATGTCGCACCCAGTGGTTTGAACATTTGCCGGAGGCGTGCTGGGGGCGGCTTTTTCGATCCCCGTTTGTTCTTGCGCCACCGGGCAAGATCGACGCGCGCGGCCAGATCGAGCAATATCGTACACATCAAATTTGCGGGTGTACTGGCTTCCACTGGTGCGCTCGAACCACGCATCGAGACGCTCGGCGTTGAGGAGGTGCTCCAGCAAGGCGCGCACCATCACGGCGCCGGAGGCTCGGTCAGCGAATTTCTGCAGGATACCGTCAAACATACTCAGGTCAGCTAGGCTGTTGATCAAAAAATATTTATATTTTACTTTATGTTACGAGCACTTTAAAAGGGCTGGCCGGACGGGGCATGCGCCCCGTTCGGAACCTTTTTTGCTCGGCGGGGCTTGGCTGACGGGTCGAAGAAACGCGCGGGACGGGGGTAAAGACCCCGTCCCGCATTCAGGCGTCATATCCCTCCCCGCATCAAGGGCGCTACACTTGCCGCCATGCCTTTTCGATGATGACACATTGCGTGACTCAAGCCCGCCGCAAACTCCCCATCGGGATCCAGACCTTTGCTGAGATCATCGGCGAGGGGCACTACTATGTCGACAAGACCGGCCTGGCCCATCGCCTGATCGAGCAGGGCAAATATTACTTTCTCTCCCGTCCGCGTCGCTTCGGCAAGAGCCTCTTTCTCGACACCCTGAAGGAACTCTTCGAGGGCAACGAACCGCTGTTTCGTGGGCTGGATATCCATCCACACTGGGACTGGACGGTGCGCCATCCGGTGATCGCCATCAGCTTCGGCGGCGGGGTATTTCAGACGCGGGCCGATTTGGACGAGAAGATTCGCGAGCTTCTCGATGACAATCAACGACGGCTCGGCGTGGTCTGCGAACACCCCAGTCTTTCAGGCTGCTTCGCGGAGCTGATCCGCCAGGCGCACACGCATACCGGCCAACCTGCCGTCATCCTGATCGACGAATACGACAAGCCGATCCTGGATAACATTACCGATCCCGACACCGCGCTCGTCATGCGCGAGGGACTCAAGAACCTCTATTCGGTCATCAAGGACGCCGACGCCCATCTGCGTTTCGTCTTCCTGACCGGGGTGTCCAAGTTCAGCAAGTTCAGTCTCTTTTCCGGGCTGAACAATCTGGAGGACATCACCCTCGATCCGGCCTATTCCGCACTCTGCGGCTATACCGACGCGGATGTCGACCGCGTCTTCGCCCCCGAACTCGACGGCCTCGACCGCGCCGAGATCCGTCGCTGGTACAACGGCTACAACTGGCTGGGCGAAGCCGTCTACAACCCCTTCGATTTGCTGCTCCTGTTTCAGGAACGTCAGTTCCGCCCCTGGTGGTTCGAGACCGGCACCCCGACCTTCTTGGTCAAACTGCTCGCCCGGCACGGCTTCTTCACCCCCGATCTGGCGCGTTTGCGCACCGGCTTAGAGATCCTCTCCACCTTCGACGTGGAGCGCATCGCCCCCGAGGCGCTGCTGTTTCAGACCGGCTATCTCACCATCCACAAGGCCGAGGAACCGCTGCTCGGGCACTGGATCTACACCCTGGGCTATCCCAATCATGAAGTCGCCTCCAGCCTCAACGCCGCGCTCCTGAGCGAATACACCGACGACCCCAGCCGCAGCTTCGCGCACCGTCTGCGCCTGCTCGACCTGCTGCTGGCCAATGATCTGGACGGCCTGAAAGACCTCTTCCACGCTTTCTTCGCCAGCATCCCCAGCGACTGGTACCGCAACAACCCCATTGCGCGTTATGAAGGCTACTACGCCAGCGTCTTCTACAGCTATTTCGCCGCGGTGGGGCTGGATATCACCCTGGAGGACGCCACCCATCAGGGCCGCATCGACATGACCGTGCGCTTCAATGACCAAGTCTATTTGTTCGAGTTCAAAGTGGTGGAACTGGCCCCGGAAGGGCGTGCCCTGCAGCAGATCAAGGACCGCGGCTATGCGGAGAAATACCGCGCCGAGGGCCAGCCGATCCATCTGATCGGGGTAGAGTTCTCGCGTGAGGGGCGGAGTCTGGTGGCGTTTGAGGTCGAGACGCTCTAAAACACCGCACCCGCTGGATACCGCCGCGCCCAAGTGCCAAGACGAGGCTGGAGCACCTCCGGACAGCGACACCCCTGCACCGCTATCCTTGTCACCGCACCCGCGCCTCAATGGCAACTTCTCACGCCTAGGCGCCATCATCGAGAGTGGCGAGGAGGTCGCCCAGATCCAGCCGAGCTTCCCGACCGAGGGTCTCTTACGCCGGGACAACATCGTCTCCCTGCGCTACGACTTCGGCCTACTCAGCTTTGCCGGGGAGCGCCAGGGACGGCCCTTGCTCAAAGTGCCCAACCGCACCGTCCGCCAGCTCATGTCCGGCTATCGACGCGATGCCTACGACGCCGCCGGTGTCTTTCGCCCCAGCACCTACGAGATCGCCGACCGGCTCAATCACATGGCCAAGAAAGTGACCATCAACAACTTCCCCCCTTTCGCAAAGGGGGGCCAAACAACGTCCCCCCCTTTCCCAAAGGGGGGCTAGGGGGGATTTCGGGCGGGATCGCTCGCATCGGGAAACAATGAATGAGCGCTTTCTTACCGCGGTGACTGGGCCCCCTTCTTCGACTACCCCGCCGAGCAGATCGCCGCCCAAGCGAGCGTGCGTGACTTCCTCCAGAGCGAGAAGATGATCCAAGGCTTCCTGCTCG
>NZ_JAAIJR010000257.1 GCF_010915725.1 Thiorhodococcus mannitoliphagus
TGGACTCAGTTCTGGCAGCGCATTGATCAGTTCGGCGCCGAATGCTGTTGCTGAGACATCATTCAGAGGCCGCACTCGAACCAAGAAGTGCATTTAACACTGGCTAACTGGATTTGCATGCTTTTAAAAGCACCTGCAGCTTGACTTTTTCCGTTGCGCTTCTCACTATGCGATTAAAAGCAGATTAATTCTCCCTGGAAGTCTTTAAAAGCTCATGGCACAGAAAAATCTGCTGACGACGTCACCTCCCTACCCGGTCGAACAAGCCGTGAGGCGGCTCGGGGCCAACCTGCGCACCGCCCGCTTGCGACGGAACCTGACGATTGCCGAGGTAGCGGAGAAGATCGGCACCGGCCCACGCCCGGTTGCCGATGCCGAGAAGGGCAAGCTCGGCACCGGCGTCGCCGTTTACATGGCGCTCTTGTGGGCCTACGACCTGCTGGAATCGGCTGGCGACCTGGCGGATCCGCTGACCGACGAAGAGGGCCTGATGCTGGAACTCTCCCAGGGACGGACGCGGGCCCGCAAGAAGGACGAGCTCGACAATGACTTCTAGGTTCGGCGCGCACGAATGCTTTGTCTACATCACGCTGCCGGGGCAGACCGAGTTCGTCATCGCTGGTCGGTTTGTCCTGGAGCAGCAACGCGGCGGTCCACTCGGTCGCTTCGTTTACGGCCGCAGCTACCTCGACCGGCCCGACGCGGTACCGATCGATCCGGTTGAACTCAAACTCGGCAAGGCGACTTACCGCACGACGACGCAGAACGGCATTTTCGGCGCACTGCGCGATGCCAGTCCCGATCACTGGGGACGGCGCGTCATCGACAAGCACGCCGCCAGGGTCCGTCCTGGAGAAGTGGACTACCTCCTGTTTGCGCCTGATGACCGCGCAGGTGCGCTGGGGTTTGGGTTGAACCAGGAGCCCCCTACTCCCAAGCGGCACTTCAATCAGACCCTCGACCTGCAAAAACTGCAGGACCTGGCCGATGCCTTCATCGCCGATGTAGAGGTCCCGCAAGGCGCGGAAGCCGACCAAGTTAAGGATCTGATGTTGGTCGGGACCTCGATGGGGGGTGCCCGGCCTAAGGCGGTCGTTGAAGACGATTCCGATCTTTGGATCGCAAAATTCAATCGCACGGATGATCCGTGGAACTTCGCTCGCGTCGAACACGCCATGCTCATGCTGGCACGCGCATGCGGGATCGAGACAGCGGTGAGCAAACTCACAACGCTCGGCAACCGGGACTTATTGCTGGTCAAACGCTTCGACCGCGAGAAAGCCGACGACGGCTACATTCGGGCGCGCATGATCAGCGGCCTCACCTTGTTGCGTACGGACGACTCGCCACAACAACGGGAGCGTTGGTCGTATATCACCTTGGCTGAAGAGCTGCGGCGCGTCAGCGCCCAACCGCGCCATGATGCGCAGGAGCTGTTCCGCCGCATGTGCTTCAACGCGCTGATCTCGAATACCGACGACCACCCGCGTAATCATGCGCTTATCGCTCGGACAGCAGACTGGCGACTGTCGCCCGCCTATGACCTGACGCCGGATACGCCGATCAGCCTGGACCGCCGCGACCTGGCATTGGATTGCGGTGACTACGGCCGTTATGCACATGCCGACAACCTGCTTTCGCAAGGCCCGCGCTTTTACCTGGAACCCAGCGATGCCAGAGCCGTCATCGCCAAGATGGAAGACCAGGTGCGTGCAACCTGGTATGAAACCGCTAGACGCGCCGGTGTGACAGAACGTGACTGCACCAAGATCGCGGGCGCTTTTGCCTATCCGGGGTTTCGGTTGCCGCTTGGCGATCACGAATAAGCAATCCACCCGCACCCACAGCACACCTCACCATGGGACTATAACTCACTTAGCTTGACCCACATCTTGGCTCGGCATCGTACACAAATCAGGAGCACTCCTGGCATCCGGGTAGACCGCGCGGATGAGGTTCATGTGCAATACGTCCCGACTGAAATTGACCGAGACACCGCCTGATGCACGAAACCGCCCTGCTTGAGCCGACCGAGAGAGTGACACCACCCGACATGGACCTGACGTTGTGAACGCTGGAGGAGGAATTGAGCGGCATCGACCTGGGGGATGTGCGGCGCAATCGGCGTGCTCAGCAGGTGTTGGGACGAGACGCGCGGTGCCTATCGCTTGCTCGGCCATGAACGCGTCACGGCGGCGAGCGTGCTCGCCCCGCACATCGCCTGCACGCAGGAGCGTCTGCGCGCGCACTCGCGGGTGCTGTGCATCCAGGACACGACCGAGCTGGATTACACCTCCAAGAAAGACCGCATGAAGGGGCTTGGCCCGCTGAACGATGAGACGCGCTGGGGGCTGTATTTGCATCCGACCCTGGCGGTGACCCCAGATCGGGTGCCCTTGGGGCTGCTGGATCTGCACAGTTGGGCGCGCGAGCCTGGCAGTCTTGGGTGAGGGCAAGGCCGCAAACCGCCCGCTCGAAGAAAAGGAAAGCGTGCGCTGGGTCGATGGCTTTGCCAACGTCAACGCCTTGCCCGAGACCCGTTTGACCGACATCGCCGACCGCGAGGGCGACCTCTACGACCCGTTCGTTGAGGCGCCCTGTCCCGAGTCGGGGGCCGATTGGCTGATCCGCGGTCAGTATCACGATCGCCGCCTCACCGATGGGCGCACCCTGAGCGAGGCACTCGCCGCCGCCGCGGTGCTGACGACGATCACCTTCACCCGTCCCGCCGGACACGGCAAACCCGCACGCCCGGTTGAGCAGCACCTCAAAGCCGTGCGCGTGACCTTGAAGGCGCCGCGACGTCCCGATCGTGCGCTCAGCGACGTCACCGTCACCGCCGTATTGGCCAGCGAGGTCAATCCACCGCCCGGCGAGGACCCCGTGCAGTGGTTGTTGTTGACCAACCTGCCCGTCGACACGCCCGAGCAGGCGCTCGAGAAGATCGCCTGGTCTCTCTGCAGGTGGCAAGTGGAGGTCTTTTTCAAGATTTTGAAAAGCGGCTGCAAAATCGAGCGTTTACAGTTGGAACAGCGCGAGCACCGCAAGCCCGCGCTGGCCTTCTACATGATCATTGCTTGGCGCGTGCTGCTGCTCACGCATCTCGGGCGCGCTTGCCCCGAGTTGCCCTGCAACGTCGTCTTTTGAGGTGGACCCCTATGTCAAGACAGCTCCCCGCCCAAAATAAGTTATAAAAATCTGTTGCTGTTGCGCCGCAGGCG
>NZ_JAAIJR010000258.1 GCF_010915725.1 Thiorhodococcus mannitoliphagus
GTTGGTCGTCTTGACCCCACGAATCGCCTCAAGCCCCACCTTCGCCTTGAAGCTCGCCGAAAAGGTCTTACGATTCCTCTCTGTCACTGTCGCTCTCCTCGTTAATGTGCGAGGCGATAACTTAAATCCGTGTCCAATTTTCGGGGTCCACTATACCCTGCGCGACATCATGGTCGTCGAGCAGACCCCGGATTGGACGTTGCGCGCCAAGACCGGCTGGTCGACGCGCATGACCCCGTCGATCGGCTGGTATGTCGGCTACGTCGAGACACATGATGAGACCTGGGTCTTCGCGCTGAATCTCGACCTGCGCGATGCCGACGACCTGCCGCTGCGGGCGGCGTTGACGCGGGCGGCCTTGCAGGCCAAGGGCGTCATCGACTGACGAGGCGCCGTGTCGTCGTCAGAAGGATCAGGGGCGGCGCGTGACGAAGAACTCGGAGGCAGAGTGCTCCGAAGAGCGACGGTGCATCGCGGGCTCCTCGGCCATCTGCTCGAGGATGGCCAAGGCTTCGGCATCCTGGGCGTCGGTGCGGCGCAGCTGATCGATGCGCTGCTCCATGGGCGTGTAGAAGTCGTCCCACCAGGCCGCGTCCGTGAAGGCGAGATAGCCGCCAGGACGCAGCAAGTCGTGGCCGATCCGCAGCGCCTTGGCGATCCCGATGTTGTAGAGCGCGCCCTCGGACCAGACGAGATCGAAGCTCCCTGGTGGCTGTTTCGGGTCGGCCATGTCGCCAACGATGGCCTGAATACGCGAGGCAAGCCCGCGCTCGGCCAGGGTCGCCGTCAGCCGTGCGATGCTTGGTGCGTGGCGGTCCATCGCCACGATCGAGCCCGCCGTCAGCTCGGCGAGGTGAAGGGTTTGGCCACCGACGCCGCATCCCAGATCGAGGATCGCCGGCGTCGGCGGCCGCTCGCGGCACAGCCCGAGCGCGCGTGCGGTACAGGCGCGGCTACCCGGACCCTGCCTCGGCAGGGCTTCGTAGACCGCGAAGAAGATCACCCAGAAGCGCGGCGTTGGATCGGTCATCGGCGTGGTGCTCTGAGGGTGACGCGTCATGAGCACGCCGTGCCTGCTCGGCACGGCGTCGAATGCCTGTTGCTGTTGAAGTCGGCCTTGGCGAAGCCTACCAGGCCATGTTGTTCATCAGGAGAGCGCGCATACAGCCATGATCCTTCGCTACGCCGTACTGGAAGACGTGCCGGCACTGCGCACGGTCTACGCCGCCGCGGTCCACGCCCTCGCGCCGCCGCTCTACAGCGCCGAGCAGGTGCGGGTGTGGGCCAGCTTTGCCGAGCAGGATGAGTTCGTGGCCTTCATCCGCGACGTCGACACCCTCGTGGCCGAGGTCGACGGCCGCCCGGTCGGATTCTGCGGGATCGGCGCCGACGGTCACGTCGCCTCCGTCTACGTCCTTGGCCGCGCCGCCGGGCAGGGTGTCGGCACTCGAATGCTGAGCCAAGCCCTGCAGGATCACCCCGCACCGACCTCGGGCCGCTATTTCGCCGAGGCCAGCCTGCTCAGCCGCCCACTCTTTCTCAAGCTGGGGTTCGTTCAGATTGGCATCGAGCATGCGGATCGGGATGGGATCGCCTTCGAGCGATTTCTCATGCAGCGGCCGCTGGATGGTTCGGCGCAGGGCGCCCACACCAAGATTCCGCACCCGCGAGTCAGTCGCGCAGACCGGTCTACGCGGATACCTGTCGTTCGGCTTGTTTCGGTGGGTTACGCAAGCGCCCCGTGGAACGGTCGGTCGGCGTCGTGATATCAGTGTTCACTTTGCGCCGCGCTCCGGTCGCTCACCGCTCAGCGAAGCGCCGGCTTTTCACCCTTGGTTGACTCGAGGGCACGACTAAGTGGAGAAGCTTCCTCGATATTCACGTGATGGTATGTAGTGGACGGGCGAAGCACTGGAGCATATGACGCTGGGGAGCATTACCTCGGCTGACTTGTGCTTGTGCTTGTGCTTGTGCCATGCGTGCGACTGGTCTAGTCTCCCCTCAAGGTAGAACGTCCCACAAGGCAGCGAAATGCAGGAAATGGTCTCCATCCGCGATGCAAATCAACACCTGTCACGCTATCTCGAACGCGTCGAGCAAGGTGCTGAGGTGATCATCACCCGGCGCGGCAAGCCCATTGCGCGGCTGCTGCCGATCGAGCCCGAATCCCGCCTCTCCGAGGCGCAACAGGCTGCCCGCGAGCGGCTGAATGAACGGATGCGTCGTGGGTATAAGCTCGGCGGCGTTGGAGTCGATCGAAACAGCCTCCACGAACGCGACTTATGAGCGAGGTGCGCTTCAGCGTCGACACCAACATTCTCATCTACAGCATTGATACCGATGCAGGGCTCAAGCATGACGCGGCGTGCAGGCTTGTGGACGCACTCGCTGACAAGGATTGCGTTCTGACACTCCAAGCGTTGGCGGAGTTCTTCCACGCCGTCACGCGAAAGAACAAGATGCCGGTAGAGGAGGCTGCCGCCATGGTCAAGGATTGGATGGAGCTGTTCCCTGTGGTCGTTGCGGATGGTCGAGCTTTGCGCGGAGCCATGCGCCTGAAAGAGGAGGCAAGCTTCTCCTTTTGGGACGCCATGATCGTGGAAACGGCCAAGACCGCAGGAGTGACGCGACTCCTCACCGAGGATCTCTCAGGACGGCAGACTGCTGGGCACGCTACAAATCGAGAATCCCTTCAAGGACGGGTTCGGTCTAGACCTTGCTTGACCCAGTTTGACGGGGAGAGTTGGCCAGATGCCACGACATCCGATCTTCGACATCACCCCAGATCACATCAAAGACCTCGACGACGAGTCTCTTCGTCATCTCATCGCCCGTTTGTGCCGCGCTGATCTGAGACGTCGAGGATTACCGCTCAGTGCAGTGCTCTATGGAGGCAACCAGATTGCCGCCGACGGGGCATAGCCGTCAGGCTAGCGATCTTTTCATTTTAAATCAATATTTTACGAGCTCATCCCATAACTTCTCAATAAGTCATGGCACCCAATAAAACAGAGACTTAGAATCAAAAGAGTCGCACTTCTGCGCCTCAAAATTCCTCATGCCTGACTGAAGAGCTATTGTCAAATCTGGTGTATGCCAGCTGAGGGTGCCTTGGATCAGGCGGCGTCCCGTTGCTCCTCCGGTGGGTCGTCCGTTACCGGCATTCCATCTTCGTAGCGTGTTCCCGCCAGCAGATCCTTGAGCTTCTCCG
>NZ_JAAIJR010000259.1 GCF_010915725.1 Thiorhodococcus mannitoliphagus
AGATCCTCTGGGGTTTGGCTCCATTTCACGAGATCCAGCTCAAGCATACACAAATCACTCCGGTAATTCGGTGAAGGCGCCTGCGAACCGTGTGCGCAGCACGGGTTTCAGGCGACCACAGAAAGTTACGCATCCCGCTCTGGGCGCGGTTTAACCGCCTCCTGCGAACGCGCTCGAGCTCGGCGTGTTCTTGCTTTCTTCCCGACGACGCGCTGCCGATCTGGGCTCAGCTGCTCCGACAAGCCTCGTTTTCGCAAGCGAAAGCCCCTTCTCCCCCCTCGAATCGAGGCCTGCCATTCTGGCAGAGGCTTCTGCGTTCTCCTGTCCTCGCCATTCCCGGCACAGCCATTCGCCTGCCTCGTCATCCTTCGCTGCAATCCGGCGCAGCTCGGATTCGGTAGCCCTCTTGATGCCTGAAGGACAGTCCAGGCCGAAAAAAGTTTGTCAGTTGCGCTCTGCGCGTCGTTCTTCAGGTTAGAGCCGGTGCTTCCGGCCACCCACGAAACCGCACCGAGAGCCGATATGCAACTCACGAAGCACGCCCAATTTCGGATGCAACAACGCGCGATCTCCGAGTCCGTTCTCGACTTGCTGTACGCCTACGGCCGTGAGATCGAGCAGGGTAAGGCGGGGACTCTGGTCTATTTCGATAAGTGTGCCCGGGACCGTATCAAGAAAGACACTCCGCGGAAGACATTCGCGAGGATCGAGCCGAAGCTCAATGCGTACGCCGTCGAGGACGACGACGGCGCCATCGTGACCGTCGGCTACCGATACAAGCCTGTGCGAGTCTGACAAGTAACAAGAGGAGAAGACCAATGCGGAACCACAATACGGATGAACAGAAGGTCGTCAGTCAACTCACTGCTTTAGTCGATTTCGAGAGCCAAGTCAGAGAGGTTGCCATTGATCAGTGCCCTGAAGCCCACCTCGCTACCAACGGAAAACGGTTGGATATCGTACATCGGGGCATTGCCTTCCAGGGCGCAGTCCTACGACCCTTGATACATCAGATCGGCGGAAGAATCTGGCCCGATGTCGATAAGTTCGAGGACATCGCGGATCGGTGGCAAACGCGATTCCATCAAGATAGCCGCCGTCTTGAATCCGATATTGCTAATGTCTTTTCCCGTTACGACCTAAAGATTCGGTATGTAGAAGACGGCAAATCTAACTTGGTTTATGGGATTGTCAGTCCTCAATTCGTTGAGGTTAATCAGCTCGATTTCCGGTCACGATTTCTGCAGGAGATCTGCAACAACACTGGACTTGATGCAAGGACTGAGCGTGTTAGCACCCGATTTGGCAACATCATCGAGTACTTCCATTTCGACTCCCCTGGGTTTCAGATTGGAATGGAATATGGCCTCGTTTACGCGAGAAATACGGGATATGATGCCTACAAAGTCGACTGGAGACGCTATGTGCTTGTCTGTACCAATGGATTAAAAGAATGGACGTCGAAGGATCAAGCTAAGTGGCATCACAACCACGCCCTTGATCTAACGGAATTCTTGAGCGACATCGCCAAAGAGGGCGTCGGCCATCAACAGTTGCTAGAAGACAGGATTGAGATTGCCAGGAGCACCGCACTGGATCGCGATACTGCGAGCGAGCTTATCAATCGCATGTCTTTGGCGGACGCCACTAAGCAACGATTGTTCGCGAGAACGAAAGATGAGTCGCGTGCGGTTGGGCGAAACGAATGGGCTCTGTCCCAGGCGCTCACCTATATGGGCACTCATGACAAACACATATCATTTCAAACAAGACGGCAGTTTACCGAGGTTGGCACAGATATTCTTGAGCGATCGCTGAAAGGCGTCCTTCAGGGGAATGCACAGACCGGGAAAGACGGCTTCTATGGCATGGTCTTGCCGAAAAGTTTGCGCTACCACTGATGGGAATTGCGCCAGTTCAAGACCACGAATCTGTCAGGCGAACTGTCTGTCACATAATGAGCGAGAACAAAATGAAGAATCATATCCCTCTCGGAGCCCACCTTATCAGTCCTCGGGGCGGCTATACTCATCACGGCATCTACGTCGGCGATGGCCATGTCGTCCACTACTCCGGTCTCGCCGCCGGAAGAACGTCCGGACCGGTAGAAACTGGGCCTTGATCATCGATTGGTCCACCTGCGGGACTGACGGCTGAAGCACAGGCGTAACACGCTGATTTATATTGGTATGTTTTGCGATACCCTACCATAATTTAGGGTTTTGGGCGAAACGATGATCAAGGCCAGAAACTGCAACTTTGGAGAAGTTCTCCAATGGTCAGGGAATCGAGGCGAAAACCTACAAAAACAGCTTCCCGCCGCCAGAGATTGTCGCAAGGGCAAGAAGCCGTATTGGTGAAGACTCTTATGGCGTCTTCAATAACAACTGCGAGCATTTTTGCCACTGGTGCATCCTTGGCGAGCACAATAGCCCCCAAGTCGATTCTGTCACTTGGTTTTCTGCGAAAACGCTTGTGCAATTGATTGGGCTAGTGGTCTAGAGTGAAAGTCCTAATACTGTTTCTGGGCGATCGATGGCATTCTGCTCATCTGTCTTGAGTTTCGCCGATGAGTTGATGACACGATGCCACGCTGTGCTCCGATTCCCGTTTCCCTCACCGACAAAGAACGTACCCAGTTGGAGGCGTTGGTGCGTCAGCACACCACGGCGCAGCAACTGGCGACCCGAGCCCGAATCATTCTCGCCGCCGACGCCGGCACGGGGGTGCACGAAACGGCCGCCACGTTGCAGGTCAGTCGCTCGTTGGTCCAACGCTGGCGCCGACGCTGGCGCGAGCGCGCGGATCACCCGGTGCTCGAGCGTCTGAGCGATAATCCGCGTTCGGGGACACCCCCGACCTTCACCCCCGAGCAGATCTGCGCCATCATTGCCCTAGCGTGCGAGCCTGCGGTTCGCGAGGGGGTGAAGCTGGCGCGCTGGACCCATGAGGACTTGGCCGAAGAGGCCAAGGCGCGTGGGATCGTCGACGCCATCTCCGCGCACTCCATCGGACGCTTCTTACGCGAGGTCGATCTCAAGCCGCATCGCGTGCAAGGCTGGATCAACACCCCGCGCGATGGTGATTTCGCCGAGCGCTGTCGGGATGTCTGCGAGACCTATCGCCTGGCCCCGGAACGTGCCGCCGAAGGCATTGAGACCCGCAGCATCGACGAGATGACCGG